>CALRNP020000005.1:0-51205 GCA_943369575.1 Azorhizobium sp. AG788 | reverse complement strand
CCGAACCAAGCTTAACTCCCTGTCCGAATTTCCGGGACCACCTCAGAGATCCGCGCTTATGCCGATCGGATCGAGATCCGGCAGGAGGGACGGATCGTCGGCGAGCATCCGCGCTGCTTCGGGCGGGACCAGACGATCTACGATCCCTGGCATTATGTGCCGGTCCTGGCGAGGAAGCCCGGCGCTCTTCGCAACGGAGCGCCGTTCAAGGACTGGGTCCTGCCCGCACACCTGGATCGCGTGCGCCGCAAGCTCGGCACCACGCCCGATGGCGGGCGCCAGATGGTCAACATCCTCACCGCGGTGCTGAGCGACGGCCTGCCTGCCGTGGAGGCCGCGTGTTCGGAGGCGCTCGGCGAAGGCGTCCACTCCGCCGACGTCATCCTCAACATCCTGGCCAGAGCCCGCGAGCCGGCACGCACGATGACCATCATGACCCCGGACGCGCTGCGGCTTCGCCACGAGCCGGCGGCGGACTGTGCACGCTACGACAACCTCAGGAGAGCACTGTGATGGAACGCTCCGAGATCCTCGGCGCCATGGGCGAGCTGAAGCTCTACGGCATGAAGGCGGCCTTCGACGAGATCATCTCCACGGCCGTGAAGCGTCAGCATGAGCCGAGCCGTGTCGTCGGCGATCTTCTCCAGGCGGAGATCTCCGAAAAGCAGGCGCGCTCGATCAAATACCAGATCACGATCGCCAAGCTGCCGCTCGCCCGCGACGTCGACGACTTCGTGTTCGACGACACGCCGATCAACGAGACGCTGGTGCGCGATCTCGCCTCCGGCAACTTCATCGCCCATCAGCGCAATGCCGTCCTGATCGGCGGCACGGGAACCGGCAAGACGCATCTGGCGATCGCCATCGCCCGGGCCTGCATCCGTGCCGGTGCCCGGGGACGCTTCTTCAACGTCGTCGATCTCGTCAACAAGCTCGAGGCGGAAGGGCGAGCGGGCCGCCAGGGCCGCATGGCGGACTATCTCACTCGAATGGACTTCATCGTCCTCGACGAACTCGGCTATCTGCCCTTCGCCCAGTCCGGCGGCCAGCTCCTGTTCCACCTGATCAGCCGGCTCTACGAGCAGACCTCGGTCATCGTCACCACGAACCTGGCCTTCGGTGAATGGCCCTCGGTCTTCGGCGACGCCAAAATGACCACCGCGCTCCTCGACCGCCTGACCCACCACTGCGATATCGTCGAGACCGGAAACGAGAGCTGGCGCTTCAAGAACCGCCTCTGAGCTACCGTCCCATCATCGCACGCAATGGCCTCGTCATCGCTCCGCCTACGGCTGCGCGATCACGAGGCCATTGCGCATCCTCCACCCGCAAAGGGGGCCCCTTTTGAACGCCGATGAGGGGTCCCGTTCCAACGCCGTTTGACAATCGACTACACGCTGACGCTCCTGGAGCATCTGCAAGCCTTCGAAACTGCCCATCGCTGATGGCCGCCCCCTTCCCACAGCCACATCGGAACACACCATGAAGATCGCAGTCCTGCCGGGAGATGGCATCGGGCCGGAAGTGACGCGGCAGGCTGTCGCCGTGCTCACGGCGCTAGCCCGCGACGGGCTTGCCCTGGAGATGCACGAGGCGCTCATCGGCGGCTGTGCCTATGACCAAACCGGGCATCCACTGCCTCCGGCCACTTTGTCGCTGGCACGGGAGGCCGATGCCATCCTGTTCGGGGCCGAGGGCGGCTTCCAATACGAAACCTTGCCGCGGGGCCTGCGGCCCGGTGATGCGCTGCTGACCTTGCGCCAGGACCTGGACCTGTTCGCGAATTTCCGTCCAGTGATGGCGATACCCGAGCTCGTCGCCTCGTCACCCATGCGCCCGGATATCATCGCGGGCGTGAATCTGATGATCCTGCGTGAACTGACCAGCGACATCTATTTCGGCACGCCGCGCGGCATCGAAACCGGGCCGGATGGCCAGCGCCATGGCTTCAACACCATGCGCTACACAGAAGCGGAGATCCGCCGCATCGCCCACGTGGCCTTTGCCACCGCCCGCACCCGCCGCCGCAAGGTCTGCTCCGTGGACAAGGCTAACGTGCTGGAAGCCATGGAGCTGTGGCGGGAGATCATGACCGAGGTCGGCGTCGCCTATCCCGATGTGGAGCTGACCCATCTCTATGTGGATGCCGCCGCCATGATGCTGGTGCGCAATCCGGCCCAGTTCGATGTGATCGTCACCGCCAATCTGTTCGGCGACATTCTCTCGGATGAGGCCTCCATGCTGGTGGGCTCCATCGGCATGCTGCCGTCCGCCTCTGTGGGCACTGGGCGCAAGGGCCTCTACGAGCCTGTGCATGGCTGCGCGCCGGACATCGCGGGCAAGGATCTGGCCAACCCACTGGCCGCAATCCTGTCCGCGGCCATGATGCTGCGGCAGAGCTTCGGCGAGGATGCGGCCGCCCGCCGTATCGAGCAGGCGGTGCAGCGCGTCCTCGCTTCGGGCTACCGTACCCGCGATCTCCTGACGGAAGACGCGATCCTGGTGGGAACAGAGGAGATGGGCGCGCGAGTGGTGGCGGCGCTCGGCTGAATGCCGTAACGCACTGGGGGCCGGAGCATGAGCGGGCTGTGATCCACGCACATGCATTGGAGAGCCCCTCCCGCATCCACGTCAGCTCGAACAATGACAGGGTGCCGTGTCCATAACCACTCGGCCAGCCAGATCCTCACGGCTTGAACCGATTTTGACGTGTAGGGGGGCTTCAGCTCCTCAGAGGGGGCAGCCATGATAGGTAAGATGGGGAAGGAGCTTCCCCCGAGTTGCGTGAGCGGGCGGTGCGACTGACCGCGTCTTGCCTGATGGTCCCGTGCGGGTTCGATGGGGTGAATGCCGGCATACTGGACCGCACAACGGTAAGGCGTGCTATCACAGACGCATGGTTTTCCCCGCAACGCAGACATGGCTCGGATGAAAAAGACTGAAAGTGCCACCGGGAAGGTCCCGGCCGCCAAGGCGGCGCGCCTGCCCAAAGGGGCCTCTCTAACGGATCAAGCCTATGAAGCGATCAAGGAAAAGATCCTCACCCTCTATTTCCTGCCCGGTCAGTATCTCAATGAAGGCGCCATCTGCGACCTGCTGAACCTCGGCCGTACGCCGGTGCATCAGGCGCTGCTGCGCCTCAATGTGGAGGGGCTGGTGGATGTGGTGCCCCGCAAGGGCGTGGTGGTCCAGCCGGATTCCATCGGCCATATCCTGGAAGTGCTTGAGGCCCGCCTGGTGGTGGAAACCGAGATCGCGCGTCTCGCTGCTGTCCATGCCACCGACGACGACGTGGCTGAACTGACCGGGATTCTCGATCGGCACAGTGCCAGCCACGAGCATGGCGGGGGCGCCATTGACGCCTTCGTGGAATGCGATCGCGCCTTTCATGTGAAAATCAGCGACATGTCCAAGACCCGGGTGCTCGGCGACTTCGCCAAGACCCTGCACGAGCGTAGCACCCGCTATTGGTACCTGCACCTATGGCAGACTCTGGATGAGAAAGCCTCGGACCGGCAACATCGCAATGTGGTCAAGGCGTTGAAGGCGCGTGATGGCGCCGCGGCCGCGGCCGCCATGCGCGAGCATCTGACCAACCTGCACGAGCGTGTGGCCCATCTGCAGAACAGCGGTTCGCGCCGGATGACCCGCCCCGGGGAATAGCCGACGGCTGTCGCGCGCTATCCGGCATTGACCGTGAGCGATTGCGCACGCATCCTTGCAAAACACATCACATGAAATATCATGAGATGTGTCGACGCTCTCCGCGCCGACGTTTCGGCTGCGAGAGAACCCATGAAGCTTCCTGAGGGCGCCCCCAATCTTGAGGAAATCCTGATCCAGACGGCGGACATGCCCTGGCGGGAAAAATCCCTGAAGGGCGTGCACGAAAAGATGTTGTGGCGGGACGAGGCGACTGGCGCCTCGGTGGCTCTGATCAAGTTCGATAAGGGCGCGAGCATTCCCACGCCGCACATGCACGCCTCGAACCAGATGATGTTCTGCCTCTCCGGACATTATGAATACACCCGCACCGGCGTGACCCTGAAGCCCGGCAGCTTCTACTGTAATCCGAAGGGCAATGTGCACGGTCCCACCCTTGCCCATGAAGAGACCGTGGTGGTGGAGATTTACGACGGTCCGCACTATCCGCAGATGCCGTCCTGGTACACCGACGAACGGGACGCGCACTGAGATGGCCCAGGCGCACACGAATGGCTTGCTGGTGGACGAGGCGGTGTCGTTTGCATCCGACCTGCTCGTTGCGGCCGGCGCGCCGGACGCCCATGCGACCATTGTGGCCCAGGCACTGGTGGATGCCGACGTTGAGGGGCTGCCGTCTCACGGCCTGATGCTGCTGCCCATGTATCTCGATCGCATCGCCGCGGGCTCGGTGTCCCCGGCGGCGGCGGGAGAGATCATCTCCGACACCGGCACGCAGATCGTTCTAGATGCGCAGAATGCGCTGGGGCATGTGACCGCAGAGCGGGCGGCGATCCTGGCGGTCGATCGCGCCCAGGACCATGGCCTTGCCGCCGTCGCCCTGCGCAATGCTTTCCATTTCGGCGCAGCCGGACGGTTCGCGCGCACCATGGCACGCAACGGTTGCATCGGCCTCGTCATGTCCAACACCCGCCCCTTGCTGCCGGCGCCGGGCGGGGCCGAGAGGGTGGTGGGCAACAATCCGATCGCGATTGCCGTGCCCACCGGCGGGGAGCCAATTGTTCTTGATCTGGCACTCAGTGCCGGTGCCATGGGCAAGATCCGTTTGGCCGAGGGCCGGGGGGATCCGATCCCCGCAGGCTGGGCGGCGGATGCCAATGGCCTGCCGACCACCAACGCGGGCGAGGCCATCAAGGGCATGCTGCTTCCCGCTGCCGGTGCCAAGGGATTTGGTCTGGCGGTGATGGTTGACCTGATGACCGGAGGGCTCGCCTCCGGCGCCATAGGCGACGAGGTCAGCGCCTTGTATGGCGATCTCAGCCAGCCCTATGGCTGCGCGCAGCTGTTCGTCGCCATCAAGGTCGAGGGGTTCCGCCCCCTGGCCGATTTTGCAGACGCCGCCGACCGCTTCGCCGCGAAGGTGCGTCATTCGCGTCCAGCCCCAGGCGCATCTCCGCCGCGCATGCCCGGTGACCGGGCCATCGCGGCCCATGCGGCGGCGACCGGCATGCTCACCCTGGCCACCGGCACCCGTGCGGCCCTCACCGCCGCGGCGCAGACGCTGGGTGTCCCGCTTCCTGCTTCTCTTTCGGCCTGAATTCGGAGCCTCGTATGCCCAAGACCCAGATCACCAGCGCCAAGCTGCGCCAGCCCAACGGCCACTTCTCCCAGGCCACCACCATCGAGGCGCGCGGCCGTCTCGTGTTCCTGTCGGGCATGACTTCCCGCCGGGCGGATGGAACCATCGCCGGCATTGGCGATGTCTCCGAGCAGACCCGCCAGGTGTGCGAGAACCTGAAAGCGGCCATCGAAGAAGCTGGCGGCACGCTGGACGACATCTGCCGGGTGGACGTTTATGTGCGCAACATGGAGCACTTCGATGCCATCCATAAAGTGCGCCGGGAATATTTCACCGGCATTGCGCCGGCATCCACCATGGTCGAGATCTGCAAGATGACCTCGCCCGATTATCTCATCGAGATCAACGCCATCGCCGTCGTGGCCGATTGAGCGGGAGCCTGTCATGCGCTTTGTGACTGTGCGCCGTCCCGACGGCGAACGGGTGGCCCTTGTGGAGGGGGACGACCTGATCCTGCTGCCGGCATCCGCCGGCGACATGGTCAGCCTTATCGCCGCCGATGCGGCGGCCCGGGCAGGGCTTATCGCCGCCGCCCGCAGCGGCGGTGAACGGATGCCGCGCGCGAGCGCAGTGCTGGCGGCGCCGATCCGCCGCTTCCGCCGCGACGTGCTGTGCACCGGCTGGAACTATTGGGCACATTTCGAGGAGAGTAAGGGTAAGCGCGAAGGCCAGGACGTGGACAAGCCCAACGCGCCCACTTTCTTCACCAAGGCCCCGGACGTGGTGATCGGCCCTACCGATCCCATCGCCTATGACCCCCGCATTTCCGCCAAATGGGATTATGAGGCGGAAGTGGCGCTCATCATCGGTCGCGGCGGGCGCAGCATTCCGCGCACTCAGGCGCTGGACCATGTGTTCGGTTATTGCCTGGCCAATGACGTCTCTCAGCGCGATCTGCAGCGCCGCCACGGCGGGCAGTGGCTGAAGGGCAAGAGCATCGACGGCACCATGCCGCTCGGCCCGGAGATCGTCACGCCGGACGAGCTGGACCTGCCCAAGGTGCGGCTGCAATGCGAGCTGAACGGACACGTGCTCCAGGATGCGGTGCTGGCGCAGATGGCGTTTCCCATCGACGAGCTGATTGCCGAACTGTCCTTCGGCATGACGCTGCATCCGGGCGACGTGATCCTCACCGGCACGCCGGCTGGCATCGGCAACGCCCGCGAGCCGCCGATCTTCCTCAAGGAGAATGATGAAGTGGTGGTCCGGGCCACCGGCCTGGGCGAACTGCGCAACCGCCTGGTCCGCCAGGATCTGGCCGGGGCCAGCGAGCTGTCTTTCGCCTGACGATCAGAGACCGCCCCCCCCGCGCGACGGCGAGGGGGCGTGCGTCCGGAGCGCTTAGCTCTCGCCGAGAATGCGTGGCGCGTTGGTTTCCAGCACCTGGCGCAGGAAATCCGCATTCAGCGCGGCCAATTTCGCATGCGGCTGCGGCAGCCCCATGGGGAACGGCCAGTCCGAACCGAACAAGATGCGCTCGGGGCCGAACACCTCCGCCGCCAGGGCAAGGCCGGCGGCATCGTGGGCAATGCAGTCCACGCACAGCCGCCGCAGCGTCCGGCGCGGGCTCTCCAGGCTGGTATCCAGTCCCGGCCGCGCGGTGGCGTGGCCGCGCTCCCAGCGTCCCGCCAGGGCCGCCGTGGTGCCACCCGCATGGGCGAGGCAGACGGTGAGGCGCGGATGCCGCTCCAGGATGCCGCCGAATACCAGATGGGCGGTGGCCAGCGCCGTCTCATGGGGATTGCCCAGCAGATTGTGCAGATAGAACGGATCGAGCCGCCCGTCGCAGCCTTCGCCGGGATGCAGGAAGAGGAAGCCGTCCGCCGCGTCCAACGCCTGCCAGAGCGGCGCGAACGCCGCATCGGACAAGATCACACCTTCACTGCCCGCCGACATGGCGAAACGGGCGTGGCCGCCGGCGATGGCTTCTGCCGCCAGCGCGTGAGCGAGCGCCGGATGTTCCACCGGCAGATGCAGGAGCGTGTCCAGACGGTCGGGGTGGGCCTCGGCGATGGCCAGGAGGCCCGTGTTCAAGGCCCGCGCCCAGGCCTCGGCTTCGGCCACGGGCAGATGCGGCCGATAGACCGGCGGCGGCACGGAAATCAGCGCCCGGGTGACGCTGTTCTCGTCCATCCAGGCCAGCAGGGCCTTGGCGCTGAACAGGCCTTTGAGGCCGACGGCATGACCATCCACCGCGAACTTGCGGCTGTCCGCACACCAGGCGATCCCCGCGAAGGTGGCGAGCGCCGCCTCCTCCACCGGAATCAGGTGGGCGTGAACATCGATCGCGATGGCGGGCGGGGCGCTGGGCTGTGGTATGCTCATCCGTGACGGACCTCTCCGAACCAGGGGCTGAGCGCCCATTCAACACCGGCAACGATGCCGTAGAGCACCAGGCCGAGCAAGGCGAGGCCGAACAAGGCGGCGAAGGCCAGCGCCGTATTGACCTGGGAATTGGCCACCAGCAGCAGATTGCCGAGGCCCTCGTTGGCGCCGATGAACTCGCCGATCACCGCGCCGATCACCGCCAGGGTGATGGCCACCTTGGAGCCCGAGATGACGAAGGGCAGGGCGGCAGGCAGGCGGATCTTCCAGAATGTTTGCCAGCCGTTGGCCCGCACCGAGGTGGCCAGGTCCAGCAACTCCGGCGGCGTGCCGCGCAGGCCGGTGGCCGTGTCGACGACGATGGGGAAGAACGCCACCAGCCAGGCGATAGCCAGCTTGGATTCGATGCCGGTGCCCAGCCATACCAGCAGCAGCGGCGCCAAGGCGACCTTGGGCAGAGACTGGGTAGCGATGAGCAGCGGATAGAAGATCAGGTTGAGCACGCGGGATGTGGCAATGGCCACCGCCAGCGGCACGCCGAGCACAAAGGCCAGGATGAAGCCGTAGACGCTTTCCAGCAGCGTGACCTTGCCTTCGCTGAGCAGCAGCGGCCAATGCTTCACGATGGCGTCCCACACCGCCAGGGGGCGGGGCATGACGGCCATGGGGACATGGAATAGGGACACATAGCCCTGCCACAGGGCCAGCATGCCGATGATGCCGAGGGCAGGGTAGGCGATGCGGGTGATCTTATCCATGGGGGCGGAACACTCCGAGACCTTCGCTGGCGCGGCGTTCATGTTCGGTAAAGGCGCCGGAGAACCGCACTTCCTGCGTGCGCGGGTAGGGGATGTCGATGGGAATCGTGTCCACCACCCGGCCTGGACGGGCGCTGAACACCAGCACGTCGTCGGCGAGATAGACCGCTTCCGAAATCGAGTGGGTCACGAACAGCACGGTGGCGTTGGAGACCCGGCGGATATCCAGCAGCAGATCGTGCATGCCCATGCGGGTGAGTTCGTCCAGCGCGCCGAATGGCTCGTCCATCAGGATGAGCGAGGGTTTGTGGATGAGCGCGCGGCACAGGGCCACGCGCTGCTTCATGCCACCGGAGAGTTCATGCGGGCGGCTCTTGGCGAAGCTGCCGAGGCCCACCAATTCCAGCAGTTCCATGGCGCGTTCGCGCGCCGCGCGGTCCGATCGGCCCTTGATCTCCATGGGGAACAGCACGTTGCCCATCACCGTGCGCCACGGCAGTAGATTGGGGGTCTGGAACACGAAGCCGAAATCGTCCTGCGGGCCCACCACCTCCGCGCCGCGAATGGTGATGCTGCCGGAGGTGGGCCGGGTGAGGCCGGCCACCATGCGCAGCAGCGTGGTCTTGCCACAGCCACTGGGGCCGAGAAGGGCGACGAGATCGCCCTCCCGTATGGTGTAGGTGACGCTTTCGAGCGCAATGGTGCCGCCGACGCCCTTGGCATCGGCGCCGAAGACCTTGCGGGCGGCGGTGATCTGCCCAAAGGGCGCGGGGGTATTCACAGGTTCGGGCATCGTCACGCGGGGCCTTGTCGTCGTCGCAACCGCTATCATGGCAGGATCGGAGAGGCCGGCAGGAAGGTCGCGTCGTAAATGTCGGATGGGTTTACGCTCGCCGTGCCCGAGGCCTTCGAGACCAGCGCAACGCTGCTCTGCATCAGCGCCGGATCGAATGTACCGAGCCCCTTGGCGCGTGTGCCGGAGGTGAGCACCAGGTCATTAACAATGGCGATCTCCTTGAGTGCCAGATCGCGGTCCAGGGCCTTGTTGTATTTCACGACGATATCGGCGGCCTCGCCCGGATTGGCGATGGTATCCTTCCAGCCCTTGAGCGCAGCGGCGACGAATCCTTTCACCAGCTCGGGCTTGGACTTGAGGAAATCACCGCTGGCGAGGATGCCGTTGGAATAGAGCGTGAGGCCATGGTCCGCCAGCAGGAAGGTCTGGGCCTTGTCCTCGCCCAGCGCGCGCTCGATGCCCGGCTGAGACATGATGAAGGTCTCCACCGAGGCGATCTTCTTGCTCGCCAGCATGCTGACGCGGGCGGAGGGGTCCACATTGACGAAGGTGGCGGGCTTCTTCAGGCCCTTGTCGAGCATGAAAGCCTCGATGACCTTCTGGGTGAAGCTGCCGGCGCCGCTGCCGATCTCCAGTCCTTCGAGCTGGGCGGGCTGGGTGACGTTGGCGCCGTCCTTCCAGGAGAAGATCGCATAGGGCGCCTTCTGATAGATCACCGCCACCATCTTGGAGGTGGTGGCGCTGTTGGAGCGGGCGGCCACCAGCGCTGCGACGTCCGAGAAGGCGAATTGAACCGCGCCGGATTCCAGCACTTGGATCGCCTGGGCCGTGCCCATGGAAGCGATGATGCTGACATCCATGCCCGCCTGCTTGAAGTAGCCCTTGTCCAGGGCGACGTACCAGGCGGCATGGCGGCCGAGGGAGCGGAAGTCGAGCGAGAATGTCACGGGTGTCAGCGCCTGCGCGCGCACGTTGCTCGCGGTCGACGCCAGGCCGCTCAAGCCGAGCACCGCAAGGGCAAAGGCCTTGGCGATGGAGAATTTCATCGATGATCCCCTTCCAGATGCTTGCGGTGCCAAGGGCTCTTTGCGAGCTCTCAGGGCGGCAACCACTGTGCCGTCATCTGTGATATTTCTCAAGAGATATCTGTGCCGCTTGTCGGCTTTGGGTTTGGCGTCGCCAACGCGTGGGCAAGGGTGAGGGCCGCCCGGCCACCCGAGGGGCCAGGGGAAAACATGCAGCCGCCGCGGCCGAGGCGCCAGCTTTGTTTGGCGCGGGACCACTGTTTCTGTGCGTGGGGGCAGATGTGATCGAAGGTGGAGCGATCTGCGGCTGTGCCCGCGCTTCGATCGGTCATGCGGGGGGCTGGCGACGGGTGTAAGACGAAGTGTCGGCCTGCGCCTGCGGCGGCGCAGGGCACCACTGGTCCCCACTGTGGTCATGCGGCAAGGCCGGGCGATGTCGCCCTAGGGGCGGGATCAGGCGATCGGCGGCGCGATCCCGGTATTCTTCACCTCGACCAGCAGGTTGCGATACTCCCACGCGCTGGTGTTCTCCAGCTCATGCACGCCACCCGGCAGGCGCCACAGGGCCTGACCGGGCTTCTCGTCGGTGTGGATGACCCGGCCGTCTATCCAGCGCATCTCGTTCTTCCCGTCGGTCAAGGGGATGACAAGATAGGGCAAATCATGGCGATGCCAGCTCTGCACGCGCCCCGGCGCCAGGGCCAGGGACCAAACCCGCACGAACTCATTCTCGAAGATGACGATATCTGCGATCGGGCCGAGGGCGGGTGTGTCACTCACCGGCGGGGCGCTGTCGGAAGGGGTATTGCTCACGGTCCGCTCCATGTCTGAAGAACTGATATTTTTTATGATATTTTAAAATTGTGAACAAGGCCGACGGGCCATCGGTCACGGCTGCCGCCGCGTTCCGCCTAGAGTTCGCAGCCGGACGGCGCCATCACTGCCGTGCGCGCGCAGAGCGCGCAGCCTGATGCAGCGCGCGTTCGGCCTGGTCGGCCAGCGCCTGGACGATGCTCACCAGCCGGGGCTCCGGCGTGGCGGCGATGTGCTGGATGGAGCCCACCATGGCTACCGCCGCCACCAGGCGTCCGGCGGCATCGGTGACTGGTGCCGCCAAGGCGTTGACGCCGGGCAGCATCTCCTCCGGTGCCACCGCCCAGCGGCGGGCGTGCACCTGGACGATTTCCGCCGCCAGGCGCTCCGGATCGGTGAGGGTGGCCTCGGTGAAGCGCGGGATGGGTTCGGCCAAGACGCGCTGCGCCACCTCCGGCGAGCCGAAGGCCAACGAAATGCGCCCCTGCGCGGATGAGCACAAGGGCAACTGGCTGCCCGGACGCACTCCGATCTCGATGGGCTGGAGCCCCTGGAGCGTGCTCACCACAAAGGCGCCCTGCGGGGTGGGCGTGCTCAACACCACGGTGAGCCCGCTGGCATCGCGCGCCGCGCGCATGGCCGGCTCGAACAGGGCGCCAAGATCCAGAGCGACATGGGCGAGGCGCCCGATCAGGAAGGTCTTAGGTCCCAGGCGAAACCGGCTGGTGTCCGGATCCTGCAGGATATAGCCCCGCCCCAGCAGCGTCTGGAGATGACGGAACGCGGCGCTCTTGGTGATGGCCACCGTGGTGGCGATCTGCGTCACCCCGATGGGGCCGGCCGCATACGCGATCGTCTCCAGGATCTCCAGAACCGTATCGGCCGCCTGGACGCCGCCCGGCGTGGAAGGTGTGGCCCTGTCCTCCGGCGGGGTTGCGCCGTCAGCTGCCGGATCGGCCCCCGCAGCCAGGGTCGCGGCGCGGGTGGACGGCGAACGACGCGCTCTCGATGCCATACGAGTCTTCTCCATTGTGTTCGCAGTGTGCGAACGAAAATGGCGTGGCGCAAGCCTTTACGAGCTCCACTAGGAAATTTCCGGCGGAACGGCCAAATCTAGAAACAGCAACATATTATTTGGATCTTTTGCGCTGAATGTGAGGGACTTTGCTGCATTTGGCGCGGCTGTCGCTTGACGCCCTTGTGTGCTCTCTCTCATATTGTTGCGAATAATGTTCGCTCTGAACGAACAAAGGGAGGTCGCCATATGCAAGTGATTGTTGCGGCGGGCCGCTGGTCCGCGCCGGATGCCGGTGCTTGGGCCCGCCGCGCTCATCTGCGTGCGACAGTGCGCCCATGAGCGGCTCAGAGCGCCTGCGCGTCACCATCGGGGATCTGGCCGTCAAGAATCCGGTGATCGCCGCCCCCGCCGAGCACATGATCGATGCCGGCGGCGTGGCGGCGGCCATCGCCTCCGGCGCCGGCGTGGTGGTGGTGAAGTCCACTAACGAATCCGAGGCGGCCAAGGACCAGTTGCAGCGAGCCGAATATGTGGCGCTCGATGCGGATTGGCGGCCCGTGCCCTGGGGGCCCGACGCGCCGCGCGATGTCACCCTCGCCACCCGCTCGGGCCTCACCCCGCAGAGCTTCGCGGCCTGGCTGGAGCAGACCGTCGCCCTGGATAGCCTCGCCCGCACCCATGACACTCTGCTGGTGCCGAGCCTCATCCTCTCTGGCCTCGACACGGCCCTGGTGATGGCTCGCTGCGTGGAGCAAGCGGGGCTGCGGGTGCTCGAATTCAACATCGGCACACCCTATGCAAGCCAGGCCGCCAAGGGCGCGGTCTCCACCGAGCTGAAGCCGGAGCGCATCTCCGAGGTGGTGGGCGCCATGTGTGCTGCGGTGCGTTTGCCGGTCTGGGTGAAGATCACTGGCCAGAGCGAGCGGGTGCCGGACCTAGCGGCAGCCGCTTTCGAAGCCGGCGCGCAATCGGTGGTGATGGCCGGCCGCCTGCTCGGGCTGGTGCCCGATCTCGATACGCTGGAACCCTTGCTGGGGACATCGCTGGGCATCGGCGGCTATTGGAATTTGCCACTCACCTGCCACTGGCTGGCCCTGTCGCGCGCTCGCCTTGGTCCCGACGCCTCCCTCATCGGCATCAACGGCGCCCGCGATGGCCATGACGTCGCCCGCATGATGCTGGCGGGCGCCCGCGCCGTGGGTATTGCCTCGCCGGCGATGCTGCGCGGCCCGCAGGTGCTGACGACCGCCATCGCCGAACTGGACGCCTATCTCGCCGCCAAGGGGCTCACCGCTGCCGAGCTGGTGGGGATCGCCGCCGACCGGCGCCGCACATTTGCCGACATGCCGCTGCGCACCGATCACTGGCGCAACTTCATTCCCGCATCCGCCGGAGATTCAGATCATGACTGACGTCCTTAACGCTCCTGCCCTCGCTCCCACCACGCCGGCGCGCGAGGCGCGGATCGACGCGCTGATGCAAGGCGCCGTGGACCTGCATACCCATCCTGGCCCCTCGCTGATGCCGCGCGCAGTGGACCATATCCAGGTGGTGCAGCAGGCCGCCGCCGCCGGTATGTCCGCTATCCTGCTGAAGGACCATTACTATCCAACCATGCCCATTGCGCATCTGATCAATACCCATCATGCCGCGGGCGCCACCGCCATCGGGGCCATCGTGCTGAACAATCCCCTGGGCGGCCTCAACCCCAGCGCGGTGGACTATGCGCTGAAGCAGGGCGCGCGGGTGGTGTGGATGGCCACCGCCCATGCCCAGAACCACATGGACCATGAGGCGAAGGAGGGCGGGCTCAAGTTCCCCACCAATTCGCGCAAAACCGTCGCCCCTGTTGGCGCCACGCTGATCGATGCACAGGGCGCGGTGCGCGACGAGGTGAAGCTGATCCTCGACCTCATCGCCGAGCAGGATGCGGCGGTCTCTGGCGGCCATCACCATGTGCGCGAACTCTTTCCCTTCTATGAGGAAGCCGCACGCCGCGGGGTGAAGCGCCTGTTTCTCAACCACCCCACTTATGTCAACGACTGCTCTTTTCAGGACATCACCGCTCTGGTGGGCATGGGGGTGAAGATGGAACACTCCATCTGCATGTTCATTCCCAGTAAATTCTATCAGATGGACCAGGCGCATCTGCGCCAGGTGATCGAGGCCGGCGGGGTGGAGAACACCTTCTTCGGCTCGGATCTGGGGCAGACCGGCAATCCCATCCCGGTGGAGGGCTTCCGCCAGATCATCGGCATGCTGCTGGACCTCGGCTATGACGAGCCTGCCGTGCGCGCCATGGTCTCCACCAACGCCAAAGTTCTGCTGGATCTGCAATGAGCCCAGCCGCCCTGTCCGCCGCGGCGCGGGCGGGCGTCATCGCGCCCTGATTGCGAGGCGCGGATCGCAGGGTTCGCGCCGCGCCGCAAAAGAACACCGATCCAATGCGGCGAGCAACGCCGCGGCTCTTCTGGAAGGAAATCGCCATGCCAGCCCTGTCTGACGCCCAGATCGACGCGCTTATGCGCAAGGTGACGTGGCGCATCGTGCCCCTCGTCACCCTGATCTATCTGTTCGCCATCATCGACCGCGGCAACATCGGCTTCGCCAAGCTGCAGATGGCGCAAGACCTCGGTCTCGGCGAAGCCGCGTTCGGCTTTGGCGCGTCGCTGTTCTTCCTCGGCTATCTCGTGTTCGAGGTACCCAGCGCCATGTTCCAGGCCCGCTATGGCGCGCGCATCTGGCTGGCCCGCATCGTCGGCACCTGGGGCCTGGTGACCATGCTGCTGGCCGCCACCAATTCCGCCGGCATGTTCTACGGGCTGCGGCTGCTGCTGGGGCTGGCGGAAGCCGGGGCCTATCCTGGCATCATCTTCTTCCTCACCTTGTGGTTTCCCGCCGCCTACCGGGTGCGCGTCCTGGCCTTGCTGACCCTGGGCAGCGCGCTCGGCAACATGCTTGGCTCGCTCATGGCCGGGGCATTGCTGGACCTGCACGGAGTGCTGGGGTTGGCCGGGTGGCAATGGGTGTTCATCGTCACCGGCCTGCCCGCAGTTCTGCTGGCGGGCTTCACGGTATGGCTGCTGCCGGATCGCCCGGGGAAGGCCGGCTTTCTCTCCCCGGACGAGAAGACCTGGCTTGCCGCCGCTACCACCGACGGACAGCATCAGGCCGCGACGCCTGATGCCAGGAGCATCATGGCGTCTCTGACGCAGCCGCGCGTGCTGGTGTTGTGCTTCGTCTATACGATGATCATGGTGTCGCTCTATGGCGTCATCTACTGGCAGCCCACGGTGGTGAAGTCTTTCGGCGTCACCGGCACCATGAACGGCCTGCTCAGCGCTATTCCCTGGGCGGTCACCGCGCTCGCCTTGCCCATCGTCTCGCGCAACATCCGCACTGAGGCGCGCGTGCTGCGCTCCATGGCGGGCTTTGCCCTGCTGGGCCTACTGGCCTTCGCCTTGTGCGCCAGCGTGAGCGACAACCGGCTGCAATTGCTGGCCCTGTCCATCGGCACGCCGTGCATCTCGCTGCTGCTGCCGTGCTTCTGGTTCCTGCCCTCGCGCCTGTTCACCGGCACGCAGGCGGCGGTGTGCATCGCTGCCATCAGCAGCGTCGGCGCCATCGGCGGCTTTGCGGCGCAGAACCTCATGCCGGCGGTGGCCGGCTGGGTCGGCAGGCCGGTGGGGGCCATGCTCGTGCCCTCCGCCTGCTTGGTGGCGCTGGGGCTCAGCACGCTGCTGCTCACGCGCCTGACGCGTCTTTCCGCCCGGGCCGCCGAAGCCCGCCTCGCGTCCTCCGGGACGCTGCAGCGCGCGCCCTGAGGGCGCGCGGCCATCGTAAGGACCGGCTGATGTATGACACCTCCGATGCCCGCGCCCGCCTTGCCCCCACCGCCGAGGCTAAGGTGCCGGCGGTGCTCGATCCCTCCTGCTACGCGCGCTTCCACGACGGCCCGCCGCAGCAGGAGGCCGCCGGCCTGATGACCTGGCTGGTGCGCGGGCAGAATTTCGTTGTGGCGTACAGCGAGGTCGCGGCGGGTGCCGTGCTGGAGCGCAAGGGCCAGCTGGACGAATATGTGCTGCTGCTACCCGACGGCGCCATGCAGGTGGAGATCCACACCGCCGCGGAAACCAGGGAGGTCGCGGGCCAGACGCTCACCTTCATCCCGCCCGGCGACAGCACCATCACCGTCCGCACCGCCGGCCGCCTGGTGCGCATGATCACCAGCCGGGCCACCGACCTTGCGGCGGCGAGCGTGAACGCCGCCGCTTACGCCGTGCCGCATGCCACCGTGGCGCCGCTCACCCCCTGGCCGGAGCCGGACGGCGGGCTCCGGCTGCGCACCTACAGCCTGGACGTCCCGTCGGAGCCGGGCCGCTTCGGGCGCATCTGGCGCGGCTCCACGTTCATGATCAACTTTCTTGAGCCCTATGTGGGGCCGCGCGACCCTGCCAAGCTTTCGCCGCACCATCACGATGATTTCGAGCAGGCCTCCCTCGCGATCGAGGGCGACTTCATCCACCATTTGCGCTGGCCTTGGCTCACCGACAGCACCCAATGGCGAGCGGACGAGCATGCGGCGTGCGGCACGCCTTCGGTTGCCATCATTCCGCCGCCGGCGATCCACACCACCCAGGCCATGGGGGCGGGGAATAACCTCTTGATGGACATCTTCTGCCCGCCGCGCCTGGATTTTTCCCAGCAGGCGGGCTGGGTGCTCAACGCGGCGGACTATCCCATGCCGGGGTAGGCCGGCCGCTTCGGCGGCCGATCCTCGTTGTATGATCTGAGCCGAGCATCCATCTTTTTCGCCGCGTCGCCACATATGGGGAACAAGTGAATGCTCAGGCGTTCACTCCACAAGTTCCCTCGAAGGCTGCGATGAACCCGTTGGTGCGGGGGGCTTTACCGGCCCGGAGAAATCCAGCGTGACGCCCCTCGCATAAGCCCAAAGGTCGAGATCTCAGAAATCGAACTCTGAGCTTTGGTCGATCCGGATCGTCGGTGGACAGCCCACCTTCGCGCGGACCTTCTCCAGGGTCGTGACTGCATCCTCGGTGCGATAGCTGAAACGGGAAGACGCGCGTGCGGTATGGCTATCGCCGCATGCACATCCTGTTGTGGCGGGAGGGGTGGGCGGTCAATCCGAAGCGGATCTTTCGCCTTTACAGGGGCCTGGGCCTTCAGTTGCGGAACAAGCTGCCGAACCGCCGCGTGAACGCAAAGCTGCGTGATGACCGTCGTCCGGCGACGCGGAGCAACGAGACCTGGGCCATGGATTTTGTCCACGACCAGCTCGGCACCGGCCGCGAGATCCGGGTTCCGACCGTCGTCGACACCTTCACGCGGTTCTCGCCGGTGGTTGCTCCGCGGTTCAGCTATCGGGGCGAGGATGTCGTACTGACGCTGGAGCGGATCTGCCTGAGCACCGGCTATCTGCAGAGCATTCGGGTGCATCACCACCGCCAGATAGGCGAAGCCCTCGTGGGACCATGAGATACAAGGCGACGCGGAAGGACGACACGGCCCTACGCGAGCGCATGAAAGCCATCGCGCATGAGCGACGGCGGTTCGGCTACCGGCGTTTGCACGTGTTGCTGGGGCGGAAAGGCTTCGTGGTCAACCACAAGCGCCTGTTCCGGCTCTATCGCGAAGAGCGCCTGACGGTGCGCCGGCGCGGCGGCCGCAAGCGGGCGATCGGAACGCGTGCGCCCATGCCGATCCCGTTGCGCCCCAACGAACGTTGGTCGCTCGACTTCGTGTCGGGCCAGCTCACCTGCGGTCGCCGCTTCCGCATGCTCACGGTCGTGGACGACTGCACCCGGGAATGAATGCCTCACCCTGGTGGCGGACACATCGCTGTCCGGCGTGCGGGTGGCGCGGGAGTTGGATCGGCTGATGGCCGAGCGCGGCCGGCCGAAGATGATCGTCAGCGACAACGTCCTATGTTGGGAAGGAAAGCGGCTGATTGGGCAGCATGTCTCTGTCCACGAGATTGCGCTCGTGGGGTGATGGTCGTCAATACGCGAACCAGGCGGCCCCTGCTGGGAAGGAAAGAGTTCTCGGCCATAGCAAACACAGGGTCCATCGGCGCGCCGTGGCCCTCACCGTCCTCAAGATGAGATACCGATCCAGGCAGGAGACCCGAGCATTATCTACAGGGTCGCAGGCTGCGCCCTCACGGCACTGCTGAGAGGGGTTCTCCCACCTGGCACCGGCCCCTCGACAAAGGGCCGGTAATCGTCACCGCTTTTGATGACGGCGTGTACCACGCGGGCCATCTTGGCGGTGATTGCGGTCAGCGCCTTGCGTCTGAGATCGGCGTTTTGCCGGTCGCGGGCGATGTAGCGCTCGAACTTGTCGCGAAAACTGTTCTCCTTCTGCCGGATCGTAACCTGAC
Organism: Azorhizobium sp. AG788; assembly: GCA_943369575.1. GTDB lineage: Bacteria > Pseudomonadota > Alphaproteobacteria > Rhizobiales > Xanthobacteraceae > Azorhizobium. The sequence goes on along the minus strand of CALRNP020000005.1, from coordinate 32,765 downwards.
CGGCGAGCCAGAGGTTGCGTCGAAGACGTGCATTCCCATACTTCGACAACCTGGTCTGGCCGCGGTATGTGCCCGACTGCTGGGTCGAGAGGTCCAGGCCGCAGAACTTCAGGAACTGGCGATGATGGCCGAAGCGGCGGAGATCGCCAGCCTCGGCCAGAATGGCGAGGGCAATGATGGGGCCGATCCCTGGAATCTGCCGCAGGCGCTTATAGTCCTGACTCTCGGCCAGGAGGTGGTCGGCCATGGCCTCGATCTCATTGCGTTGACGGATCAAACTGCGCGCCTCGGCGATGACAAGCCGGAACATGCGGATGGCGGGGGCTTCGAGTGGGATAGGCAGGCCGATCGAGGTCTTGGCCGTCTCGTAGATGTCGCTGAGCAAGCGTTCCTTCGAGACCTTCCGGCCGACGACGTTCCAAGCGGCTTCAATGAACGCGGGTTTGTCCAATGCCGTGATGCTGGCCGGCGTGGGTCCAGGAAGGCGAAGAACCAATCGCTTCGGCTGTTCTGGCGGAAGCGCTCGACCTCCGGGAAGTAGAGCGGCAGATAATGTGTCTGGATCCGATGCAGCACCTGTGTCTTGGCACCGGCGATCGCCTCGTGGGTCTTCGATAGCTCCTGGACGTCGTTGATGCCGGTGGCCAGCGGGTCATGGTAGGTTTGCGAGGCCCCAATCCGCAGCATGTGCAGAATGACCTGGGCGTCCTTGGGATCGTTCTTGTCCCAGCCGTTGTGCAGGGCTTCGCGCGTGCGGGCCAGGGCCACCGACGAAACCAGGCGAACCTGGAAGCCGGCTTCGCGCAAACGCCAGGCGATAGTTGCCTGTCGCCTCCATGGCGCAGGCGACAGGCCGGCCAAAGCCCTTCAACAGCACGATCAGCCGATCGTGCTCGGCGCGCGTGTTCAGGACTGTCATGCGCCGCCGCCGCTTCTGGCCGGGCGTCTCGATCAGCACCTCGTTCCGCACTTTGGCGATATCAATCGCCACCAGAACGACGTCATCGGGCATCCGACGATGATCCACCAATGGAAGAAGGCGCTCCTCGATGGAGCCGCTGACATTTTCGAGCGGGGCGGCAGGAAGACGGCCGGGGTCGACGAGGACACGGTTCGCGATCTTCACGCCAAGATCGGGGAGCTGGCGGTCGCCAATGAGTTTTTGTCACGAAAGCTCAAGCCCTGGACCGGGAAGTAAGGCGCACGATGATCGAGCGCCACCACCCCTCGTTGTCGGTCGGGATGCAGTGCCGGCTGCTATCGCTTCCCCGGTCCTCGTTTTATTATGAGCCGCGGGGAGAGACCGAGATGAACCTCGCCCTCATGCTGCTGATCGACAAGCAGTTCCTGGACACGCCCTTCTACGGCGTTCAGCAGATGACCTGGCATCTGAAGAACGAAGGGCAGCCGGTGAACGTGAAGCGAATCCGGCGGCTGATGCGCCTCATGCGGTGGATGCCGATCTTCCAGAAGCCCGACACGAGCAGGCCCGCGAAGGGGCACAATACCTACCCCTATCTACTTGGCGGCCTGAGGGTGGATCGGCCCAACCAGGTCTGGTGCGCCGTGACACCTATCTGCCGATGCGCCGTGGCTTTCTGTATCTCGTCGCGATCATGGACTGGTTCACCCGCAAGGTGCTGGCGTGGCGCGTCTCGAACACGCTGGAGGCGGACTTCTGTGTCGATGCGCTGAATGAGGCCCTGCACAGGTTCGGCTCGACAGGCTTTTTCAACGGAATCCACCAGGAGCGGACGTTAGATCATTCACCGAAAGCGGATCTCCCACCATCGCGGGATCTCAGAGTGTCAGCGCGAATGCTGGCGTAAACAGGTTTTGTGTCCAGAGCTGCCGGTTCCATTTGTCCCGCCAATATATGCTGTTCCAATAGAAGAATAACCTCCATAGCCGGAGCCATCGAAGCCACGGCCATCGCTCGATGGATGTCGATCGTTCGATCCGTTTCCATTTTTTCGGTTGATTTAAAGGCCGCGCGCAGTCACCGGCCAGATATCGACGAGTTTGTCTTGCCGCACGATGTGCAGATGGTCGAACAGATTCACCGTCGGATCGCAATGCGGGATGATGCATTCGATGCGGGCACCAAGCAGCAAATGCGCTTCCGGCGGCAACCGGACCTGCCCGTGCTCGTCACTCAAAGCATGATAGCTCGACCCGGCGGGAGCCCCACGCTGGATCTGCGGTGGCTCGCCATATTTGCTTGCCAGCCTTTTGTCGCCGCCGTCCGTCGTGACAAATCCATCGTGGCGGTTGCTAATCACAGAAGACTGCAAGAACAATGAGGGCTCGAACGGAGAGCGGCCAAATCCATCGATATCGACGTCTTGGTACTCGGTATCCATGAACACGTAACTACCACACTGAAGCTCGGTGAACAGTTCGCTTCCAAGATCCAGCAGCAAGGTTCCGGTGCTCCCGCCCGTCACGATCGGGGGGGCTTCGAGGAAGCCCGCAACGGCATCGCGAATCTCTCCGACAAAAGAAGCCGCCTCTGCAGCGCCATTCTGACGGCTGACAAAATCGCGCATGTGCGAGAGATGCCCGGCGTAAGCCTGAATGCCGAGAAGGTGCAGATGATCCTTATCGGCGATCTGCTTAGCCAGTGCTGCCGCGGTTGCTGCGTCGCTGATGCCGGCGCGATGGCGGCCCATATCGACATCAATCAGCACATCGAAGCGAACGTCCATCGCGGCGGCCGCCGAGGCAAACATCTCGATCATCTCGCGACAATCGACGACGACGCGCACGCGAATGTCCCGGCGCAGCAGTTCCGCGAGACGGTCGACCTTGCCGCGATCGCCCACGGAGCTTGTCAGAAGCAGGTCGGAAATCCCGGCTCCCGCGAGTGCCTCGGCTTCACCCACTGTCGCCACGCAGAGCCCGCAAGCTCCCGCCGCAAGCTGGAGTCTCGCGATTTCTGCGCATTTATGAGCCTTCGCGTGAGGACGCAGAGTGACATTCGCGTCACGACACAGCGTCGCCATTCGCGCGATATTCTGCTCAAGTACGTCTAGGTCGACGACTAGGCAAGGCGTTTCCAGGTTGCGGCGTGCATCGAGCCGGCCGACCAGCATCTCATTCGGCAACATAGATTCTCCCAGGATGCGATCGCGACAAGGCGCTTGACGCGTTGGTTCAATGACGCTGTTATGTCAGCGTCATGCAAGGTAATCAATCGCACTCCCAGGCTGCCTACGGCGTCATTCTCGACTTGATCATGTCGGGGGAGATCGCCCCGGATACGTCGATATCCACCCGCTCCCTGGCAGACAGGATCGGTATCGGTCGAACTCCGATTCGCGAGGCTCTTCAGGCACTTGCTCGCGACGGCATGATCGACATCGTGCCGATGCGCGGCACCTTCGTGCATCGGCCCGATATCGAGGAGGTCCGCGATATCTATGAGGTGCGCGTCGCGTTGGAGGGCATGGCGGCGCTGCTTGTCGCTCAACGCGGCATGACCCCGCGTCTGGAGCAGATCGGTGAGGATCTGGTCGCGCTGAGACGCACGGACACCCCCGATCTTGACGCGATCCGTCTCAGGGGCTGGGAGTTCCACGATGAGCTGATGCGCGCCACGGGCAATGTGCAGCTCCGCGAGCTGTACGCGCAGGTCTCTCGGAAGTTCAGCCTCATTCTTCGGCAGGGACGAAAATATTCGGACGAGCGCGTCGTCGAGACCCTCGACGAGCACATCGGCCTTCTTGAAGCGCTGAAGAGCGGCGACGCCCCTCGCGCGCAGATGCTGATGCAGGAGCACATCCAGAAGGCCTTCGCGGCTCGCATGAAGACGCTGTCAGCCTTCCCGACGATTCCAAAAACAAGAAACGGCTGAGCGGCCGGCAACTCACCAACCAGATGAGGAATATCATGCAGCTTAAGCATAGCGCTGCCACGACGGCCCTCGTATTGACATTGGGCCTCGCCGTTCAGGGCGCGATCGCGGGAACCATCGACACCGTCAAGCAACGCGGAACGGTCATCTGCGGCGTCCACGGCGCGCGGGCCGGTTTTTCGCTTCTCGATGCCAAGGGCAACTGGTCCGGTATCGATGTCGACACCTGCCGCGCCATCGCGGCCGCTGTGCTGGGCGATGCGGACAAGGTTCAGTTCGTCAAGACCACGAGCCAGACCCGGTTCCCGCTTCTGCAATCCGGCGAAGTGGACGTGCTGACCAACAATGTCACACACACCCTGCTGCGCGACACGTCGCTCGGCTTCGACTTCGCTCCCGCGACCTTCTACGACGCTCAGGGCTTCATGGTGAACAAGTCGCTGGGCGCCAAGAGCGTGAAGGATCTTGATGGCGCGACCGTCTGTGTGGGGCCGGGCACTAACTCCGAGAAGATTGTCGCCGATGTGTTCCGCCAGAACAGCATGAAATACACGCCGATCGCGATTGAGAACCCGCAGGAGCGCGCGCAGGCCTTCTTCTCGGGCCGTTGCGATGTGAACGTCGAATCCACCACCAGCCTCGCCTCGCAGCGCGCCACCATGGCCAGCAATCCGGCTGATTTCGTGCTTCTGCCGGAAACCTTCGGCAAGGACCCGATGGCCCCTGTGGTGCGGCAGGATGATGTCGCGTGGCGGGATATCGTGAGCTGGACCGTCAATGCGATGATCCAGGCAGAAGAGTCCGGCATCACCTCCAAGAACGTCGACGAAAAGAAGGCTTCGTCTGAACCGCAGGTGCAACGCTTCCTCGGTGTCACACCGGGAAATGGCAAGGCGCTCGGCGTCAACGAGGATTGGGCCTACCGTATCGTGAAACAGGTCGGCAATTACGGTGAGGTCTATGACCGCTCCTTCGGCGAGGCCTCTGTCTTCAAGCTGCCGCGCGGCCGGAATGCGCAGTGGACCGAGGGCGGCTTGCTGTACAGCCCGCCCTTCAACTGAAGCCGCCCCCTTGACCCGTATCGGAAGGGGAATGCACGTGCCCTCGCCACATCGCTTGTCGCGACCTGAACCTAGCCGCCTGTCACCGGTCGCTCGGCGATGGGTCGGCATTCTTCTGCAGGTCACCGCACTCGCCGTACTGGCCGCGATGCTCGCACTTCTCGTCTGGCATAGCGCCGTCACGTTACGGTCCAAGGGGCTAGCTACCGGCTTCGACTATCTCGGGCGGGAGGCCGGGTTTGGTATCGGCCAGTCGATGATCGACTTCTCGCCGTCAGACAGTTTTCTGAGGGCGTTCATTGTCGCTATTCTGAACACGCTGCTGATCTCTGTCGTCGCGGTTCCCGCCGCGACCTTCATCGGCTTCGCTACCGGTCTCATGCGGCTCTCCTTGCACTGGCTACCGCGTTTCGTCGCGCGCAGCTATGTCGAACTCCTGCGCAACACTCCGCAGCTGCTGCAGATCATTTTCTGGTACTCGGTCGCCCGCCATTTTCCAGGTCCTCGACAGGCGATCGAGCCTCTCCCTGGTCTGTTTCTCAGCAATCGCGGCATCCAGATTCCCTGGTTCGCATCCACCGTGCCCTGGACGCCGTTCCTGCTCGCGATTCTGACGACTCTGGCACTGTCGCTGCTCTGGAACCGCTATGTCGGGTGGCGGCAGGAGAAAAGCGGACGTCGCCTGCCTGTGCTGCTTCCCAGTCTCGCAACTCTCGTTCTAGTGCCCGTGGTTGTCTGGCTCATGCTCGATCGGCCGGAGATGGTGAGCATCGGCGTTCTCCAGGGCTTCAACTTTCAAGGTGGCCTGACGCTGTCTCCCGAATTCCTCGCCCTGTTTCTCGGGCTCTCACTCTACATCGGCGCCTTCATCAGCGAGATCGTACGAGGTGCGCTTGAAGGGCTCGACAAGGGGCAATCGGAAGCCGCGCGCAGCCTGGGCCTGAGGGGCGGACTGGTCTATCGGCTGGTCCTCATTCCGCAGGCAGTGCGTGTGATGCTGCCTCCCTTGTCGGCGCAGTACATCAGCCTGATCAAGAACAGCTCGCTCGCCGTGGCGATCGGCTACCCTGACATCGTCAACATCAGCAAGACCACGATCAACCAGACTGGCAATGTCGTGGAAGCCATTGTGCTGATGTCTGCGGTCTACCTTGTCATCAGCATGACTATCGCCGCCGCGATGCAGGTCTATGAGCGGGCTCTGCAGAGAAAGGTCTCGCGATGAGCGCGCCCGCCTCGCCCATGTTGATCCGGCCCCGACGTCCGAGGTGGTTTCTGGCGGTGTTCGGTCATGGTCCGGGCGGGGTGTTGCTGACGCTGATCGGCGCTTCGGTACTGGCATGGATCGGCTACCATCTATTTTCATGGGCGGTGCTGGGCGCCGTCTGGACGGCCGACAGTCCAGCCGCCTGCCGGGAAGCCAGCGGCGCATGCTGGGCTGTGATCGGCCAAAAATACCGCTTCATCCTGTTCGCGAACTATCCCTATGACGAGCAGTGGCGCAGCCTCCTGACCTGCGTGATGTTGCTGGCCCTGCTTTTCGCCACGATGATCCCCGCCTTCTGGAGACCCTTGCTTGCCTGGGCGTGGGTGGCCGGCGCGGCGGCAAGCGTCGTGCTGCTCGGCGGCGGCGTAGCGGGCCTGTCGCCGGTCTCGACGCTTAAATGGGGCGGACTGCCCATTACGTTGCTGCTGTTCACCGGCACCATCGTGTTCGGCCTACCGCTGGCTGTTCTGATGGCGCTGGGACGACGTTCGCGCATCGCCGCCGTGCGGATCCTCGCAACCGGATATATCGAGATCATCCGGGGTGTGCCGTTGGTCAACGTATTGTTCATGGCCTCGCTGCTTCTGCCACTGCTGCTGCCGCCAGAATGGAGAATCAATGAACTCATCCGCGCCCAGATTGCGCTGATCGTATTCTTCGGCGCCTATGCAGCGGAGGTTGTCCGCGGCGGCTTTTCCGCCCTACCGCGCTCGCAGGCCGAGGCAGCAGCCTCGCTAGGCGTGAGCCGCTGGACCACAGTGATGCGGATCGAACTGCCGCAGGCCCTGCGCCATGCCATCCCCTCGCTCACCAATGATTTCATCCGTACCTTCAAGAACACGTCGCTGCTTGCGGTCATCGGCGTGATGGACATTGTTGCGAGCGCGAATGTCGCGTCTCAGGACCCTGACTGGTCGCGCTACTATGTCGAAATCTATATCATTGTCGCGGCCATTTACTTCGCGATCTGCTTCTCCTTGTCAATTTTCGGCGAGCGGCTTGAAAAGCTAATGGCGAAAGGGCACTGAGATGCCGGAAGAACCTGTTGTCCGGGTGGGTGGTCTCGGGAAGGACTATCGCGGTTTCACCGCTCTCCGGGATGTAAACTGTACTGTTCGCGCCGGTGAGAGCATCGTGCTCTGTGGACGTTCAGGTTCGGGCAAGTCGACCCTGTTGCGTTGCCTCAACGGGTTGGAGCAGGCCGACCGCGGCACGGTCCAGATATTCGGCGTGACCATTACCGAGGAAACCCGGATCCTGCGTTACGTTCGCCAACGGACTGCGATGGTCTTTCAGGATTTCGCCCTGTTCGCCCACCTGTCAGCCATCGAGAACGTCGCTTTCGCACTCGTCCATGTTCATGGGCAGAGTCGCGCGAAGGCGCATGAACAGGCCATGGACTATCTCGCCAGGGTCCGAATGGAAGCGCACGCAGCAAAATACCCGTCCCAATTGTCCGGAGGGCAGAAGCAACGCGTGGCGATCGCGCGTGCGCTGGCCGTCGAGCCCGACATCCTACTGTTCGACGAGCCGACATCAGCGCTGGATCCGGAAAGCGTCGGTGAGGTCATCGAGGCGATGAGTGCGCTGGCAAGGGAGGGCCGAACCATGCTCACCGTGACGCATGAAATGGGTTTCGCGCGTGAGGCCGCCAGCCGGATACTGTTCATGGAGAACGGCCGGATTGTTGAGGACAGTTCGGCGTCGGCGTTCTTCGAGGCTCCTCGCTCACCGCATGCACAACAGTTTCTTGCCACGCTCCTACATGCTTAAGTGTCCCCCGTCAGCACCAATGGCACAGATTTGAGGTTGTGATTTGAGGAGGGGTGGGGCTTCGTCGGGTTCGACGCGAGGTCAGGCGGACAAGGTGATGTCCTCCAGCGGAACCGCGTGGCACGTCAGGCACTGGTCCGGCTCGCCGTCATAAGGCAGCAGGTGCGCGCAGGTGCCGGACACCACGCGCAGCGCGCAGCTTCCGCACTGCCCGACGCGGCAGCCGCTGGGAAGCGCCACGCCAGCGGCCTGCGCGGCGTCCAGGATGGTCCCGGCCTCGGGAGACCACTTGAACGTCAGCCCACTGCCGGCCAGGCGAACGCGGCAGTCTTTCAGGGTCTTGGGCACAGTGACGGGCGTGGCGAAGCTCTCGGAAAAGATGTCGAAACGGGGCACGCCCCGGCGCGCCAACTCCGCGATGAGATCCGCGACAAAGCCGGGCGAACCGCACAGATAGGCCAGGGGACGGTGCTCCAGCACGTCTGAGAGGGCGGACATGTCGAGCCGCCCCTCCTGCTGGAAACGGCCGGAGCGTCGATCCTCGGCCGAAGGCCGGGAAAAGGCGGTGATCCGGCGGAGCGTAGGCAAGGCCCGCTCCAGTTCCTCCAGCCGGCCCGCCAGGGGATGCTCCGCGCCGGAGCGGCAGCCGTGCAGCAGGTAAATCCGCGGCGGGTGCGATCCTGCTTCTCCCTGCGCCAGGCTCTCCAGATAGCCGACAAAGGGGGTGATGCCGATGCCATTGGCCAGCAACACCACAGGCCGCGTGGCGTCGCGGGGCAGGGTGAAGACACCGCCGGGCGGCTCCAGCAACACGGTATCGCCGGGACGCAGCTTCTGGATCTCTCGGGACAGCGAAGGCCCGGTGCGCTTGGCGGCGGCATCCCAGCGCACCGCGATCGAGAAATGCTCCGGCGAACGTGCCGGACCGGTCAGTGAATAGGCCCGGGCCAGATCGAGCCCCGGAAGCCGCACCAATACATGCTGGCCGGGCAGGACGTCCGGCAACTGGCCGCCATCGCGCGGGATGAGCGTCACCGCCAGCGTGTCCCTCCCCTCCGGGCGGGTCCGTGCCACCTGGAACGCGCGTTCTCCGATCCAGCTCCCGCGATTCTCCGCAATGCAGCGCTCCACATCGCAAGAAACCGCGCGCAGCGGCACCGAGCCACTGACGGGATCGCGCTCCCTGTCGCTGAGAATGGCGTTGACGTTGCTTGTCTCGCGTCCATCGATTGGGGCGCCCTCCCGGCCCAGCGGTTCGCAACCATCCCACCAGCCGAACTCCGCGACCACGGTGCGGGGATCAAGCGCCGGATTGAGCCGCGCCCGCAAACGCGCGCTGCCGCCGTGTGTCGTGAGGCGGATCCAGTCGCCCCCACCAATGCCCCGCTGCGCCGCCAGTTCGGGACTGATGTCCAGGGCAGGCTCCGGTGCCTGGCGGCGCAGCCCGGCACTGTGTCGGTGGGATGTGTGAACGAAGACGCCGGATTTGGCGGTGGTCAGAACGAGCGGCAGCTTTCCGTCCTCAGGCACGCCCGCCGGCGCCACGAAGTCCGGCAGCGGATCATAGCCATGCGCATGAAGTTGCTCGGAATAGAGCTCGACCCGACGGGTAGGTGTGTCGAAGCCGACGACGGCGCCATCTGCATCCGTGGCGGCATGTTTGGCGTATGCGAAAGGTTGGGGCAGGCGCACGCCGTCCGGCTGGTCCCGCAGTTCCGCAACGGTGAGTCCGAGGGGAGCCAATTGGTGGTTCCAGCAGGCCTCCATGTCGCCGCCGAAGAACAGATCCCCCATACCCATGCGAGTGGCCAGCGCCGCCACCACCTCATAATCGGCGCGGCTCTCGCCGTGCGGGGCCAGGACCCGGCGTCGGAACTGAACGGTCTCCGCCGCCTCCTGCGTGATTTCGAAGCCGATGCGCAGCGCGTCGCGCTCCCACGGCATGTTCACCGGCAGGACGATGTCGGCAAATTCCGCGGTTGGGTTCAGCGTCATGTCGAGATGGACATGAAAGTTGAGCGCTGCCAGCGCCGCGAGGTTTCGCGCCGCATCCGCTTGAGAGACGACGAAATTGCTGCCGAAGCTCATCAGCCCGCGCACCTTGTAGGGCTCACCTTCGAGCGCCGCCCGCGCGAAATCACGGGCCGTGATCCAGCCATGGGCCGGCGGGCCGAGCGGGAGCTCAGCCAGACCCAGGGCCTTCTCGCGCTGGCCGGGTGGCAGCAGGGAAATGTCGTTCACGACGGCCGCGGGCGGCGGCACGGTCCAGACGTTCCCCCCTGCTTGATCGCAGGCGCCGACCAGTGCGGCGAGACTGGCAATGGCGCGCTCGGTCATGGTGGCGTTGGTGTGCTGTCCGACACCAGTCCACGCATAGTAAGCGAGGCGGGGGGCCCCCTCCAGCAGCGCATGAAACGCGGCGATGTCCGCGGGCGAAAGCCATGTCAGTGCGGCCACGTGCTCGGGCGTGAACCCTCGGGCCCGTTCGGCCAGAAGAAAGAAGGCCGTGGCGGCGGCGACCGGAGTGCCGTCCCGCGCCTTGAGCGACACGCGGGCATCGAGCTGGACGCGCTCCGGTGCGTTCAGGGCCGCGCGGGGGTCATAGGCGGCGAGCGTGCCGTCGTCCCGCAGGATGAGGAAGTGATCGGCAGGGGCCCCAGGCAGGATCTCGGCGGCGCGGACGAACGCCCCCGTGCCGGTGTTCACCAGCAGCGGCGCATTGGTCCAGCGGCGCACGAAGTCGTCATAGAAGCGGCCGGTCTCGATCAGGTGGCGGATCGCCCCCATGGCCAGCGCGCCGTCGGCGCCGGGACGCATGCGCAGCCAGAGATCCGCCTGCTGGCCGGAGCCATCGGGCTTGGGGTCCACCACCACCACCTTGGCCCCTCGGCGCCGGGCCTCCGCGATCCGGCTGGCCTGCGCCAGCCAGGTGCGCGCCGGATTGTGGCCCCAGAGCAGGATCAGATCGGCCTGATCATAGTCCGGCACCCCGAGCCCGCGTCCGAAGGTCAGGGCATGGGCATAGTCCTTGTGCCAGCCGCAGACTTCGATGGCATAGATCATGTTGGGGCTGCCGAAGCCCCGGATGAAGCGCTCCACCCATTCGTAGCTGTCCACCATGGGCGTGCCGCTGGGCGTGGTGACGGCGAAGGCCATCGCCTCGGCCCCGCTCTCGGCGCGGATCGCGAGCAGGCGCGTGGCAATCTCGTCCAGCGCCTCGTCCCAGCCGATCTCCTGCCAGCGCGGGGGATGCTCATGGCGCGGGCTGATGCGGCGCAGGGGCCGGCTCAAGCGCTTGGGGCTATGAACCATCTCCGGTGCGGCACGGCCCTTCGCGCAGAGCGCGCCGCCGGTGGGATGGCCCGGACGCGGCTCCACGCCGACCATCCGCCCGTCCTCGACCAGCGTGATGGAGCCGCACCGCGAACGGCACAGCGTGCAATAGCCGGGATGTTGTTCCACCATGCAGTCCCTCGATGGCGCCGCGCATGCGCGGGCCTGGCCGCAGCCCGGGGGAGCGGCCGTCACTTTGGCTGTGTCTTCAAACAGGCAGACGGATGGGTCGGGGCGAGCCGATGCTAGAACAGCATGGTGGCATCGACCGGCCAGGTGGCCGTCACGCGCTCGCCTGAAAGCGGTTCGTCATCGCGGCGTGCGTCGGCATTCTGCCGGTGGACGATGAACTGCGTACCGGAACTTGAGCGGATGACGAATTCGGTGAGGGCGCCGCGATAGACGATGTCCTCCACCGTCGCGACGAGGCTGGTGCCCTCGCCGCCGCCGGCCTCGCCCCGATGCAGCGAAATCTGTTCGGGCCGCACCGCAAAGGCGGAGAGGCCCGGCCCGATGCTGTCCGGTGAGACCGCAAACATCTCGCCGGCCCCCGTCCTGAACCGCGCACCGGGCTCAAGGGCGCCGGTGAAGATGTTGGTAAGGCCGATGAATTCCGCCACGAAGCGCGAGGCCGGGCGCTGGTAGATCTCCCGCGGCGTGCCCACCTGCTCCACCTTGCCCGCCGACATGACCACGATGCGGTCCGCGACGCTGAGGGCTTCGTCCTGGTCATGGGTGACGAAGATGGTGGTGAGGCCGAGCTTCGATTGCAGGCGGCGCAGGTCCGTGCGCACCTCGTGACGCAGCTTGGCGTCCAGTGCGGAGAGCGGCTCATCCAGGAGCAGCACCTCCGGTTCATAGGCGATGGCGCGGGCAAGCGCGACGCGCTGCTGTTGGCCGCCGGAAAGCTGGCGGGGCAGGCGATCCGCCAAATGGTCGAGCTTCACCAGCGTCAGCGCTTCCATGACACGCCGCTGCCGGTCGGCCTTGGGCACCTTGCGCATCTCCAGCCCGAAGGCGACGTTGTCCGCCACGCTCATGTGCGGGAACAGGGCGTAACCCTGAAAGACGAGACCGGCATTGCGCAGATAAGGCGGCAGGACGGTGACGTCGCGATCCCCGAAATGGATGCTGCCGGAGCTGGCCAGCGTCAGCCCCGCGATCATGCGCAGCGTCGTGGTCTTGCCGCAGCCGGAGGGGCCGAGAAAGGCGAGAAACTCGCCCTGCCCGATGTCGAGGGACACCCGGTCCACCGTCGTCAAAGGGCCAAAGCTCTTGGTGACGTCCTTGAGTGTGATCTGCGACATCGGCTTTCTCAAAAGGCTCGGGCGAGTTTGAAGTAGCGGTCGGTGACGATCAGGCCGCCGGCGATCAGCGCGATCTGCACGGTCGCGACGGCGGCAATGGTCGGGTCCACGCTCCACTCGAGATAGTTGATGATGACGATGGGCAGCGTCGTCATGCCCGGTCCCACCAGGAACAGCGACTTCTCCAGATCGACGAAGGACACCACGAAGGCGAACAGGGCGCCGGCCACCACGCCGGGCCGGATCACCGGCCAGGTCACGCGCCAGAAGGCGGTGAGGGGCCTGGCCCCCATGGTCAGCGCCGCCTCCCGCAATTGCGGGTCCACGCCCAGCAGCGAGGCGGTGACGAGGCGCACCGTCCAGGGCAGAGCAATGAGGCTGTGGGCGATGGCAAGGCCCGTGAAGGTCATCGCCACCTGCACGTCCGTGATCATCTCGAACTCGATCAGGAACATGTAGAAGGCCGCGCCCGCCACGATGCCGGGCACGATCAGCGGCGCCATCAGCACCGACTGGATGAGCTCGCGCCCCGGAAACCGCCCCCGCGCCAGCACGACGGAAGCAGGCACGCCCACCACGAGGCTGACCGCCGTCGCCACGAGTCCAAGTTCAAGACTGGTCAGGAACCCCTCGCGGAAGCGCGGCATGCCCCAGGCCGTCTTGTACCAGCCGAACGTGTAGCCGGTGGGCGGAAAGGAGATGATCTTGTTCTCGAAAAAGCTCACCCAGACGATGGCGACGAGCGGCGCCAGCACCATCGCGAAGGCGAGGATGCAGCCGCCGAGCATGGCCGGTCGGAAGGAGCGCGTGGGCGTCATGCGCTTCATCACAACGCTCCATACTTTTTCTGCAACGCCGCGCTCGAAAGCAGGGTGAGCAGGAAGGTCACGCCCATGAGGACGAAGGCAAGACTGGAGGCGAAGGGCCAGTTGAAGACCTTGATCGCCTGCTCATAGACCTTTGGGGCCATCATCTGGAAAGACGGGCCGCCGATGAGGACCGGCGTGGCATAGGCGTTCACCGCCAGCACGAAGCAAAGCAGGCAGCCGGAGAAAATGCCCGGCACGGCCAGCGGCAGGATGATGCGGAAGAAGGCGGCCCAGGGCCGCGCGCCCATGCTAAGCGCGGCTTCCTCATAGGTCTCGCCAATGCCCTCGAAGACGCTCTGCAGCGAGATGATCATGAACGGCAGCAGCACGGCGATGAGACCGATGACCACCGCCGACCCGGTATAGAGGATGCGGACCGGCTCGGAGATGAGGCCGCTGAACAGCAAGGCGGAGTTCACCAGGCCGCGATCCGCCAGCAGCACCATCCAGCCGGCCGCGCGCACGGCGTTGCCCATCAGAAGCGGAATGACGGTGAGCAGGATGAGAGCGGTCTTCAGCGTGTGATTGGTCACCCGGCTGATCACATAGGCCGCCGGCACGCCGAGCACGAGGCAGATGGCGGTGCAACTGAAGGCGACGGTCAGCGTGCGGGCGAGGATCCAGAGATAGAAGGGGTCGGAGAAGAAGTGGGCGAAATTCTCCAGCGTCCAGCCCTGAAAATCCGCCTCCCCGGGCACGAAATGGGCGAGACTGAAGCGGGCGAGCAGCACCAGCGGCAGGGCAAGGCCGCCGAGCACCAAGAGCAGGCTGGGCGTAAGCAGCCACCCCGCATTGGAGCGAGGGGCGGAGCGCGTGGCTCCGCCCGCCCCCTTGCCCGTGCCGTTGGCAGCGGACAGGGGTTTCACGCCTTGAATTCCTTGTTCCACCATTCGACCCACTTGGGGTCGCTCTTGGCCGCGAACGAATAGTCCACGAACTGCATCTTCGCGATCTGCTCGGGCGTGAATTCGAGGCGCTTGCGGTCGGCCGGGTCCATCTGCGCATTGTCGGTCACGACCGAATAGGACGTGGCCTTGGAGATGGCCCCCATGGGCTTGGGCTCCAGCATGGCATTCAGATAGGCGTAGGCCGCCTCCTTGTTCCGCGCCTTCTTCGGGATGCCTGCCCCGAAGGAAATGAAGATGGCGCCTTCCTTGGGATAGGCCCAGCGGATCGGCAGCCCTTCGGCCTGCCACTGATTGGCGCGCGCGCTGTAGTTGATCGTGATCCAGATTTCCTCGGCCTGGAAGGCGGCCGCAATGGCCTGGTGCGAGGGATAGAAGCGCGGCTGAACCGCCTTCTTGAGATCCAGCAGCGCCGGGAAGGCCTTGTCCACATCGCTCATGGTGCCGCCGTGGGAGAGGGAGGCGGCATAGATGAAGTTGAAGTGGAGCTGGTCCATGATGCCGACGCGGCCGGCATATTTGGGGTTCCACAGGTCGGCGAAGCTGGTCGGCGGCTCTGGAATCTTGGCCGGGTTGTACAACACGACCACGCCGCCATAGATGGCCGGCACCATGTAGGGCAGCCGCAGCTTCTCGTAGATGTGGGTCGCGTTGGGAATGCGCGAGAGGTCGAGTTCCTCAAGCACGCCTTGAGCATTCATCTCATAGGCGTCGGCATCGCTGAGCCAGGCTATGTCGACGCTCCCGCGGGGAAGACGACGCTCCGCCAGCAGCTTGGTCTTGCGCTCCGGCACCGGTGCCAGGTCGTGGACGATGCGCAACTGCGAGCCGCCGAACACCGGCTCCTCGAAGCTCTTGACGATGCGGTCATTCCAATCGCCGCCCCAATTGGAGACGACGAGTTCGCCGCTGGGCGCGCCCTGGGCGAAGGCGCCGCCCGAGAGCAGAGGCGCCGCGAGCGGCGCAGCACCGAGAGCGGCGGCATGGGCCAGGAATGAGCGACGGCTCATTCGGTGCATGGAGGCGGTCTGTTCTGTCACGTCTGATCCCCTGGATGGTGGGCCAGCCTCGCGGTGCTTGCGACCGCTTTCAGTAGCCGACGAACACCGTAGGCGACGGGCATTTCGTGGTTGTGTTGAAAATGTTTCATCAACATTGCAAGATCCGGTCTCCGTCATCCCGCCCGACATGCCCTTTCGGAGGCGATCATCAAGAAAATCCTGCTGATCGAGGACGATGCGACGTTCGCGCTGCTGCTGTCGGCCTATTTTCGCCAGGCCGGCTATGCCACGGAGCGGGTGGCATCCGCTGCCGACGGGCTGCGCCTCGTCGAGCGTGGCGGCTGGGATGCGGTGATCGTGGACCTGACCTTGCCGGACGAAGATGGCATCGTGCTGACCCGCATGCTGCGGGCCCGCTCGACGGTGCCCATCATTGTCGCCACCGGTCGCAGCGGCCGCGAGGACCGGCTGGCGGCATTGGAAATCGGCGCCGACGATTTCGTCACCAAGCCGTTCGAGCCGCAGGAACTGGTGCTGCGCCTCAACAACATCCTTCAGCGGGGCGAGCGCCGCCCGCGTGCTGGCGGCGCGCGACTGCCCTTTGCGGGCGGCGAGCTGGATCTGGCCGGCTTCATGCTGGTGGCCCCCTCTGGCCAGAGCCTCGATCTCAGCGCTTTGGACCTGGCGCTGGCGCGGCTCTTCGCCCGCAATCCGGACCGGGTGATGACCCGCGCCCAGATCATCGATGCGATTTCCGGCGGGGAGCCGCCGGAAAACGAACGGGCCATTGATGTGCGCATCTCGCGCCTACGTCGGCGCCTCAAGGAACTGGGGCTCGAATCCGGGGACCTGAGAACCGTCCACGGCGGGGGCTACAAGCTCGTCTCCGCCCAAAAGCCCATCAGTCGGGCGGTGTCCTGACCGCCAGATCCTGCGCGTAGAGGTCCATCTGCGCACCCGCGCGGGCGAGGGCATCCCTCAACGCCGCCCGTTGCGTGGGGGACAGGGCGTGGGGTTGGCGCTCGTTCTGGGACGTGGCCGAGGCCAGTTCCCACAGGCCCAGCAGGCCGGCGACTGCGCGCACCTTGTGCAATACGCGCCAGATGTCATCGTCCGTGCCGCTTTCAAGAATGGCGGCCGCGTCGCGGAAGCTTGCGGTGCCGGCTGCGATGATGGCGGCAACGCTCGCATGGCCGATGTCCGCCACCATCCGGTCCAGCGGCGTGCGATCGAATGCGCGCGGCGCTTCGGCGCGCGGAAAGCGCATGCGATCGGTCGGGTCCAGGATGCCCGTCCCGTCGAGATCGTGGCGCACCGCCGCCAGCGCTTCGCCCAGCTCCTCAAGGTCCACCGGCTTTTCCACGAAACCGGAAAAGCCAGCGGCCACATAGGCCTTGATGTCCTCGGGCATCACATTGCCGGTCATGGCGATGAGCGCCATCGACGGCTCGCCCAACCCTTCCTCGCGGATGCGCCGCGCCACTTCGAAGCCGGACATGTCGGGCATGGCGATGTCCAGCAGGACCGCATGATGCGCACGGGTGCGCAATGCCAATAGGCCGCTCGCCCCGTCGCGGGCGGTGGTGACACGATGCCCGAGCCGCTTCAGCAGCGCACCCGCCACGATGAGGTTGGTGTGCTCATCATCGATTACCAGCACGTCCAGTGGCATCCGAAGGGGCGCATCGGGGCCGGATGGCGGCTGCAGCACGGGCTCGGCCATGCGGATCGGCAGGTCCAGGAAGGCCCGTGTGCCCCGTTCGGAGCCGGGCCCGAGCCCCAGGCGCGCACCGATGGCCTGCGCCAGCTCCGCGCTGATGGACAGGCCCAGCCCCAGCCCCTCGATGCCCGCCGCCACATGCTCCTTCTGGCGGGCATAGGGAGCGAACACCCGCGCCTTGATTTCCTCGGAGATGCCAGGCCCGGAATCGGTGATGGCGATGCGCAGGACCGCGCCGCCCGGCGGGTTCAGGACGGCGGTTGTGAGCGAGATGGTGCCCGCATCGGTGTATTTCACGGCATTGCCTATCAGATTGAGCAGGATTTGCCGCAGCCGCCGGGGATCGGTGAGGATGTGCTCCGGCAGGTCGGCCCCGATGCGGGCCTTCACTGAGAGCCCCTTCTGGCCGGCCATGGCGCGGGCGATGCTGACGATCTCCTGCACCAGCGGGCGGCATGGCGTCACTTCCGGGCGGATGCCGAGATGGCCCGCTTGCACCTGCGTCACATCGAGAATGTCGTTGAGGACGTCGCGCATGGCGCGGGCGGCATCGAACAGGGTGGTGATCATTGCCGAATGGCGCTTAGACATGGCTTCGCCGGAGAGCAATTGCGCGATGCCGAACACCACGTTGAGAGGATTGCGCAGCTCGTGACCCACCTTGGCGATGAACCCCGTGCGGGCCGCCGCCTCGCCCTCCGCCTGGGCGCGGGCGTCGCGCAGGTCGCGCTCGCGCTGCTTGAGAATGGTGATGTCGGCGCGAATGGAGGTGATGCCGCCGGATGCGGTGCGCCGCTCGCTCACCTGGATCCAGCGGCCATCGGACAGGTGCTGCTCGAAGAAGCCGATGCCCGCCCGATGGAAGGAGATGCGGCGCTCGGCCCAGGTCACCGGATCCTCCTCGATGTGGAAGACGCCGCGGGCAACACTGGCATGCACCAGCTCGGCGAAGTGCAGGCCCGGCTGCATCATCTCCGCGACAAACGGATAGAGGCGCCGATACTGCTCATTGCAGATGATCAGCCGGTCTTGCGCATCATAAAGCACGAAGGCTTCCGGCAAGGCCTCGATGCCCTCGATCAACGCACGGGACAGCGCGGCGGTTGCGTCCTCGCGACGGGCGGTCAGGGTGCCGCTGGCGACGTCGCCCTCGCGAAACCCCGCAATCTCGGCGCCCTCAAGATGCTCCAAGCCGGACCAGCGCACGATGGTCGCCCTGAAGGGCAAGCTTTGCCCTCGTCTGCTGGCGATCAGCTTGGCGAGCGTGGCGGTTTCGCCCCCGTCCAGCCTCAGCACCGGCGCTTCGTCGGCATCGGAGGGGAGCCGCAAGGCCCCGCCGGCAATCTCCTCACCCGCCTTTGCCGCAGCGTCCGGGCGCGGCACGGACCGCCAATGGAAGGCGCCCGTCCTTGCATGCCACTGCCACAAACTGAGAGGTTCCAACGCGGTCTTCCCGATTGCAGGGCGCGGGGAGGAAAGGCCCGAGCGGAGAGGCGTTTTCCCTCGCCTGCCACCTTGCTCTTAGCGGCGACCTCACCCCCCAGCTCGGCCGCCCAAGTTGGTCAGGCGGTGGCTCGCCGGCAGAATACCGCGCCGTCGCCCCACGGCAATCGCGACTGCATGCGCGCCGGTTGGGCCGGCGCGCCGACGAAGCTCATACTTTCCTTCGGATGGCCTCGTCCCCTCGCGGCGCTTCGGCCACCTTCGCTGACCGGGTTGCACGGGAGGCCTGAGGCCCTCCCGGGACCGCCTTCCGGGCGCCGGCCCTTGCCCCGTCAGCAAATAGCAAGGTCGGCGTTCGGGATATCCGTCAACAGCATGTAGCCGGGGGTATGGGTGATGCAGAAATCCGGCATGCTGGCGGCGATCACCGATTGAGGCGTGACGCCACAGGCCCAGAAGACCGGAACTTCGCCGGGGCGGATTTCCACCGCGTCGCCATAGTCCGGCTTGCCTATATCCTTGATCCCCACAAGGCCGGGATCGCCAATATGCAGCGGCCCGCCATGGACGGACGGGAAGCGCGCCGTCACCTGCGCGGCGCGGATCACGTCCTTGGGTGAAAGCGGGCGCATGGACAGTAAGCGATGGGGTGGACGCCCCCCGCGGCATCAATGTGCCAATGTGGTGGGTGTTGAAGCACCGCTACAGAGGGGAGCGTTCATGAGAGAGGTTAGCATCATCGGCCTGGATTTGGCCAAGAACGTGTTTCAGGCGCATGGTGCCGGGGCTGACGGGTCAGTTGTGTTCCGACGTAAGCTGTCGCACGAACAGCTGCTGAAGTTCATGGCAGCTCAGCCGCCTTGCGTGGTTGCGATGGAAGCCTGTGCCAGCGCGCATCACTGGGGCCGGGCGATTGGCGATCTCGGCCACGACGTGCGGCTGATCCCGCCCGCTTATGTGAAGCCGTTTGTGAAGCGGCAGAAGAACGACATGGCGGATGCCGAAGCGATTGCAGAAGCGGCATCGCGGCCGACAATGCGCTTCGTTGCCGTAAAGAGCGAGGCACAGCAGGCGGCGGCGATGGCCTATCGGACGCGATCTTCTGGTTCGCCAACGCACGCAGACGATCAACGCCCTGCGCGGGCATCTTGCCGAGCAGGGCGTCGTGGCCCCTACCGGTCCTGCACATGTGGGGCGCCTAGCGGCTGCAATCGACGGTGATGACGGTATGCTGCCTGCAGCCGTGCGCGACCTTGCGCGTCTTCTACTGGAGCAGATCGCCGGGCTGACCGAGAAGATTGGGCGCCTTGACGCCGAGCTTCGCAAGCGTGTGACCAGTGACGAGACGGCAAAACGGCTGACGACGATCCCGGGAGTGGGGGCCGTCACTGCAGCGGCTATCACCACCTTCGCGCCGCCGATGGAGACCTTCTCGAAGGGCGGGACTTCGCGCCGCGTCGATAGGGCTCACGCCACGACAACATTCGAGCGCCGGCAAGGACCGGTTGGGCCGCACCTCGAAGATGGGCCAGCGCGACATTCGCCGACTGCTGATAGTCGGTGCCGTCGCTGTGGTGCGATGGGCAGCGCGCAAGGGTGCGCCCGAACGTTCTTGGCTTGCACGGATGCTGGCCCGCAAGCCGAAGATGCTGGTCGCCGTGGCGCTGGCCAACCGAATGGCGCGCACGGCTTGGGCGCTGCTGCGCAAGGGAGAGGATTACAGGGATCCGGGGACGGCCGCCGCATAGGTTGGTGTCGTCGGGTTGTCGCCGGATGTGAGAGGGAGCGAGGGAACGTAAGGGCAGACGGTCAAGAGACCGGGTCGGAAGAACCATCTTTGACGACACGGCGCTGCCAAGCGCGGGGAAGCGAACTGGATCCGACCTGCATATCTCCATACAGGCCCGCGGCGCATGACAGGCCGCATCTTCGAGGCCGGACACACGACCGCACCTGATCACATGCCCGACCGTGCCCACGATTCCGCTTGCATCAAAAGGGGCGTCCACACACGTCGTCTTCAGGCCACGTTGCTGAGGACCGGCTGTGCCGGATAGGCCCATGGGATGAGGTCGTCGATGCGGCTGTTGGGATGGCCGTTGACGATGCGGGTGATGACGTCCGCGAGGTAGGCCTGAGGGTCGATACCGTTGAGCTTACATGTCTCGACCAGCGAGGCGATGACGGCCCAGTGCTCGGCGCCTGCATCGGAGCCGGCGAAGAGAGCGTTCTTCCGGGTCAGGGCGAGGGGCCGGATCGAGCGCTCGACGATATTGTTGTCCAGCTCGACACGGCCGTCGTCGAGGAACAGGGTCAGGCCCTGCCAGCGCGAGAGGGCATAGCGGATCGCCTCGGCCAGCTTGGTCTTCTGGCTGATCAACGCCAGCTTCGCCCGTAGCCACGGCTCAAGGGCCTCAATGATCGGTTTGCTCTTCTCCTGGCGTGCGGCCCGGCGTTCTTCAGGATTTCGGCCCCGGATCGGAGCTTCGACGTGATAGAGCGCGGCGATGCGCTGCAGGGCCTCGTCGGCGATCGGCGCGGGGCCGGTCTGGGCGAGCTCATAGAAGCGCCGCCGCACGTGCGCCCAGCAGAACGCCAGGTTCACGGCGGTGCGTCCGGCCAGCGCCTTGTAGCCGCCATAGCCATCGACCTGCAGGATGCCGCTGAAGCCGTCGAGGTGGGCCATGGGCCGCTCGCCCTTGCGGTCAGGGGCATAGACATAGGCGAAGAGCTGCCCGGTCTTGGTCCGGCCGCGGCCGGGATCCAGCACCGGCGCCGTGTTCTCGTCGGCGAACAGCTTGGGCGAGGCCCTCAGCACTGCGAGCAGCCGCGCGTGGACCGGCCGCAACAGGAAGGCCGCCCGCCCGACCCAGTCCGCGAGCATCGAGCGGTCGAGTGCGATGCCTTGGCGCCCGTGGATCTGGGCCTGGCGATACAGGGGTAGATGGTCGGCATATTTGGAGACGAGCACATGGGCGACGGTTGCCTCCGTCGGCAGACCGCCCTCGATCAGCCGTGCCGGCGCCGGTGCCTGCACCACCACGTCCGCGCAGGAGCGGCAGGCATATTTCGGCCGGCGCACCACCAGGACGCGGAACTGGGCCGGCACCATGTCGAGCCGCTCGGCCACATCTTCGCCGATGCGGTGCAGCTTGCCGGAACAGCACGGGCAGACGTCGCTCTCGATATCGACCACGGTCTCGATCCGCGGCAGATGGGCGGGCAGAGCTCCGCGGTTCGCACGGCGCTTCGCGACCCGCTCCGCCTTCTCGGCCGGCACCTACTCCTCGGACGCGGCGAAGTCGGCGGCTTCGGCCTGCTACGCCTCTTCCAGGGCGAGGAGCAACTGGTCCTCGGGCAGGCTTTCCGCCCGGCGCCCGAAGTGGTGGCGCTGCAACTCCTTGATGATCTGGCGCAGGCGCTCGATCTCCGCATCCCGCGCGATCAGCATCGCCTGGAGGGTCTCTGGATCACGGGGAAGCTCGGTGGAGAGCGAGGCCATGACCGGAAGTGAATCATATTCGCCGGGAGCCGGCGAGCCTCTTCAACTGGCGGCGACCGGTGTCGTCGTGCGCTGTGCTTCATGCACCCGCCGCCAGTCGAGCCCTTCGAGCAAGGCCTGCAACTGGGCCGATGTCAGATGCAGGGTGCCATCCTCGATCTTCGGCCAGCGGAACTCCCCATCCTCCAGTCGCTTCGCCACCAGCACCACTTCGGTCCCGTCCCAGAACACCAGCTTCACACGGTCCGCGCGCTTGGACCGGAAGACGTACACGGTGCCTGAGAACGGATCGGCGCCCATGGTTTCGCGCACCAGGGCGGCGAGCCCTTCCGCCCCTTTGCGGAAATCCACCGGCCGCGTCGCCACCATGACCCGGACCGCGCCGGTCGGGCCGATCACGACCCGGCCTTCAGCGCGCCGATCACCGCCGCGATGGTGGCCGGCGAAGCTCCGTTCTCGATCGTCACCCTGACCCCGGCGACGTCGACCTCAATCGCCGCCGCCCGGCGTTGTCGGGTGCGCAGCTTCGGCCGTGACGGTGGGACGGACGCAGATGCCGGAGCCGGTTCCGGCGCGACCACGGCCGGCACGAAAGCCGGCATCATCTCGCTCGCCTTGCGCGCCTCTCGGCGCCAGGTGAAAAGCTGCTGCGGTGACAAGGCATGGCGCCGCGCCACGTCACTCACCGTGGCCCCGGGCTCGAAGCTCTCGGCGACAATCCGCGCCTTATCCTCCGGAGCCCACTCCCGGCGGCGCCCCGCACCGGTGAAAACCTCAAACCGCCGCACCGGCTCCTCGGCGCTCGACTTAAGCGTAAGCTCTGAAACCCTCATATGTCCAAGCCCTCCAGGCTCGCAACATCGCCCCCTCAGCTTCCCAAGCGAAAGGTGGGGTCAGGGCACCGCTTACCTCGAACCCCTTCGGTGCGGACCATCGCGCGCCTCATGACCATTGGCCGGGACCGCGTGTCCAAATCCGAGAGCGTCACGATCGCTGCGATCGAAGCCGGCGTGCCGCTCCCCGTCGAGGCGTGAGAGATCATCGCCGCGTTCCAGGCCATGATCCGCAAGAAAATTGTCGGAGAGCTCGAGCCATGGCTTGAGCGGGCCAGATCCAGCCTGATCGCGTCTTTCGCCAACGGCGTCGTGAGAGGACGTTTGAGAAGGGTATTGGTTCATTGCCATCTGCGCAGCAGGGTGGCTGAAGCGGCGATTGTGATGAGGGTTTCGGTGACGGCGGTGATCTGCTCGTAGTCTCGGACGAGGCGGCGGTTCTTGAAGATCCAGGCGAAGGTGCGCTCCACCACCCATCGACGCGGCAGGACCTCGAAGCCTTTGGCCTTGGCGCCGCGGCGGATGATCTCGAGGGTGATGTGGGTCTTGTCCGCTGCCCATTCCGCCAGGCGCCCGGCATAGCCGCCATCGGCGAAGACGCGGGCGACGAAGGGGTAGCGCCGACGTGAGGCCTTCAGCGGCAGCTTGCCGCCGTCGCGGTCCTGGATATGGGCGGCGTGGACACGCACGCAGAGCAGGCGCCCGTCGGTGTCGGTCAGGATGTGCCGTTTGCGGCCGGTGATTTTCTTGCCGGCATCGTAACCCTTGGCGCCCCCTTTTGATCAGCGGTGCGCACCGACTGGCTGTCGAGGATCGCCGCCGAAGGCGAGGCGGCCCTGCCGCACCGCTCGCGGTCGGCCATGACGAGGGTGTGGTGCACGCGCTACCAGACGCCCTCGCGCTGCCACCGCCGCAAATAATAATAGACCGTCTGCCACGGCGGCAGATCGTGCGGCAGAAGCCGCCACGCCATGCCGGCCCGCAGGAAATAGAGGATGGCGTTCACCAACTCCCGCGACGTGGCCTTCCTGGGGCGCCCGCCCGCCTGCGCGTCGGGGATCAGCGGCGCGATCAGATCCCATTGTCCGTCAGTCAGGTCAGTGTCGTAGCGGCGCCGTGCGGCTGGCTTCTTCCGGGGCATGGAGCGTCGGCTCGGCTCGTTGATCCGAGGCCCTATGAATCACGCAAAACCCGTCTTGGGAATCCTTCTCAAACACCCCTGAAAGATCAGGCCGCCGTGGTTGCCGCTATCTCCTCGCACTGGTCCAACGGCGAAACCGAGGGGCAGATCACCAAGCTCAAACTCGTCAAGCGCCAGATGTACGGCAGATGAAAGCTCGATCTCCTTCAGGCCCGTCTCGTCGCTGCGCCCTAGATCTTCTTCACCAAAACTGCGTCAGACCCCAAATTACACGCCCATCCCCCTCACAACGGGGTCAATTTCCATGCCGAAACACACCCACAGGCCGAGATCGTTGGGAGAAATACGGCCGGCCGGCTCGACCGCCGTCGCCTCCGGACACAGCAGGCCGGACCCGGAAAGGGACATCTGTCCGAGATGAATACCGTGCCAGTCTGTGGCCGCGCCCTCGTCTGCCGAATACTGGCACATGGGGGACACGACGATGCGGTTGGGCAGCGTGACGCTCCGCAGGGACAAGGGAGAGAACAGGGCGCTCATGGGGCTCGCCGGAATGAGGAGGGCAGGGGCTCAGTTTTGGCGGTCAGGACGGGCCGGGGCTGGTGGGACTCAGGGGGCTTCAAGCACGTCCGGGTCAGCATATGAAACATGGGCGCTGACGATACGCCACCCCTCGGGCAGGCGCACCCAGGTCTGGCTCTGACGGCCGATGCGGGTCTCGCCCTCGTTCCGGAACACCGCATTGGCGCTCGCCATGTCGGTGCCGAAGGTGGTGACCACATAGGACAGGAGCGTCCGTGGCCGCGGCGCGGCCGGCCGGGCCGCCCGGAAGGCGACGATGGCGTCGCGGCCGTAAAGATGCTCCGCCGCGCCGAAGCGCAGGGTGAGCGGGCTGTCCCAGAACAGGTCCCGCAGCGCATCGAGATCGTTGGCGACGAGGGCGGCCTCATAGCCGAGGAAGGCGGCCTCGGCCTCGGCATGCACATGCAGCAGATCGATATCCATGGCGGGACGTCCTGCAATCGGCGCCATGGCGCAGGCTTCGGGCATCAGGGTGTCGGGCGGTCGAGCCAGGCGATGTGCCGCGCCACGGAGCGGGCCATCGCGTCCTGCGCCTGGGAGGGGATGAGCCCGTTCCAGAAGGCGCCATAGATCGCATCATAGGCGAAGGGCGCGACCCGCGCCGCGACCTGCGTCACCGCCTGCGCGCCGAGCGGGATGAAGTTCGGATAGGAGCGCATGAAGCCCAGGTGCTTGCGGTCCGCCAC
The DNA here is from genome assembly GCA_943369575.1 of Azorhizobium sp. AG788. GTDB lineage: Bacteria > Pseudomonadota > Alphaproteobacteria > Rhizobiales > Xanthobacteraceae > Azorhizobium. The sequence continues at coordinate 7,486 of CALRNP020000005.1, read as the reverse complement.
CACCTGGAGAAGATCGCCGGACAGAAGCGCGCCGCGCCCGCTCGCCCCGGACGCCCAGTGGGCGACCGTTCCGCCCTCGAAATGGCCGCCGCTGCGCACAAGCGTGAAGCCGGGAGCGATCTGCAGTGTCTCACCTTCCCAGAAACGGATGCAGGGATCTGGCCGCATCACCCATTCCGCATCCGCCTGGTGGAGATAGACCGGGATGTCGCCGAAGGCGCGGCTCCATTCCACCAGGGTCGTGTAGTAATGCGGATGCGAGATCGCGATGGCGGTGAGGCTGCCGAGGCCCTTGATGATATCCACCATGGCCGGGCTCAGCAGGCTTATGCAGTCCCACAATACGTTGCCGGCGGCGGTCGGCACGAGGAGCGCGCGCTGGTTGATGCCGAAGGCGGGGGCAATGCCCACCGCCATCAGCTCGCCTTCATACCGGAAGATGGGACTGTGGGTGACTTGGAGGCGCGCCAGCGTGGTCCAGGCCTGGCCGGTCGCCGCAACGAACTGACGTTCCTCCTCGCAGATGAGGCAGTGGGCCGGCGCTTCGGACGTCGGGGCATATTGGGTGCCGCACGTGGTGCAGATGAAGTCTGTCATGAATGCCTCTGCGTGTTGCCGAGCCCGGGATCAGGCCAGTTCGCTTGGGGCCGCATCTGGGGCCCGGAGCGGCACCGTGCAGGCGTCGTAGCAGAACAGCCAGTCGGGATCGGTAGGGCCGCGGAACCAGGTGTTTGCCACGGAAATGCGCTGCACCTTGTTGGTGCGCGGCATGCGGTTGGCAGCGTACCAGCTGAACGGCTCTGCGGGGTCGTCCCGTCCGACCTCAGCGAGGCAGCGGGCGAGCACCGCGCCGTCCTCGATGGCCATGGCCGCGCCTGATGCCATATACGGTCGCAGCGGATGGCAGGAATCGCCCAGCAGCACCACGTTGCCGCGGCTCCAGCAATCCACCGGCTCGCGGTCGAACACCGGCCACATGGTCACCTCCGGCGCTGCCGCTACCACCTGCCGCAACTCGGGATGGTAGCCGTCGAAGGCGGCTATGAAGGCATCGCGGTCGCACGGCAGGAAAGAGTGGGGCGAGGTCCATTCGGGGTGCGGCACGCTGGAGACCACATAGACCTCCTCCCGCGCCTGGGTCATGTAATAAACGAGGATGTGGCTGCCCTCGCCCCACCATTTGGTGCAGGCGCGGATGGGCAGGCCGTTCAGCAGCGCCGCCGGAAAGACCGCGCGATGGGCGATGTGGCCGCTGAAGCGCGGCTTCTCCATGCCGAGGAGATATTCCCGCACACGCGAATTCACACCGTCCGCGCCGATGACCAGATCCGCTTCCGCCGTCGCGCCATTCTCGAAGGCGAGATGGATGACGCCGTGGCGTTCTTCCAGCGTGCGCAGCTTGTGGCTGAAGGCGACCGTGCCGTGATCGAGGGCGGTCTCCAGCATCTGATGCAGGTCCCCGCGATGGACGTTGATGTAGGGCGCGCCGAAATGCGCCTCGGCCTCAGGGTGGAACGGCAGCTCGAACAGCACCTCGCCGGAGTCCCACTTGCGGCTCACGAAGGCGTCCGGATGGAGGCCGATGTCGGTCAGCGCCTTTTCGATACCGAGACGGCGCATCACCTTCATCACATTGGGGCTGAGGTGGATGCCGGCGCCGATGCGCGAGAAGGCGCCCGCCTGCTCGAATACCTGCACCTTGAATCCCGCGCGTTGCAGCAGGCCTGCGGCTGTCATGCCGCCGAGCCCGGCCCCGATGACGGCGATGCGAATATCGCGGTGCATGTCAGTCCTCCGCCGTTGCGCGCGGCGCTTCGGCCGTGGAAAGCAGGTCCCGGATGGTATCGCCGAGCACCGCGTCCTCCTCGGCCATGCCCAGGCCCAGCCGGCGGACCCGTTCCGGACCGGTGGGGTCCAGCATCTCGAACGGATAATCGCTGCCAAAGACCACCCGCTCCGCGCCCACCTGCGTCATCAGAAAGGCGAGGGCGGCATCGTCATGGGTGAGCGTGTCGTAGAAGAAGCGGTCCAGCAGGCTGGAGGGCGCCTTTCCGAGGCTGCGGCTGCACGCCGGATGGGCGGCAAAGCCCCGGTCGAAGCGGCCGATCTGGTAGGGCAGGAAGCCGCCCGCGTGGGCGAGGCAGATCTTCAGCCCCGGCAGGTCGTCGAGGATGCCGCTGAACATGAGCCGCGCGGCGGCGATGGTGGTGTCGACCGGGAAGGAGATGAGATTGTTCAGGAAATAGTCGCCGTTGCGGCCCTCGCCCACGGGCTTGAAGGGCGGATGCAGCAGAACCAGCATGTCGAGGTCGCACAGGCGCTTCCACAGCGGTCGGAAGTCCGGATGGTCGAGGTCGCGCCCGTTGATGTTGGTGCCGATCTCCACCGAGCGGATACCCAGGTTTCGCGCCATGTGGTCCAGCTCGGCCAGCGCGAGCGGCACGTCCTGCAGGGGCAGGGTGCCCATGGCGGCAAAGCGGCCGCCATGGGCGGCTGTGTCCGCGGCCAGCGTCTCGTTCTGCAGTCGCGACCAGCGTGCGCCCTGGTCCGGCGGCAACTGGTCGCCGGCCATGTCGGTCCAGGTGGAGACTACCTGCAGGCCGATGCCTGCGGCATCCATGCCGGGCAGGCGCACCTCGAGATCACACAATTCTTGGAAAAAGGGCCGCAGGACCGCGCCGTCGGGAAAGATGAGCCGGGCCCGTCCGTCCGTCTCGCGCCGGATGCTCACGCCGAAGGCGGCCCCGTTGGTCTCCGCCGCGCGGATGAGATCGGGCGACACGTAATGGGCGTGCATGTCGACCACGGGAAGGTCATCGATCACGCAAAGCTCGATGGGAGGCTGCATCTCGTGTCCCGATCCGACTTTCGGGGAGCGGCCGGACGCGCATCAGGGCATGCGCGTGCATCCGGCCGCACTTTGTTCAATACAAAATAATTTGATATCGAACGATAAGAGCGTATGGGGCGTCGTCGGTCCTGTCAATCACGTAGCCCGTCACGCCGTGGGTTCGGATCCGATATCGTCGAGGAGGGCGGCGGAGAGGCGATCAAGCAGGCCGAGCAGGGTTTCGGTTTCCGCCATTCCGAGGCGGGTTACGAGACGGCGCTGCGCCTCGACGAACCTCGGGATGATCTCGTCCACCAGCTTCACGCCCTTCTGGGTGAGCTGGATCTTGAGGCTGCGCCGGTCGTTGGGCTCAGGCAGGCGGGCGATGAGGTTGAGACCTTCCAGCCGGTCGAGCCGATTGGTCATGCCCGCGCCGCTCAGCAGCAGGGACTCGGCAAGCTGCTTGGGCGTCAGAGAGTAGGGCGGCCCCGCGCGGCGCAAGGCGGAGAGTACGTCGAATGTGCCTCGTACCAGACCGTGCCGCTCCAGGACATTGTTCATGTAAGGCGTTGTCAGCAGGTGCGCCTGGGCGAGGGCGCCGAACAGGCGCATGGGCTCGGGATCGAGGTCCGGCCGCACGCGGTGCCACTGTTCGACGATGGTGTTGATGGGCACCTGAAGCTGGCCCGCCTTGCCCTTGGTGCCGGAACCCTTCCCCTTGCGGCCGCCATCTCTTGCCGGCGCCGTGGCCTGCACGTCCAGGGGCGTGGGCTCCGGTGCGGTGGGGCGTGGGGTCTTACCCTTTCTGCGTGCCACGGTCCTCGGCATATGGCATGGCCTCCGCTTATCGTTCGATATGAAAAGGTTTTCGCGAGAGGCGCAAGCGCATTCCGGAAAGTGCGACCCGAATAGCCTGCATTTCCTGAACTGGCAACGTTTGGGTCGTGTCTCGTCCGGCCTCACAAGCTGAGTGCCGTACAAGGCTGCAGCGTGCCTAATTTTTGGGTCCGGAACCGCCGCAAGACGCGTAAAATTTGAGACGGTGCTTGAATTGACAGGCCATTCTCACGGTAATAACGTCTATATCATTCGGTAAAGGATAATTCGATATCGAATAAAATTCGATAGCGCCCTCCAGCTGCGATCTATCTGCGATCTTGGAGTCCCGGATGTCCGTCGCCGCCTTGACCGCACATCCGCTCGCGACGCCGCAGCCGGCGGCGTCGGGCCGGTCCGGCGCCGTCAGGAGCCTCGTGGTGGAAATCGTCACGGACGATGGGCGCTGCGGCTTCGGCGAGGCCTTCTCACCGGCTGCGCCGCAGGCTGCCGCCAGCATTGTCGAGGCCACCCTGGCGCCACTACTGCTGGGTGCTGACGAAAATGACATCGGCGCCTTATGGGAATCGATGCGCGCTGCGCTGGTGACACCGGTGGCTGGAGCTGGCGCCGAGGCCGTGTCCGCCATCGATATCGCCTTGTGGGATCTCCTCGGCCAGCGCCTTGGCTCTCCAGTCCATGTTCTGCTCGGTGGTCATGGCCGCCGCCGCGTGCCGGCCTATGCCTCTTTCGTCGGCTGGATTGCCGATGCGGACGCTGTTGCCGTGGCTGAGCGGGCGGTGGCCATCGGCTTCCGGCAGATCAAGGTGAAGATCGCACCGCCCCTCGGTGCGGCCCTTGCTCGGGTGGCGCTCATCCGCGATGTGGTGGGTCCCGGCATCAGTCTCGTCGCCGATCCCAACGGCGCCTTCGACTATCCGGCTGCGGTCATCCTGGCTCGCCAGCTTGCCGATCTCGGCTACCTCTGGCTGGAGGAGCCCCTCGACCCCGCCGATAAGGCGGGCCTCGCCCAGCTCCATGCCCTCGGCATCCTGCCGCTGGCAGCCGGAGAAAGTGAATACGGCCCGCGGGGCGCCATCGGCCTCGTCACGGCGGGCGCGGTGGATCTGCTCCAGCCCGATTGCGGGCGCATCGGCGGCATCACCGGCTTCATGCGCGCGGCCACCGCCGCCGCGAGCCTCGGCGTGCCGTTCGCGCCCCACCATGCGGGCGGGCCCATCAAGGCCGCCGCGGCGCTACATCTCGCGGCGGCGCTGCCCCAGTTTCGCGTCATGGAGTGCAGCCTGCTGCGCACACCGCTCCATGACGATCTCACCGAGGAGCCGGTCGCCCACCCCAGGCTGCTGGACGCGCACGGTACGCTGCCGGTGCCCTCCGGCCCCGGCCTCGGCATCACCGTCAACCGCGACGCCCTGCGCCGCCTTCGCCTCAACTGACCCAGCTACAGCCTGAATCCACGTTCCGACAGCCCCGAATTCGATCGATGGAGAGCGCGATGACCTTTGATATCCGGCGCCGAGATCTGCTGGCGGGCGGCGCACGCCTTGCCCTCGGAGCCGCCGCCTTCGGAACCCTGGGGGCAGCGGCGGCCGGCCGGGCGGCGCGGGCCGAGGATGTGACGCTGCGCGTCACCCATTTCGGCGGCCCCTATCAGGTGCTGTCCGACATCATCGCCAAGCCGTTCGAGCAGGCGACCGGCATCAAGGTGATCTACGATGTCGAGATCTCCCCCAGCGCCAGCGCCAAGATCCAGACCCAGAAGGCGGATCCGCCGTTCGACCTTGTGATGATCTCGCGGTCCTGGGGCCTGCGCGGCATGAAGGGCGGACTGTTCTCCTCGGTGAAGCCCTCCGACTTCGCCGAGGCGGCGCACCTCCTGCCGCACATTATTCCCGAAGGAGGATGGGGCGTCGCCACCATGCTCGACACCTTCGACCTGATGGTGGACACCAAGCAGATTCCCACACCCGTCACGTCCTGGCTCGATCTGTGGCGCGACGACATGAAGGGCAAGATCATGCTGCCGAGCGCCGTCAACGGCTCTTCGGCCTTCGGCTTCCTGGCCTGCCTGGTCAAGGCCATCGCCGGCGACATGAAATCGGAAGCCGGCCTCAACGAGGCCTTCGCCCGGCTGAAGGCGCTGAAGCCCGCCATCCGCTCCTTCTATGCCGATGGCAGCCAGCCCAACATGCTGATCGAGCGCGGCGACATCGGCATCGCGCCGCAATTCGCCATCCGCATTGCCAATACCACCCGCAAGACGCCGAACGTGGTGAAGTGCTCGCCCAAGGAGGGCGTGCTGGCGGTGCCCTACGACCTGTGCATCCCCGTCAATTCCAAGCGTATAGCGCAGGCCAAGACCTACGCCAACTTCACGCTCACCAAGCCGTCCCAGGCGGCCATGGTGACCAACCTGCTGGCGACCCCCGTGCGCTCCGACGTGCCCATCCCGACGGACGTGGCGCCGCTGGTGAATGCCGATGCCAAGCTGGTGTGGTTCCAGGACGAGGAATTCGCAGCCGCCCGGCAGAAGGAATGGCTCGATCGCTATACCCGTGAGGTCCAGAGTTGAACGCCATGGTCAACATGCCGGCCAATCTGACGGACTTAGGTAAGGGCTCGGGGACTGGCGCGGATGCTAACGAGCTGGTGCTCGACAATCTGTGCAAGTCGTTCGATGGCCATGTGGCGGTGGACCGATGCAGTCTCGCGCTCCGGCGCGGGGAGATCGTGGCGCTGCTCGGTGCCTCGGGCTGCGGCAAGTCCACCCTGCTCAACATGATCGCCGGCTTCGAGACCCCGGACTATGGCTCCATCAGCCTGCGGGGCAAGGACATCACGGCGATCCCCCCGTACAAGCGCAACGTGGCGATGGTGTTCCAGCACTATGCCATGTTCCCCCACCTGAGCGTGGCGGACAACATCGCCTACGGGCTCACCGCGCGGCGCCTCGACAAGGCTGAAATCCGCGCGCGCGTGGCGGAGATGGTTGCCCTGCTGCACCTGTCCGGGCTGGAGAAGCGCTTTCCCGCGCAGCTCTCCGGCGGCCAGCGCCAGCGTGTCGCGGTAGCGCGCGCGCTAGCGGTGCGCCCGGACATGCTGCTGCTGGACGAAGCCTTCAGCGCGCTGGACCGCCACCTGCGCGAGGACATGCAGCTGGAGCTTTCCCTGCTGCTGCGCCGTCTGATGGTGACGACCGTTCTGGTCACCCACGACCAGCGCGAGGCCTTTGCGCTGGCGGACCGCATCGCCATCATGCAGGGCGGTCGCATCGCTCAGATTGGCACGCCGGAAGAGGTCTACCGGGCGCCGAAATCCAGTTCCGTGCTGCGCTTCCTCGGCACCACCAACCGCCTCACCGGCACCCTCGAACGGGACGGGACGGGCCACCGGCTGCGCCTGCCCCCGGCTCTCGCCTTTCCGGTTCCCATCGCAATCGTCACGGCGGCGGGGCAGGGGGCTGATCAGATCAGCGTCGACCTCAGGGCCGAGGACATCGCCTTGTCTCTCACGCCCACGCCCATGCATGCGGCCGCCCCCGGTGTCGTCACCCTGCGCACCTTCCTGGGGGCCCAGGAGCGGGTCATCGTCCTCCTCGGCGAGACGCAGATCGTGGTGGACCGCCCGGCGCAGGCGGGCGTCACCCAGGCGGTCCTGAAGGTGGGCGACGCCGTCTATCTCGATTTCGACCCGGCATCCTGCCGGCTCGGCGCGGACGGGTGAGCGCCATGGCCACCCGCAACAGCATCCTGCCCTGGCTCTGGCTCGCGCCCACGGGCGCGCTGCTGATCCCGTTTTTTCTCATCCCCATCGCGATCA
>CALRNP020000004.1:0-53087 GCA_943369575.1 Azorhizobium sp. AG788 | reverse complement strand
CGCCCGGCGCGCCGGACGCCAAGCCGCAATAGCCAAACCTGACCCGCGCCGCTTCCCCGGCGCGGGCCGGAGCAAGGGCTTCACACAACGGGAAGGGTCGGCATCGCGCCGGCCCTTTTTCTTTGGCTGGCGTCAATGAACGGCGCAGGGAGCGGATCCGGCGTTGAGCATAGACTCATCTGTCCGACGCGGGGCGGCCTGCGGGTGTGTGGTGGTCTTTTGCTCAAGGCCTCTCGCGCATCATCCGCGTCGCTCTTCAAGCCGGGCACCGCAAGCCGCCATCGCCTTCTGAATTGGCCGCGAACTTACTTGGCCGTGACCTGACTTGGCCGCGACCTGCCATACGCGCCGCATCCGCCGAGTGCCGGGCGCCTGCTCGGGCCAGCCGGCTCTATCGCTCCTCCTCGCGCAGCAGCACGTCGAGGAAGGCATCGCGCCGGTTCAGGAAGTTGCGCGTCACCTGGTAATGATCGGTGTCCTCATAATCGACCCGCTCCAGACCGCGCGGCGAGGTCTGGTAGATCCAGGCATCGGGATAGGCCAGGATGATGGGCGAGTGGGTGGCGATGATGAATTGTGAGGCCTGCCCCACCAGTTCATGCAGCCGCGCCAGGAAGCTCAGCTGCCGGCTGGGCGAGAGCGCGGCTTCCGACTCGTCGAGAATATAGAGCCCCTGCCCGCGGAAGCGGTGCTCCAGCAAGGCGAAGAACGATTCCCCATGCGACTGCTCATGCAGCGACCGGCCACCATGGGCATCGATCACCGGCGGCCCCAGGCCCGGCGCCGCGTCCAGAGCCTCGATCTGGGTGGCGACGTTGAAATAGCTCTCCGCCCGCAGGAAATAGCCGTCCTTGGCCCGCTTGGTGGAGCGGATGGGGCGCACAAAGCGGTGCAGCTCGGAATGGGAGGCGCGGGTATCGAAGCGGAAATTCTTGCTGCCGCCCTCCGCATTGAAGCCCCAGGCCACCGCCAGCGCCTCGATCAAAGTGGATTTGCCCGATCCGTTTTCCCCCACCAGGAAGGTCACCTTGGGGTGGAAGGCCAGTTCATCCAGATGCCGCACCACCGGCAGGTTGAACGGATAGCGCGCCTCGTCCCACCCCTCGCGCCGCTCCAGGCGGGCGGAAAGCCAATAGTGTCGGGCATCCATCGCGCGCATGGAGCAAGGCCTCGCCGCAGAACAACCGCCGCAGCATAGCCGACGCTCAGCCCGCTGCCAGTCAGCCGGTGGGGCCGTGCTCATGGTCCGCCGGACCATGGCCATGGCGATGGTGCAGGTCCGGATAGTGCGGATGGCGATGCACCAGCGGCGCATGGCGATGCCAATGGCTATGCGGCTCGCCCGGCGGCACGTCGGGACCATGGGCATGCTGGTGGTGATCGTCATGGCGGTGACGATGGGCATGTGCCAGCGGCTCATGGGCATGGCTATGGGCATGCTGCTCGCTGAGATGCAGCCACAGACCCAGCCCCATGAGGCCGCCTGCCACCACCAGCGTCGCCGTCACCGGCTCGCCCAGCAGCGCCACTGCCAGCACCGCGCCCACGAACGGCGCCAGGGAGAAATAGGCCCCGGTGCGTGCCGCCCCCAGATGGCGCAAGCCCAGAACGAACAGGGCCAAGCTCACGCCATAGCCGAAAAACCCCACCACGACCGCCGCCAGTACAAGGCCAAGGGGCGGCAGGTGGGCCCCGCTGGCTAGCGCCAGTCCGAGATTGACCGCCCCGGCCACCAGCCCCTTCAGCATGGCGATCTGCACCGGATCGGCGGACGACAGTTTGCGGGTGAGATTGTTGTCGAGACCCCAGCACAGGCACGCGCCAGCAATGAGCAGCGCCCCCCACTCCAGATGCGCGCTGCCCTGCCAGGACAAGAGCGCCGCCCCGGCCAGGATGGCGAAGGCGCCGAACAGCAGCCGCCGGTCCACATTCTCCCGGAACGCCAGCCAGGCGATGGCCAGCGTCGCCAATCCCTCCAGGTTCAGCAGCAGCGAGGCGCTGGCGGCATCCGTGCGGGCGAGGCCGAACATCAGCAGCAGCGGCCCGCCCACCCCGCCCGCGAGGATCACCAGCCCCAGCCACGGCAGGTCCGCTCGCCGCAGCGGCGCCTCGGCGGCCGGGATCTGCAATGCCGCCCGCGACAGATGCACGGCGGCCAGGCCCCCTCCGGCGCCCAGATAGAGCAGCCCCGCCATCATCCAGGGATCGACGCTGCCCAGCAGCAGCTTGGCCAATGGCGTGCTGGCACCGAACAGAACGGCAGAGGCGAGCGCCAGAAAAATGCCAGTCCGGTTCATGGCACGCTCCTATGGGGCAGCATCGCCCGGCCCAGAAAAAAGCCCGCGGCGATGGTCCATCGCCGCGGGCCTCAGATCATCAGTTGCGCTTGGCCTCAGCCCACCGCCGCCTGCGGATTGATGGACTGGCGCTTCACGTCCAGCTTGTTCAGCGCGGTGATGTAGGCGCGGGCCGAAGCCACCAGCGTATCGGGATCGGCGGCGCGGGCGGTCACCACCTTGTCGCCTTCCGACAGACGCACCGAGACTTCCGCCTGGGCGTCGGTGCCCTCGGTCACCGCATGCACCTGATAGAGGTCCAGCTTGGCGGTGTGCGGCACCAAAGCCTTGATGGCGTTGAAGGTGGCATCCACCGGGCCGTTGCCCTCGGCTTCCTCGGTGCGCACCACGCCGTCCACTTCCAGGCGCATGGTGGCGCGCTGCGGGCCGTGGGTGCCGGCGATCACCGACAGCGAGATCAGCTTGGTGCGGTCATGGGCCAGAGCGATGCCCTGATCCACCAGCGCCTCGATGTCCTCGTCATAGATGACCTTCTTGCGATCGGCCAAGTCCTTGAAGCGGGTGAAGGCGTCGTTGAGGGCATTCTCGCCCAGTTCGTAACCCAGCGCCTTCAGCTTGTCGCGGAAGGCGGCGCGGCCGGAATGCTTGCCCATGACCAGCGAGGTCTTGGTGACGCCCACGCTCTCGGGGGTCATGATCTCATAGGTCTGGTTGTGCTTCAGCATACCGTCCTGGTGGATGCCGCTCTCATGGGCGAAGGCATTCCGGCCGACGATGGCCTTGTTGTACTGCACCGGGAACGAGGTCACGCCCGATACCAGCTTGGAGGTGCGGGTCAGCATCTTGGTGTCGATGCCGGTGGTGTAGGGCAGCACGTCGCGGCGCACGGTCAGCGCCATGGCCACTTCTTCCAGCGCCGCATTGCCGGCCCGCTCGCCGATGCCGTTGATGGTGCATTCGATCTGCCGGGCGCCGCCTTCCAGGCCGGCCAGCGAATTGGCCACCGCCAGGCCCAGATCATTATGGCAATGCACCGAGAAGATCGCCTTGTCCGCGTTCGGCACCTTCTCCCGCATGGTGCGGAACATGTGCCGGTATTCCTCCGGCGTGGTGTAGCCCACCGTGTCCGGCAGGTTGATGGTGGTGGCGCCGGCCTTGATGGCCGCTTCCACGCAGCGGGCCAGATAATCCAGCGGCGTGCGGGTGGCGTCCATGGCCGACCATTCCACGTCTTCCACCAGGTTGCGCGCCTGGGTGACCGTGGCGGTGATGATGTCCAGCACCTGCTCCTGGGTCTTACGCATCTGGTGTTCCAGATGGATCGGCGAGGTGGAGACGAAGGTGTGGATGCGCCCGCGCTTGGCATGGCGCACCGCTTCGCCGGCGCGGGCGATGTCGGCGGGAATGGCGCGGGCCAGACCGGCGATCACCGCCCGCTGGGTGCGGCGGGCGATCTCGGCCACGGATTCGAAATCGCCGATGGAGGCGATGGGAAAGCCCGCCTCAATGACGTCCACGCCCATCTCGTCCAGGACGGCGGCCACTTCGAGCTTTTCCTCGAAGGTCATGGAGGCGCCGGGGCACTGCTCGCCGTCACGCAAAGTGGTGTCGAAGATGATGACGCGGTCGGCACCGGATACGGGGGCGACGGGGGTCTCGGTGGTCATGGCACGGGTCCTTCTGGGGTCGCGACCGTCTCGATCCAAGGGAGAGAGGCCGGGGAAATGCGTCGGGGTCGGCTTCAGTGCTCATCCCCTGAGTGCCCAGGCGCGTGCGCCCGGCCGGCCCTCAGGGGCGGCTAAGAAGAAGGAGCGCGCGCGCAATGAGAGCGTTGCCCGGAATCCCATGGATCCGGGTGGCGGTACCAGCTTTGTTCGTCGGAATAGACGACACGGACGCGGCTCGCTCACCAAAAGATGCTCTCTGGAAAACCTGATACGCTCAAACCGGCCACCGGCGCAAGAGGGGCCGGCCACGCCAGCGCTTGCGCCCCCCGCATTTGAACCGATGCGTTCGGCGCCCCCTGCGGCCGCATGCCCGTCCAGGAGGTGTTCAACGGGGCGCGAACATGCTCTAAGCTCGACCTCATTCGGGGCACACCCACACCGGCACGAAGAGACTGGCCATGGCGGAAACAGGCATTCCTCACTTTCGCAACGATCTTGGCGTGAGCGTGATCGAAGTGGGCGCCCATGAATTCATGTGCATCGGGGCGACCCCGCCCTTCGACCATCCGCACATCTTCATCGATCTCGGCTCCGATACCGAGGCGGTGTGCTCCTATTGCTCCACCCTCTATCGCTACAATCCGGCGCTCAAGCCCGGCGAGGCCAAGCCCGCCGACGCCGTGTGGCACGAGCGCCCGGCGGCCTGAGCCGCACTGACATTCACGTCTGAGGCCCCCGGCCGCGCCGGGGCGCCCCCTCTCCAGCCAGGGCGGACCCGTCAGCGGCCCCCCGGACCTTGGACATTCCCCATCGTGGAACAGGCTGAGGCGCGCAGCGCCCTCATCGTCGGCGCCGGCATCGGCGGCTTGGCCGCCGCCATCGCCCTGCGGCGCGCCGGGCTCGGCGTGCGGCTCATGGAACAGGCCGCCGAGCTGGCGGAAGTGGGCGCCGGCCTTCAGCTCTCCCCCAACGCCACCCGCATCCTGCGCGATTTCGGTCTGCTGGACGCCTTGTGCGCGGTGGCGGTGGCGCCCCGGGCGCTGGAGGTGCGCGACGGCCGCAGCTTCAAGCTGCTGGCCCGCTGCGACTATGCTCCCGCCGAAGCGCGCCTGGGCGCGCCATTCCTGGTGGTGCATCGGGCCGATCTCCAGCGCCTGCTGGCGGACGCCGCCCTGGCCGCCGGCTGCACCACTTTGCTGGGGGCGCGGCTGGAGAGCATCGAGGCGCTGCCTAATGGCATGCGCGCGGTCGCCCGGCAGGAAGCAGTCCCCGCCCTCGCTACCGTCGCGGCGGCACGCCGGGAGCGGCGCGACCTCGACGAGGGTGATCGGCTAGTAACGGCCACCGCCGACATATTGGTGGGCGCCGATGGCGTGCGCTCGGTGGTGCGCGAGCATCTGGGCGTATCGGCCCAGCCGATGTTCGCCCGCCGGGTCGCCTATCGCGCCACCATTCCCGTGCGCGCGGACACCCCGCCGGACGTGCGCCTGTTCCTCGGCCCCGATGCGCATCTGGTGACCTATCCGGTGAAGGCGGGGGCGGCGGTCAACATCGTCGCCATCGTGCGACAGGACCGCCCCGTCGCCCGCTGGAGCGAGCCGGGGGAAGCCAGCACCGTCCATACTGCCTTCGCCGCCTGGGCGCCGGAGGTGCGGGCGCTGCTGCGCGACGCGCCGAAATTCCTGTGCTGGGGCCTCTACGATATGGCGCCCCTGCCCCGCTGGAGCCAAGGGCGCGCCACCCTGCTGGGCGATGCCGCCCACGCCATGCTGCCGTTCCTGGCCCAGGGCGCCGCCCAGGCCATCGAAGACGCCGCCGCTCTCGCCGCCGCCGTCTCCCGCCCGGGACCGCCCGAGGCGGCCCTGCGCGCCTACGAGGCCGCCCGCCGGCCGCGCACAGCCCGCATCCAGCGCGGCGCCCGCAGCAATGCCGGCGTCTATCATCTCAAAGGTCCGGCTCGGATCGCCCGCGATCTCGTTCTGCGCACCACCGGCGCCCGCCTGCTGGAGCGCTACGACTGGATCTACGCCGGCTGAGGTGAGGACGCCGCGCCGAGCATGGCGCAGGCATGCTCATAAAGCGCCAGGTCGTAGCGATTGTAGCGGGCGATCTTTTCCACCAGCGCGGGGGCGATCTCGGCCACCGCCCGGCGCTCGGCCGTGACGTTGAGCGATGGCAGGCTCACGCCCGCCATCGGCGGCAAGGCGGCCGGCAAGCGGGCGAGATCCGCCGCCAGATGCTCCTGGCGCCCGACCCAGACGCAGGCCTCCAACGCCCGCTTCGCCCGATCGAGCGCAGCGGGCAGATCCACATCGCTATTGAGCACATGATCGCCCAGCTGACGCACCTGCCGATTGAAGATGTTGCGGAAGGCGATGGAGGGGTCGAGGGCGAAGAAGGCCTCCACATCATGCGCCTTGGCGGCGTCCACATCCGCATGCTGCCCGGCCGGCTGCTGGCGGGCGAAATAATACCAGGACAAGGTGCGGTCGATGGGCTCGCGCAGAATGGTGAAGGGCGCGGCATCGGGGAAATGGCGCGTCACATCGGCCATGCTGATATGGCCGGAAATCACCTGGTAGGCGCGAAGCCTTTCGGCCTCCTCCGGCGAGATGCGGCTGGCGGCGAAGGCCGGGCTGACGGCCTCTGAGCCGAAGCCCGCGCACAGAGCCTCGCGGAAGCTGGTGCCCGCCGTCTTGGGGATATGCACGAAGACCGCCTGAACCATGTGCCCCTCTTCCTTGACGGACCTCTACGGCTCCTGCGCCCGTGTATGGCCGCCGTCAACCGGGAAGAGGACGGAAGGGGCGAGAGCCGCCAGGCCCCCTTGCATCGGTTCGATGCCGTCGGACCCAGCAAGGCAGGGGGATAAGTTTCCTCCACCGAGGGACGCCAATCCAGCGAAACGAATGACAACAATCCAATAAATAGTTGATTATATTTCTATTTTACGTATCCCGCCTCGTGTGAGCGCAGACACCGCCCCGCAGAATATAGGAATATTACCTCACACCCCTTCCGGCACTGCCATCCTCTGCCCCTGACAACGGAGGCGGACATGGGGTGGGAGCACAATCTCGATAGATGGGACCCGTACCTACAAGAGCTGCTTGCGCTGAAGGCAGATATTCTTGCGACCCAATTCATTGTTCGAGCGCTGATCCTGCGGGAGACACTCCGTAAGGCGAACTTCGATCCCAACCAGCCCCGCAGCCCCGCTGGCAGCCCGAACGGCGGCCAGTGGACACGAGAGGGCGGCGACCCTTCAAGCGGGCTCCCGGGCAGCCTTCCGCAGGAAGGAAGCGAAGCGCCTGCCGGTGAATCTGCGCCGCAGCGGCCGCGCCTGCATATCGAGATCTGGCCCTCCAACGGCGGCCCACCGCTGGAGGACCCGCCGGTCATTCCCGAAACACCACCGCCCAAAACTCGGGCGCAATTACGCATCGCACGCGACGTGGTGCGCTGGCTCGTGCGTGGGGTATCCATGGGCCACCCAGTGGCGCGACTGCTTGGCTCACTCGGGCTTGAAGCAGGCTTCTGGCTGTATGATACTTACCAACCGCTGATCTCCGAATATCTGGCGCCGCCGAAGACGTTGGCCGAACTGCAGCAGGATGTCCGAACGCCGCGGCCCGGCACGGACGTCCACCACATCGTGGAAGAAGCCGCCGCAAAGGCCGCTGGCTTCCCAGCAAGCCGCATCAACGGGTCAGAGAATCTGGTGCGCATTTCGCGGCTAAGACATTGGCGCGCAACAGAATACTACAGCCGGCTAAATGACGCACATGGAACGAGCCCACGCTCCCACCTTAAAGACAAATCATGGGAAGAACGCAGAGCCTACGGACTAAAGGTCCTGATAAGAGAAGGGATTCTGAAGCAATGAATAAGGAAAAAATGAAAATTATGCACGATATCGACCTAGCAAACGCATTCATAGAAATTGCCGTAGCGCAACAAGAAGCGATCGATGATATGCGCTCATCCAAATACAATCGACTTTATGACGAAATGAAAGTGATAGAACACATACTTAAAAATCGCCCTGGCGACAAGCGGAGCGTATTGATTCCGCTGCTAGAAGACCGTCGACCGCAGGTACGGCTGAAGGCAGCCATGGCAACATTGACTCTCACGCCGGCGGCAAGGGACGCTTTGGTCCTTCTTGGTCAATACAACTTCGACTCTCAGGCGCTGGAGGCGAAGATGATGCTGAGCGCATTGGAGGACGGTAGCTTCATTCCAAAATAGTATCGAATTCAGCTTCAGGCTGTCGAATAAAATGATGCGGAGCAAGGCTTTTGGGAACCGGAGAATTAACGCCATGCCATCACCGAGACCTGAGCGCGGAGCTCTCAAGCCATGAGAACTGAAAATTCTGAGCACATCGAATTCACCCCACATCCAAAAAAAATTAAGCGAAATGTCGAATAATGAAATATTCGATTATTTTATAGAAATTAGCAAAAAACGAACCGAAGCTGACAAAAATATGGATCTCGAGACTTACAATAAAATATTCTATATAATTCTTGAAATACGCTCAGAGTTCAAATCACGCCCTGGAGATCAGCGATCCGTCTTGATCCCCCTGATTTTTCACCAAAACCTCCAGGTTCGTCTGAATGCATCCTTGGCTACCCTGGCCATCACGCCCGATGCGCTCATGATGCTGCGCGCCATCGCCGCCTTGGACGTGGCCTGGGAGCCGGAGCAGATCGAGGCCTTGCGCATGGTCGAAGCCATAGACGAGGGGCGCTACATCCCCACCTGAGAGCACCCGGGCGTTCAGCCCCAGGCCGCGACCAGCGCCCGCGCGTCCGCTGCCGGGTCCGCCGCGCGCATGAGGCCGCCCATCACCGCCACGCCCGCCGCTCCGCCCGCGCGACAGACCGCCATCTGCGCCACGCCGATGCCGCCGATGGCGATCAGCGGCAGGGGGCTCGCCGCCCGCAGCATCCGCAGCCCGTCCACGCCCAGCGCCGGGCCGTATCCGGGCTTGGAGGCGGTCTCGAAGGCCGGACCCGCCACCAGATAATCCAGCGCCTTCACATCCGCCGCAGCCGCCTCGCCCACGCCGTGGACGGATTGGCCGATGAGCGCGCCCGGCCCCAGCAGAGCACGGGCAGCGACGGCATCCGCGCCGCCGGTCAGATGCACCCCATCGGCGCCGGCGCTCTGCGCCAACACTGCGCTGCCGTGCAGCGTCAGGCGGGCGTCATGGGCATCGATCACGGGCCGCAGTGCACGCACCAGCGCCACCTGCTCGGCCTCCGGCAGATCCTTCTCCCGCACGCTCACCCAGCGCAGGCCGCCGGCCAGAGCCGCCGCCACCACCGCAACGAGATCGCCCTTGGCCTGGCTGCGGTCGGTGACCAGCAGGATGGGGGGAGCGGGCAGCGTCATCGCGCAGCTCTCCGAGTAATAAAGCGCTCGCTCAGCTTCCCACCAGCCCGAATTCGGGGCTGGAGGCTTCCGCATGCAACTTCTTGGGGATGCGGCCGGACAAGCGGGCAAGGCGCCCGCCCTCCACCGCAAGACGGAAGGCGCGGGCCATGCGCACCGGATCATGGGCCTTGGAAACGGCGGTGTTCAGCAGCACCGCCGCGCAGCCCAGTTCCATGGCCAGCGCCGCGTCGGAGGCGGTGCCGAGGCCCGCGTCCAGCACCACCGGCACCGGCGAGCGGGCGCAGATCAGCTCGATCATGTGCGGATTGGCGATGCCGAGGCCGGTGCCGATCATGGAGCCCAGCGGCATCACGGTGGCGGCGCCCAAATCCGCCAGCTTCTGGCAGGTGACCGGATCGTCATTGCAATAGGGCAGCACCACGAAGCCACGCGCCACCAGATCCTCGGTGGCTTTGAGCAGCTCTTCCACATTGGGATAGAGCAGCTCGCGATCGCCGATCACCTCCAGCTTCACCCAGTCCGTCTCCAGCGCCTCGCGGGCCAGTTCGGCGGTGAGCACCGCATCCTTGGCGGTCTGGCAGCCGGCGGTGTTGGGCAGGATGTGCACCCGGTCGGACAACAGGTCGGCCAGGCTCTCCTCATAGCCGGCGAGGCTGATGCGGCGGATGGAGGCGGTGGCCATTTCCGAGCCGGAGGCCTCCAGCGCGTCCAGAAACACCTTCTGGTTCGGATAGCCCGCGGTGCCGAGGAACAGCCGCGAGGAAAAGGTGCGCCCGGCGATCACCAGGGGATCGGCGATGGGGCTTTGAGTCTGGATGGCAGTCATGGTCTGGTCTCTCCCGCCGGCTTGGCGCCCGGCGCCGGATCATTCGATGGATCGGATCGGCCTGCGCCGCAGTTCAGCCGCCCTGCTTGGCGTGGATGATCTCCACCGCGTCGCCGGACGCCAGCGCCGCCGCCTCCCAGTTGCGGCGCGGCACCACGGCGCCATTGAGCGCCACCGCGATGCCCTTGCGGCTGGTGTCGAGATCGAGCGCCGTCAGCAGATCGGCGACGGTGGCGACGGCGAACCGCTCGCTCTTGCCGTTCACCAGCAGGTCTTTGGGGTCATTCAGGGCCAACGAAGTCACGTCCAACTCGGTTCCGTTCGGTGTGTCGCGAAGCTGCGACGAAGGCTGTGCCATGGCGCATCACTCCGCTGCCGCGCGGGGGCGGAAGCGCTCGGCACTGAAGGGCGCGATCAGCGGATCAGCCCGCCCTTCCAGCACCAGAGCGGCGATGGCCTTTGTGGTCACCGGCAGCAGCAGAATGCCGTTGCGATGATGGCCGGTGGCGAAGATCAGCCCCTCCACCTCGGCGCTGGCGCCGAGAATGGGGGCATCGTCGCGGCTGCCGGGGCGGAAGCCGACCCATTGCTCGATGATGCTCAATTCCTCGATGGTGGGCAGCGCCCGCCAGGCGTGGGTGAGCAGCGCCAGTTGGCCGCCGGCGGTGAGACCGGTGTCGAAGCCCTTCTCCTCCACCGTGGCGCCGACGATCAGCCGGCCGTCCTTGCGCGGCACCAGATAGGTGCCCGGCGCCCAGATGACGTGATTGAGAATGGGGGCCGCCGGATCCATGCGCAGGGCCAGCATCTGGCCCTTCACCGGACGCACCGGCAAAGGCGCGGCGGGCGCGATGGTGACACCGCGCGACCAGGCACCCGCCGCCAGCACCACCACGTCCGCGCCATGGCGCACGCCATTGACCATGACGCCGCGGGCGCGGCCATCCACGGTCTCCACCCGCTCCACCGGGCTGTGCTCGTGCAGCACCGCGCCGGCGGCCTGGGCAGCGATCTTGAGCGCGGCGGCCACCAGCCGATTGTCCACCTGATGGTCTTCCGGGCACCAGACCGCGCCGGCCAGCTTGGTGGCCAGATGCGGCTCGCGACGGCGCACATCGGCGCCGTTCAGCCATTCCACCGGGAGGCCGAGGCCCTGCTGGAAGGCGATGAGATGGCGCAGCCGGGCGGCATCATCCGCATTCAGCGCCAACACGATGGTGCCCTCGGTGCGCAGATCGACGCTCATGCCGGCGGCCGCTTCCAGTTCCGCCGCGAAGGCGGGCCAGAGCGCCTGGCTGGCGCGGTTGAGGCCCAGCAGATTGTCCTCGCCCGGCTCGGCCTCGGCGCAGGCCGCCAGCATGCCGGCGGCAGCGTGGCTGGCGCCCTGCCCGCTTACGCTTTGGTCGTACACATCTACCGCGCAGCCGGCAGACGCCAGCCGCCAGGCGATGGCCAGGCCCATGACGCCCGCCCCCACCACCGCCACGCGCGGTCGCGCGCCTGCGGCCCGCACCGGCGACGCATCAGAGGCACTCTTCCCGAAAACACTGGACGATAAGCTCTCGCTCATCGGCTTCTCCCTACGCTGGAATGACCCAGACAGGTTCGATGGGTATAATCTCAGCCGCGCGTGACGCGCGGCACCCCAGGCCGTCAAGTCATTATCGCCGCTCGATGCTTCGACGGCAAGCAAAACCATGGGTCCGGCGTCGCCGCAGCCTGTTATGGCCGGACGGGCGCCGCGCCCGACCCGGGCTGTGGCACGTTTCGCGGCGGGCGTCCATGCGCCGGCTCGGTAGTCGGCTGCGTCGATGTGCTCAGGAGGCGACGCTGTTCAGCCGGTCGCGCAGTTCGATCATCTGAAGGCGCAGGCCCTCGCGGTCCTCGTCGCACAGGCCGATGGCACTGCCCATGTCGGCCATCACCGCCCGCGCCTTCTCCTGCAGCGCGCGGCCGGCTTCGGTGAGGCTGATGTTGACCACCCGCTCGTCGGCCGCATTGCGCACGCGCCGCACATGGCCGGCCGCTTCCAGGCGCTTCAGCAGCGGGGTCAGCGTGCCGGAATCCAGGTGCATCTGCTCGCCCAGTTCCTTCACGCTCTGGCCGTCGCGCTTCCACAGCAGCATCAAGATCAGATACTGCGGATAGGTCAGATCCAGCGCCTTGAGCAGCGGGCGATAGGCCCGGGTGAAGGCGTGCTCCGCCGAGTAGACGGCAAAGCAGATCATATCGTCGAGGCAGAAGGTGCTCATGGGACAAGCCGGGGGCGCGGGGGTGCGCAGATAGGAGTTTGCATCCGCTGATTATAGCGAGCGGCAATTAAATCGCACTCAATCTTTTTGTCCGCGCGCGCGCTTTCTGGATTGCCCAAAATTACCTTGTATGCGATTAATTTGCGGGAAGAAGGCCGGCGCTGCCCGCGTCGCCTCAGGGTCCAGCCTTTGGTGGACCTCTCATTCTGGAGCATGCCATGCCATCTCCTTCGCCCTTGCGAGACGCGCTGCGTCCCTTGCCGCCAGATGAAGTCCCGCCGGTGCGGGACGACACCCCGGACGCGGTTCCGCGCGGTTGCCTGTGCCGCGATGATTTCATGGGGACGTGCCCCTCCGATCTCTCGACCTGCGAGGATGTTCCGGTCATGTTCTTCTCCTGACTGGGAGAGAAACATGACCGTGAAGCTTTATTGGGCGCCCCGCACGCGGGCTTTCAGAACCCTGTGGCTGCTGGAAGAGATCGGAGCCCCCTACGAGCTTGAGCGGGTGGACATCACCGCCCCTGCAGCGGAAGGCTCGGCCCTGCGCGCGGTGAACCCTATGGGCAAGGTGCCCGCGCTCGAAGATGGCGGCACGAAAGTGGCCGAGAGCGGCGCCATCGCGCTTTATCTGGCCGAGCGCTTCCCTGAAGCCGGGCTCGCCCCGGCGGTGGGCGATCCCCTGCGCGGCGCCTATCTGCATTGGATGATGTTCTCCTCCACCTGCCTTGAGCCGGCCATGGTGCAGAAGATGACGGCATTGGACTTGCCGGAACGTTCCGCCGGCTGGGGCAGCTTCCAGCGGGTGATGGATGTGCTGGAAGCCCGCCTGTCGCAAGCGCCTTACGTGCTCGGCACCGGCTTCAGTGCCGTCGATGTATCCCTAGCCACCGACATCGCCTTCGGCATCCATCTGCTGAAGGTGTTTCCGGAACTGCCGGTCTTCACCGATTACATGGCCCGCTGCCAAGCCCGGCCGGCCTTCGCCCGCGCCCAGGCGGTCGAAGCGGCCGCCGCCTGAGCCGCCGCACAGCGGTGCGCCGCAGACGGCCGCATGAACCTTGCTTCGCAGCGGCCGCCCGCGGCTAATGCGACGATGCGCCTGCTTCATGCCCTGCTCCCCGTCTTGATCCGCCTGCCCGGTGTGGCCCTGTTCCGCCGGGTGCGCCATGGGGTGACGATGGGCGTGCGCGCCATCGCCATCGACGGCGAGAACCGGGTGCTGCTGGTGCGCCACACTTATACGCCGGGCTGGCACCTGCCCGGCGGCGGCGTGGACGTGGGCGAGACCGCTGAGGAGGCCGCGCGGCGGGAGATGCACGAAGAGGCCAATGTCGCGACCTTGGGCCCGCTGCTGCTGCACGGGCTGTACCGCAATGCTCACGGCGCCGGGCGCGACCATGTGGTCTGCTACCGCGTGCCCCGGTTTAAGGCCGGGCCACCGCCACGCCCCTCCCTGGAAATCGCGGAAGTGGGATGGTTCGCCCTCGATGCCTTGCCCGCTGATACTACGCCGGCGACCGTCCGCCGGCTGAACGAGATCACAACCGACACCCCGCCCAGCGCCCTCTGGTAGCCGCAACGCAGCCCTGTCCTGCGCACGGCGCTTGCCCGGCGGGCACGTCCGTTGCATTGCTCTGGGCAGCAGATGTGAAGGAGGCCGCCATGCCCTATGTCCACCAAGCCGGAAGCCGGCGCTTCGCCTTTGCGGACCTCAAGGACCTGATGGCCAAGGCGACGCCGCCCCGCTCCGGCGACATGCTGGCGGGCATTGCCGCCGCCAGCGCCGAGGAAAACGTCGCCGCCAAGATGGCGCTGGCCGACCTGCCGCTGAAGACCTTCCTCTCCGAGGCGGTGGTGCCTTATGAGGAGGATGAGGTCACCCGCCTCATCATCGACCGCCATGACCCGATTGCCTTCGCGCCGGTCTCTGCCTTGACCGTAGGCGATTTTCGCGACTGGCTGCTCTCGGATGCGGCGGATGGCCCGGCACTGGCCCGCCTCGCCCCCGGTCTCACCCCGGAGATGGTTGCCGCCGTCTCGAAATTGATGCGCAACCAGGACCTTATCCTGGTAGCGAAGAAGTGTCGGGTGGTCACGCGCTTCCGCAACACCATCGGCCTGCCTGGCACGCTGGCGGTGCGCCTCCAGCCCAACCATCCCACGGACGACGCCGCCGGCATCTCGGCGGCCATGCTGGATGGCCTGCTCTACGGTTGCGGCGATGCGGTGATCGGCATCAATCCCGCCTCCGACAGCCTGCCCATGCTGGACCGGCTGCTGAAGCTCACCGACGAGGTGATCCAGCGCTTTTCCATCCCCACCCAGAGCTGCATCCTCACTCACGTCACCTCGTCCATCGAACTGATGAACCGGGGCGCGCCGGTGGATCTGGTGTTCCAGTCCATCGCCGGCACGCAGGGCGCCAATTCCTCCTTCGGCATCAATCTGTCCATTCTCCAGGAAGGGTTCGAGGCCGGGCGGGCGCTCAAGCGCGGCACGGCGGGACAGAACTGCATGTATTTCGAAACTGGCCAGGGCTCGGCGCTCTCCGCCAATGCCCATCACGGCGTCGACCAGCAGACCCTGGAAGCCCGCGCCTATGGGGTGGCGCGGGTGTATGAGCCACTGCTGGTGAATACGGTGGTGGGCTTCATCGGGCCGGAATATCTCTATGACGGCAAGCAGATCATCCGCGCCGGACTGGAGGATCATTTCTGCGGCAAGCTCTTGGGCGTGCCGCTGGGGGTGGACGTCTGCTACACCAACCATGCCGAAGCCGACCAGGACGACATGGACACCCTGCTGACTTTGCTGGCGGCAGCGGGCGTGACCTTCATCATGGGCATTCCCGGCGCTGATGATGTGATGCTCAATTACCAGTCTACCTCCTTCCATGACGCGCTCTATGTGCGTGAGGTATTCGGTGCCAAGCGGGCGCCGGAATTCGAGGCCTGGCTCGAGGCCATGGCCATCACCGGCCCGGACGGACGCCTGCTGCCCGCCTCCGGCAACCACCCGCTGCTGGGCTTTGTGGAAGGACGTGCCGCGTGACCGCCCCCCGCGATCCCTGGAGCGCCTTCTCGCGCCACACCCCGGCCCGCATCGCCCTGGGCCGCACCGGCGCCAGCCTGCCCACCGCCGAAGTGCTGAAATTCGCCTTCGCCCACGCCAAGGCCCGCGATGCGGTGCACACGCCCTTCGACGCCGCCGCCACCGGCGCCCAAGTGCGGGACCTGGGTTTCGACACCCTCGACGTCACCAGCGCCGCCGCCGCCCGCGACATCTATCTGCGTCGCCCGGATCTCGGCCGCCGCCTGTCGCCGGAAAGCCACGCGGGCCTCTCCGCGCGCGCGCCCGACGGCACCCTCGATCTGGCGCTGGTGGTGGCGGATGGCCTGTCCTCCGCCGCCGTTCATGCCCAGGCGGTGCCGTTCCTGGCGGCGCTGAAACCCTGGCTGGCGCAGGCGGGCTGGAAGACCTCGCCGGTGGTCATCGCCCGCGAGGCGCGGGTGGCGCTGGGCGACGAAGTGGGCGCGCTGCTTCACGCCCGCGCGGTGCTGGTGATGATCGGCGAGCGGCCAGGCCTGTCCTCGCCGGACAGCCTCGGGCTCTACCTCACGCTCGATCCGCGCGTCGGCTGCTCGGATGCCCAGCGCAACTGTATCTCCAACGTGCGGGCCGACGGGCTCTCTCACGCGGCCGCCGCGTTCAAGCTCGCCTGGCTGCTAAAGGAAGCCTTCCGCCGCAGCCTCACCGGCGTCGACCTGAAGGATGAGAGCGACGACTTCCTGGTGGAGGGGCGCCCGCCGCTGCGCCTGCCGGGCTGACGCCGGCAGCGGAAGCGGAAGCGCTGCCTGGCGCGCGGGCTGAATTCAGGCATAGTTCTTGCCTTGCGTCAGGCAGGCGGCACGCATTCCCGTGCCGTCCTCACCAGCGCGCCCCGCAGTGTTTTGAAGCGGCGGCGGGCATGCGGAGAGATCATCATGAGCGAACCCACCGCCCCAAAATCCATCGGCATCAGCTACACCACGGTCGACGTCGCCTATTTCGAGCAGCGCAAACTGAAGCGCCACGCGCGGGTCTGGTCGCTCTGGGCGCTGGGCGTCGGCGCGGTGATCTCCGGCCATTTCTCCGGCTGGAACCTGGGGCTGGCCTCCGGCGGCTGGGGCGGCATGTTCATCGCCGCCATCATCATCGCCATCATGTATCTCGGCCTCACCTTCTCCATCGCCGAAATGTCCCCCGCTTTGCCTCATACGGGAGCGGCCTATTCCTTCGCCCGCACCACCATGGGGCCATGGGGCGGCTTCATCACCGGCCTGTGCGAGAATGTGGAATATGTCATCACGCCGGCGGTGGTGGTGTCATTCATCGGCTCCTACATGGGCTCGATCTTCGGCACCCCGCCGGGGTTCCAGCCGGTCTACTGGATCTTCGGCTACATCATCTTCGTCGGCCTCAACGTGGTCGGGGTGGAACTGTCGTTCAAGGTGACGCTGGTGGTGACGCTGGCCGCGCTCGCCTGCCTCGTCGCCTTCTGGGTCAGTGCCATTCCGGTGATGGATTTCTCCCGCTGGGCGCTCAATATCGGCGTGGCGGCGGACGGCACGGCGGTGGAACTGCCCAATGGCGGCGGGCCGTTCCTGCCGTTCGGCATCGGCGGCGCGCTGGCGGCGATGCCGTTCGCGGTGTGGCTGTTCCTGGCTATCGAGCAATTGCCGCTGGCGGCGGAAGAATCCGTGGATCCCAAGGTGGACATGCCCAAGGGCATCATGGCCGGCATGGCGACGCTGATCGTCTCCGCCTTCATGATCCTGTGGCTGAATTCCTCGGTGGCCAACGGCGCCTTCGGCCTGTCCACCTCGCTGGAGCCACTGCTGGACGGCTTCAAGGCCATCTACGGCACCGGCATCGCCAAACTGCTGGCGCTGGTGGCGGTGATCGGGCTGATCGCCTCCTTCCACACCATCATCTATGCCCAGGGCCGGCAGATCTATTCGCTCTCGCGCGCCGGCTATTTCCCGCGCAGTCTGTCCATCACCCACGGCAGCCGCCAGACCCCGCACGTGGCGATGATCGCCGGTGCGCTGGTGGGGCTGGTGATCATGATCGCCATCTGGTTCGCGCTGGGGGCGGATGCGGGCGCGGCGGCCATCGGTGGCACGCTGCTCAACATGGCGGTGTTCGGCGCCATGCTGTCCTATGTGATGCAGGCCATCTCCTTCATCCTCATGCGGCGGAACATGCCGCACATCGAGCGGCCCTATAAGAGCCCGTTCGGCATTCCCGGCGCGATCGCCACCATCGTCATCGCGTTGGTGACGATCTACTTCCAACTCTCCGATCCACTCTATCGCAGCGGCGTCATCGGCGTGGCGCTGTGGTTCGCGGTGGGCATCGCCTATTTCGCGGTGATCGGCCGGCACAAGCTGGTGCTCTCGCCGGAGGAGGAGTTCGCCCTCTCCGGCGGCACGGCCGAGTACAAATCCTACTGACCACCCGCTCCATATCAAGCCGGGACGCGGCAATGCCGCGTCTCGGCAGGATCAGACCCGCTCGACGGACACCACGCGGAACGTGTGGAACACGTCATCCTCGCGGATCGAAACATATTCCCCGACGGAGAAACGCTCGTCCTTGAAGCGGTAGCCGGGCTCGTCGTCATCGGATCCGGAGATGTCGTAGCGAAATGCCCAGTTGCCGCCGGGGCGATGCACCAGATGGCCCTTCTCGTCGCTCTCGCCAGGGCGAAAGCGCACCACGCGGCAGGCATCGCGATGATGGGCGAACAGATCGGCATCGATCTGGCCGTTGGCATCCAGCGGCACGATAAACACATAGCCGAAATTGCGCGCGCCTTCCGGGTGGTCCTTCTCGCGCGCCAGTTCCAGACGCACTTCCTTGAAGGCATGGGGAAGTTCAGTCATGACTTTTCTCCCTCTGCCGGGGTGCCACAGACCGGCGCCGCCCGGCGCTGCTGTCATGACGCCAACGCGCCAGCCTGCATACTCCGGAAAAGGACGTAGGCGGGATGCCGGACGAAAACTTGACCTCCCTTGAGGCAGCGCAAGATTTCAGGCCGCATTCATGCTATGTTTACTCTGGGCTTCAGGGAGGATTCAGTCATGGCTGACACAAACGCTTTCGCCTCCACCCTTCAAGACAGCATGTGCGCCTTTCAGGACCACATGCGCGGCCTCCAGGCCGGAACCCCGCCGATGGCTTGGCCGATCGCCAGCCTGCAGGCGCTGTGGTTCGAGACACCGCTGGCGGTGGCAACCCATCTCCAGAAGTTCTCCGCCAGTCAAATCCAGGCGCAGATGAATCTGCTAGCCGACCTCTCCCGTGAGGAAGGGCCGGCCAATCTCTTCGCCAAGGAGAGCGCCTTCCTCCAGCAGTCGGCCATGGCCTGGGGAACCGAGATGATGGAACTGGCCAGCTTGGTGCAGACAAAGGTACTCTCGGCCGCCCAGAAGCCGGAGCCGACCGAGAGCTATCCGCTGCCCCGCGCCGCCTGAGGGGACGCCCGTCAGCGCCCCCGGGGGCGCCGGCCGACCAGGGCAAGACCCAGCAGATCCAGGGCCAGCGACAGCACCACTGCCGCCGCGCCCATGAGAAACAGCGTGGGATAGCCACCCCAGCCGCGGGCATACATGAACGACATAAGATAGCCGCCACCCGCAGTGCCCAGCGCCAACGTGGCGGTGCAGGCGCTCCAGGCAGCGGCCTGACGGCGCAGATCACCGGGTATTAAATCGCGCACCCGCCCCAGCACCAGCGGCACGATGCCGGGCACGAAGGCACCGATGACCCCGGCGCAGGCGAAGATCACCCAGGTGGGCACCGGGGCGACGAAGGTCGCCATGATGACCGCTTGAATGAGGAAGGCCAGGGGCAGCGCCGTGTCGAAGCCGATCTTGTCGGCCACGCGGCCGCAGAGCAGCGGCCCCACCAGCGCGCCGATGCCAAACACCACCCACACCGCCGACCCGGCATCCAGGCCGAGTCCGCGGCCGCGCGCCACCATGTCCACCAGGAACAGGATCGGCGGCACCAGCCCAAGACCATTCAGCCCGTAGCAGACCACCGCCAGCCACAGCCGCACATTGCGGATCGGGCGCGTCGTCTCGGGCAGGGCGACAGCGGAGCGCCTCGTCTGCGGCCACCCGGTCCAGGCCAGAGCGGTGGCGGCGGTCGCCAGCAGCCCGAGGCCGATCCAGGTCTCCGCCAGCCCCATCCGCATCAGCAACGGCACCAGCGTGCCGGAGGCCGCAATGCCAAGGCCGACGCCGCCGAACACGATGCCACCCACCGCGCCCTGGCGATGCACTGGCACCTGCGCCAGCACCGCGGGTGGCGCCAGCACAGTCAACACCCCGCCGGCGACGCCCGCCACGCCGCGCCAGACCAAGAACCAGGCGAACGTTGCCGGCTGCGCGCAGGCAAACAGGCTGAGCGCAGCCAGCGCCATGCTGATGCGAAGGATCCACCGCAGCGGCAAGCGCGCACCCAGGGCGCCCGCCACCACCGCGCCCAGGAGATAACCCACCAGGTTCGCCGCCCCCAGATAAGCGGCCTCGCCCGGCTCGAACCAATGTTCGGAAATCAGCGCCGGGATAAGCGGGCTATAGCCGAAGCGCGAGACGCCGATGCCGACGAAAGTGGCGCAGAACCCCGCCAGGGTCAGACGCCAGGGCGAAGGCGCGCGCGGCGGCTCTTGCGGCGCATCGAAATGGAGAGACTCGACACCGCGCGTCATGAGCAATGGCTTTCTGCGGCAAAGGGCGAAAAAGGACAGGCACGGCGCACGGCGGCCGAGCGCAGGGGAAGAACGAGGGAATGGAGCCCCGGTTTCGCTCAGGGCGGGTGTGGCTGGAGAAACCGGGGCGAACAGGCGCTCATGGCGCGCCCGCCAGGCTGTCCCAGGCGGCCATGGCGGCGGTGGCAATGGCGATGAGATCGTCGGCGCTGCGGCCATCGCGCGCTTGCAGCGACAGGCCGTTGAGCACGGTGCAATAGAAGCTGGCCATCAGCGCCGCGTCGGCGGTCTGCGGAACGTCTCCGGCGGCCATGCCCTCGCGGATGCGCGCCTCGACAGCGCTGCGCACCTCTTCCCGCATCTCCGCCAGTTCCGCGCGTACCTCGGCGCTGGCTTCGGTGCCCACCACCGCCGCCAGAACCACCAGGCAGCCCCGTGGTTGGCCGGGCGCGGCATAATGAGCGGCATTGGTGCGCAGCATGGCGGCGATGGCATCGCGCGCCGTCGGCGCGTTGAGGAGCGCCTGCCGCGTCAGGCCCTTGCCGCGATAGAGTTCCACCGCTTGGCGGAACAGCGCCTCCTTGCAGCCGAAGGCGGCATAGAGACTGGGGCGCTCGATGCCCATGGCGGCGGTGAGTTCGCCAATGGAGGCGCCCTCATAGCCGCGGGCCCAGAACACGTCCATGGCACGCTGGAGCGCCTGGTCGCGATCGAAACTGCGGGGGCGGCCCCGCTCTGCGCCATTGGTTTTCATACCGATCGTTAAATAAATCCCTTGACCTCGGAAGGCAACCCCGGCACATGATTTTCGTACCAATCAGTATGGAAATAAGGATGGGAATGATGGACGCGAGAGACATCGATGCTGTGAGCGCACCGCGCGCGGATGGCGCCGGCCTGCTCGGCAAGGTGGCGCTGGTGACCGGCGCCAGCCGCGGCATCGGCGCCGCCATCGCCCGGCGGCTGGCCGAGGATGGGGCGGACGTCGCCATCACTTTCGCCAGTTCGCCAGGACCGGCGGCGGAGGTGGTGCGGGACATTGAGGCGCTGGGCCGGCGGGGTCTTGCCTTGCATGCGGACAGCGCCGATGCGGCGGCGGTGGCACGGGCGGTGGATGGGGTGGCCGAGCGCTTCGGGCGGCTGGACATCCTGGTCAACAATGCCGGCGTCTTCCCCACCGGCCCGCTAGAGGAGGTGACGCTGGAGCAGATCGATCTGGCGCTGGCGGTGCATGCCCGTGCCGCCTTCGTCGGCGCCCAGGCGGCGGCCCGGCATCTGCCGCGGGGCGGACGCATCATCTCCATCGGCAGCCAGTTGGCGGAGCGGGTGCCCCGCCCCGGCGTCACCCTCTATGCCATGAGCAAGGCCGCCCTTTTGGGCCTCACCCGCGGCTTGGCGCGGGATCTGGGGCCGCGCGGCATCACCGTCAATCTGGTGCACCCCGGCTCTACTGACACCGACATGAACCCCGCCACCGGCCCCCGCGCCGATGCTCAGCGCGCCGCCAGCGCCATGGGGCGCTACAGCACGGCGGCGGAAGTGGCAGCGGCGGTGGCCTATTTCGCCAGCCCTGCCGCCGGCAACGTCACCGGCACCAGCCTGCTGGTGGATGGCGGCACGTCGGCCTGAGCAGAGCGGGCGTCAGGCCGGAGTCGGCACGTCCGGCTCCGGCCCCGCAGCTTCGACCGGCGGCTGGCCGGACAGCAGGTCGGCCACCCAGCGGGTGGCCTCGTGATGAGCACACAGCGTCAGGGCCGCGATCAGCAGCGGCACGCCGATGAAGGCGCCGGGCATGCCCCACAGCAAAGCGAAGAAGAACACCGCGAACAGTACCATGAACGGGGACACCGCCAGCGCCTTTCCGGCCAGGCGCGGCTCCAGATAGCTGCCGGACAGGAACTGGATCATGTTGAGGCAGATGAAGACGAACGCCGCCATCTGGTAGGATTCGAACTGCACCAGGGCGAAGAAGGTCGGCAGCAGCGTCGCCACGAAGGGGCCGATGAACGGGATATAGTTCATTGCAAACGCGATGGCGCCCCAGGCGGTCGCCAGCTCCATGCCCGAAGCCAGGGTAAAGCCCCACACCACCACGCCGGTGGCGATGCTCATGAGCGTGCGCACCAGCATGTAGGTCTGCATCTTGCCGGCAATATCCGCCCCGGCCCGGAGCATGAAGCCGCCCGCATCGCCGCGCCGCATGCGCGCCAATTGGCGAATGGCGATCTCGGTCTCCAGCAGACCCAGGATCACGAACACGAAGGTCACCACGAGGAAGCTGAACAGGCTGTGGAGGCGGGCGGACAGTTCCTGGAACAGGCGCAGCAGCCAGCGCACGTCGAAATGGTCGGCCACCATGCTGGCGAGGATGAAGCCATGGCCCTCCAGCCAATCCCCCGCCTGCCCATAGAGGCTCTGGAAGCGCCCGGCATTGGCAAGGGTCCACTGCCCCACTCGCGCGAAACCCCACACCACAACGCTGACGACACCGCCCACCACCAGCAGCGTGACAACCAGCGTGATACCCATGGCCGCCACCTGCGGCATCCGCCGCTCCAGGCGCTGCTGCAACGGCCAGACGATGGCGATGATGAACAGCGCGAACACCACCGGCGCGATCACTGCCTGCGCCAGACTCATCGCCATCGCCACCGCCACTAGCGCGATGAGCCCGATCAACACCCTCAGCACCGGATCCCTGGCCATGACCGCCCCTCTTGCCTGCCCTAATGGCAGCATTGTCCAAGGTCACGACGGTCGGCAAGCCCCTGGAAACGCTGGGTCAATGCCGGATGCGTGCGGGTGATCGGACAGGCGGTAGCGGGTACCGGAATGACATTCCGGCGCGGCATCAAGATGCTTGCGATTGAGATGACGGGCCGAGCGGCGGGAGGATGGTGCGGACGGCGGGAATCGAACCCGCATACCCTTTCGGGTGAGGCATTTTAAGTGCCTTGCGTCTACCAGTTTCGCCACGTCCGCATCCGCTGCGCACCATAGGGGTGTTCGCGCGCGGAGAAAACGGCGCCGCACGCAAAGGCGGTGGACCGCGCAGACCAGACGCCTGGTTCGCGCGCCTCTCCCACCACGCCGACGCCAGTCACCGGCGCGGCTGCTCCAGCCGATAGCACAGGATGGCGGCCAGCATCAGCGCGCCGATGACGGTGATATGCTCGCCGAAAACATGGAAATGCGCGGTCGCCTCCGGCTCCGGCAGGGTCCAGAACGGATGGGCGATGGGAATGGTCAGAGCCACGAACACCGCCAGCATGCCGCAGCCCAGCCAGGCGTAGCGGTTGAGAATGATCAGCACGGAGGCCACCAGCAAGGTGGCGATCACCGCCGGCGCCCATAAGTCCGGCGGGTTCAGGCCGAAGAACGCCATCTCCGCCAGGGTGCCGCGATAATCGACGATCTTGCCGAGGCCCGCCCCCCAGAACACGAAGGTGAACACCACGCGGGCAAACACCCCGAACGCGGGCGACCCCAGAAGCGCCGCGAAAATCGCCGGCGTGTCCGGCTTACCTGCTGCGATGGTCATCCCCGGCCCTCCCCCTTCAGCAGGAAAGGTGTCGCAGAATGGCGGCAAAGGTCAATTCCCTAACGGGAGCCTCGACCTGAGTGATCCGGCAAGCAGCAGCCGGTCGGACCGTACGCGCGGCTTCACCCGGCCAGCGCACCCTCTTCCACCGGGGTGATGGCCACCGATTCGCCGCAGCCGCAGGCGGAGGTTTGGTTGGGGTTGTTGAACACGAACTGGGCGGAGAGCTTGTCGGTCTTAAAATCCATCTCAGTGCCCAGCAGGAACAGGATGGCCTTGGGATCGACGATCACCTTCACGCCCTTGTCCTCGACCACCTCATCGGTGGGCGCGATTTCGGCGGCATAGTCGAGCGTGTAGGACATGCCGGCACAGCCGCCGTTCTTCACACCCACGCGCACGGCCACCGGCGGCGGCGTGGTGCGGGCGATGATCTGATGGATACGCGCCGCAGCAGCATCGGTGATGCGCATGACGGCGGGGCGGGCACGCAAGGGGGAAGCCATTCATCTGTCTCCGAACCACGCTGGTTCAAGGCCAGCGGATACGATCCGCCTTAAAATGGGGGACGAACCCGCCAAGAGCAAGGCCAAGCAGGGCAGGTCAACTGAGCAATGCCAAGCTTGGCGCGTCAGTTGCGTCCCCACGGCAATCTGGCAGATCCGGCTTGTCCCGAGCCTGCGGCCCCTGAGGCCGATCAGTTGGTGATGCTCTCGTGGGCGCCAGGGGCGCCGCGCCGCCAATAGCCGGACGCCTTGAGCCATTCGGACGGATGGCCGTGCAGATCCACCAGAATGCGGCGCAGGCGCTTGGCGGTCTCGCTTTCGCAGGCGACCCAGGCGTACCCGTCTCCCTTCGGCAGGCTGCACGCCGCCAACGCCGTGTCCAGCCCCCACCCCGCCCCGGCCTCGCCCGCGCCGCGGTGGACCCAGTGCAGTTGAAGATCGGCACGGGTGGAGAGTGCGATCTCGTCAGCAGGGCCGGTCACTTCCGCGAACACCAGCGCACGGCTGCCCGCCGGCAATTCCTCCAGACGTCGGGCGATGGCCGGGAGAGCGGTTTCATCCCCCACCAGCAAATACCAGTCGAAGTCGTCTGCCGGCAGCATGGAGCCCTTGGGGCCACCCATGCCGATGCACTGGCCGGGCTTGGCATTCATCGCCCATTGCGTAGCGGGGCCGGCATCATGCAGAGCGAAATCGACGGTCAGTTCGCCGGCCAGTGGATCATAGGCCCGCGGGGTATAGTCCCGCACCGCAGGGCGCACCGCGCCCTCGGGAAACACCGGGCCATTGGGAGAGAAGGTGGGCAGGGTGGGCACGTCCTGCCCCGGCGCCGGGAAGAACAACTTCACATGGTCGTCGGCGCCCCGGCTTTCGAAGCCGGCGAGATCCGCGCCGGTGAACACCACGCGCATCATAGACGGGGTCAGGCGCTCAACCCGCGTCACCGTGAGCAAGCGCGCCTTCAGCGTGTAGCGCACCCGCGTCCCCGCGTGGCGCGCCACGGCGAGATCAGAGCTGAGGAGAGAGGTGGGATTGGTCATCGGAGGGTCCTTATGAAGGATCCCGGGTCGGCCATGAGCACGCAGCGCAGGGTCCGACACCGTGGGCGGTGGGAACTGCGCGTTGGTTCACGTTAACGCCTACGTGCGGGTCCGCCCCCGCAATGGACCGCTTGGTAGGACGAGCCGCCCGGAAGCGCAAGCCTTGCCGCTCAGTAATTCGCCCATAAGCCGGGGCTGACCAGTTCCACCAGATGGCCGTCGGGATCCCGAAAATAAAGACTCACAGCGCCTTTCGGCCACCGGGTTTCGCCCTCGATGGCAATGCCGTGATCCGCCAGACGGATACGCCAGGCCTCCACATCGGCGGCGGCAATGGCGATGGCAAAGTGCAGGCGCCCGGCGCCATCATGGGGCGGAATGG
The DNA here is from genome assembly GCA_943369575.1 of Azorhizobium sp. AG788. Lineage (GTDB taxonomy): Bacteria > Pseudomonadota > Alphaproteobacteria > Rhizobiales > Xanthobacteraceae > Azorhizobium. Next base: position 27,406 of record CALRNP020000004.1, on the reverse strand, counting down.
TGCCGCCCGGCAGATGGATGGTCTCCAGCGCCGAGCCGCGCTTGAACAGCAGCAGCACCGTCTGCCCCAGCGGATAGGCGCGGAAGCGGGCGTCCGACAGCATGGGCGCGAGCCCCAGCACCCCCTCGTAAAAGGCGCAGGCGCGGTCGAGATCATCCACATAGATGCCGGTCTCGACCACATGGCCGAGCGCCGGCGCAGAATCCGCGCTCACCAGAGGTTCAGTGTAGCGCGGGCCTCTTCGGACATGCGGCCCTGGTCCCACGGCGGGTCGAAGGTGATTTCCACGGTCACGCCGGAGATGCCGGGGACGGTCGCCACCGCATTTTCCACCATGCCGGGCAATTCGGCGGCGGAGGGGCAGTTGGGCGTCGTCAGGGTCATCTCCACCGCCACCGAGCGATCGTCGGCGATGTCCACCTTGTAGATGAGGCCCAGTTCGTAAATGTCGACCGGGATCTCGGGATCATAGACGGTCTTCATCGCCTCGACGATGCTGTCGGTCAGCGCCAACAGTTCCGCCTCGGGGATGGCCGACTTCACCTGCATCGCAGCGTTGGTATCGGTGTCGGTGGCAACGGGTTCGGTCATGAGAACAAATCCTGCGCCTTGAGGAGGGCCGCCGCCAGACGGTCCACATCGCTGCGCGTATTATAGAGCGCGAAAGACGCGCGGCATGTCGCTGTGGTGCCATATCGGGCTAAAAGCGGCTGAGCGCAATGGGTGCCCGCGCGCACTGCGACGCCATAGCGGTCGATAATGGTCGCCACATCATGCGGATGGGCGCCCTTCATCTCGAAGGAAATGATGGCGCCCTTGTCCGCCGCCGTGCCGATGATGCGCAGGCTGTTCATGGCACCGAGTTGCTCATGGGCATAAGCAGAAATGGCATGCTCATGGGCGGCGATGCGCTCGCGGCCGATCAATTCCATATAATCCAGCGCCGCGCCCAGCCCCACCGCCTGCACGATCGGCGGAGTGCCGGCCTCGAAGCGATGCGGCGGTTCGGCATAGGTGACGCGGGTCTCTTCCACTTCCCGGATCATCTCGCCGCCGCCTTCATAGGGGGGCATTTCCGCCAGCAGATGGCGCTTGCCGTAGAGCAGGCCGATGCCGGTGGGGCCGTAGAGCTTGTGGCCGGTGACCACGTAGAAATCGACGTCCAGGTCGCGCACATCCACCGGCAGATGCACCGCCGCCTGGCAGCCATCCACCAGCACCTTGGCACCCACGTGATGGGCGGCGCGGACGATCTGCTTGATCGGCGTCACCGTGCCCAGCACGTTGGACATATGGGTGATGGCGACGATCTTGGTACGCGGCGTCAGAAGCTGTTCGAACGCCTCGAAGTCGAACGAGCCATCCTCGCGCACCGGCGCCCACTTGATCACCGCGCCCTTGCGATCGCGCAGGAAGGTCCAGGGGACGATGTTGGAATGGTGCTCCATGATAGAGAGCACGATTTCATCGCCCGGCTCGATGGACTGGCCCAGCGAATTGGCCACCAGATTGACCGAGCCGGTGCCGGAGCGGGTGAAGATGATCTCGTCCAGGGAAGCGGCATTGAGGAAGCGCCGGGCGCTTTCGCGGGCGCCCTCATAGGCTTCCGTCATGGCATTGGCGAGGAAATGCAGGCCGCGGTGGACGTTGGAATATTCGCTCTCATAGGCACGGCGGATGCGGTCCAGCACCTGCACCGGCTTCTGCGCGGAGGCGGCATTGTCAAGATAGGTGAGCGGATGACCGTGGACTTCCATGGCCAGGGCCGGGAAATCCGCGCGGACCCGCTCCACGTCATAGCTGCCGTTCGATACGGCGGGATGGCTCGTCGTCATCGGCTCTCGTCCCTTCTGGCGATCCGGCGCGCAGCGCGCAGCCGGTCGCGGCGCAGCTTCGGCGCCTGGTTCCGTGAACTCCTCACCGAAGGCTGAACGCGGCGCCGATTAAGGCGCCGCAGGGGCTTAAGCCCGCTTCTTGAGCCACGCTTCCGCTCGCGCGATCAACAGATCGCGCAGCGCGTCATTCTCCACGAACTCGATCGCCTCGCCCACGAAAGCCTGCACCAGCAAGGCCTCGGCTTCCTTCTGCGGAATACCGCGGGCCTTGAGATAGAACAGCAGGTCCTCGTCCAACTCACCGGCCGTGGCACCATGGCCGCACTGGACGTCGTCGGCGAAGATTTCCAGCTCCGGCTTGTTGTCCATCTCGGCCGCCTCGCCCAGGAGGAGCGCACGGCTCATCATGCGGCCGTCGGTCTTCTGGGCGTCGGGACGCACCACGATCTTGCCCTGGAACACGCCCCGGCTCTCATCCGCCAGCACGGTCTTGAACAATTCACGGCTCTCGCAATGGGCCACCGCATGGTCCAACAGCAAGGTGATGTCCGCATGCTGGCGCTTGGTCAGCAAGGTGGCGCCGCGCAGGCCGGCATGGGAGTGGGTGCCGGCGAACTTGCCATAGAGGCTGATACGCGAGGCGTGGGCGCCGGAGGTGAGGCCGAAGGAATGGAACTGCGCGTCGCGCCCGATCTCCAGCATCACCGTGCCCAGGTGCAGGGCGGCATCGCCCTCCTCCTGGAGGCGGACATAATCCACGTGGGCGCCGTCGCCCACGAACAGCTCCAGCGCCGAATTGGTCTGGTAGGCAACGCCATCGCGGCCCTGGAAGCTCTCCACCAGGGTGACCGAAGCGCCCTCTTCCACCACCACCACCAGCCGGCCATAGCTGGCAGCGGGTTCATCGGCGGTGACCACATGGGCCACGTGCAGCGGCACGGCGATCTTGGCGCCGGCGGCCACATGCACCACCAGCCCTTCGCCGAGGAAGGCGGTGTTCAGCGCCAGCGGCGCGTCATAGCGCTGGGGCGCCAGGGCGCCGATGCGCTCGGCGACCGCATGGTGGGAGGCCAGCGCGCTGCCCAGCGGCATAGCGGTGAGACCGCTCTCCAGGGCGGCGAAATCGCAAGACGCGCGCGCCAGGGCGCCGTTCACGAACAGCACCCGCCGCGCCTCCGGCACGCTCAGAGCCTTGAAGGTGCCTTCCGCTTCCGATGAGGCATCCAGCGGGCCGGCCACCGGGGGCGCCTCGCGCAGGATGGCCCGCAGGTCGGTGTATTTCCATTCTTCCACGCGCCGGTGCGGCAGGCCGTGGGCGGCGAAGGCGGCGGCGGCGGCGCGGCGCAACTCGCCCACCCGGCCGTCCATGGGCACGTCCGCCAGGCGCTGGTCCACGGCGGCGGACAAGCCTTGCTCCGCGGCCGTTCGGATCTGAGGTGTGGCGATGTTCATCATCCGATCCTCACGCCGCGTCCTGGCCGTAGCCGGCATAGCCCGAGGCTTCCAGCTCCAGCGCCAGCTCCTTGCCGCCGGTACGCACGATGCGGCCCTGGTGCATCACATGCACCACGTCGGGGACGATATGATCCAGCAGGCGCTGGTAATGGGTGATGACCACCATGGCGCGATCCTTGGAGCGCAGGGCGTTCACACCCTCAGACACCACCTTCAGCGCATCGATGTCGAGGCCGGAATCGGTCTCATCGAGGATCGCCACCTTGGGCTCCAGCAGCGCCATCTGCAGGATTTCGTTGCGCTTCTTCTCGCCGCCGGAGAAGCCCACATTGACGCCGCGGCGCAGCATTTCCTGGGTGATGCCCAGATGGCCGGCCTTGAGCTTCACCACCCGCAGGAATTCGGGGGTGGAGAGTTCAGCTTCACCGCGGGCCTTGCGCTGGGCGTTCACGGCCGTGCGCAGGAAGGTCATGGTGGCGACGCCAGGGATCTCGATGGGATACTGGAAGGCCAGGAACAGGCCCGCCGCGGCGCGCTCTTCCGCCGCCATCTGCAGGATATCCTGGCCGTCGAGCAACGCAGTGCCTTCGGTGACCTCATAGTCCGGCTTGCCGGAGAGGACATAGGACAAGGTGGACTTGCCGGAGCCGTTCGGCCCCATGATCGCGTGCACTTCTCCCGCCGGAACGGTGAGATTGAGGCCCTTGAGGATGTCCTTGCCGTCGATGGAGGCGTGCAGGTTTTTGATTTCGAGTAATGCCATGGTGCATTCCAGTCGTAGGTTGCTGGCTGGGGAGGTGCGCCGCCCCAAGGCCGCGCGCCGCATCCCACCAAACGTCAAACGTGAAGAGCTGCGCGCCCCGCTCAGCGGGCCGCGCGGGAACCGGCGATCAGCCGACCGAGCCTTCCAGGCTCACGGAGATCAGCTTCTGGGCCTCCACGGCGAACTCCATGGGGAGTTGCTGGAGCACGTCCTTGACGAAGCCATTGACGATCAGCGCCACCGCCTCTTCCGGCGAGAGACCCCGCTGGAGGCAATAGAACAGCTGGTCTTCCGAGATCTTTGAGGTGGTGGCCTCGTGCTCGAACACCGCCGAAGCGCTCTTGGTCTCGATATAGGGCACCGTATGCGCGCCGCAGGTGCCGCCGATCAGCAGCGAGTCGCAATTGGTGAAGTTGCGCGCATTGGTGGCCCGGCGGTGGGCGGTCACCTGCCCCCGGTAGGTATTGTCCGAATGGCCGGCGGCGATGCCCTTGGAGATGATCCGGCTCGACGTATTCTTGCCGAGGTGGATCATCTTGGTGCCGCTATCCACCTGCTGATAGCCGTTGGAAATGGCGATGGAATAGAACTCGCCCTGGCTGTTGTCGCCGCGCAGGATGCAGCTGGGATACTTCCAGGTGATGGCCGAGCCGGTTTCCACCTGGGTCCAGGAGATCTTGGAATTATCGCCGCGGCAATCGCCCCGCTTGGTGACGAAATTGTAGATACCGCCCTTGCCGTCCTTGTCGCCGGGATACCAGTTCTGGACGGTGGAGTACTTGATCTCGGCATCCTTCAGCGCCACCAGCTCGACCACGGCGGCATGCAGCTGGTTCTCGTCGCGCTGCGGGGCGGTGCAGCCTTCCAGATAGCTCACATAGGCGCCTTCGTCGGCGATGATCAGGGTGCGCTCGAACTGCCCGGTGTTGCGCTCGTTGATGCGGAAATAGGTGCTCAGCTCCATCGGGCAGCGCACGCCCTTGGGGATGTAGACGAACGACCCATCCGAGAACACGGCAGTGTTCAGCGTGGCATAGAAGTTGTCCGACACCGGCACCACGGAGCCCAGATACTGCTTCACCAGTTCGGGATGCTCGCGGATGGCTTCCGAGATCGAGCAGAAGATGACGCCGGACTTGGCCAATTCCGCCTTGAAGGTGGTGGCGACCGACACGCTGTCGAACACCGCGTCCACGGCGATGCGCGGCGCGGAGCTTTCCACGCCCAGCAGCGCCTCGCGCTCGCGCAGCGGAATGCCCAGCTTGTCGTAAGTGGCGAGGATCTCGGGATCTACCTCGTCCAGCGACGCCAGCTTCGGCTTGGGCTGGGAGTAATAGTAATAATCCTGGAAATCGATCTTGGGATAGCTGACCCGGGCCCAGGTGGGCTCCTCCATGGTCAGCCAGCGGCGATAGGCATCCAGCCGCCACTCCAGCATCCATTCCGGCTCGTTCTTCTTGGCCGAGATGTAGCGAACCGTGTCTTCCGACAGGCCCTTGGGGGCCTTCTCGCTCTCGATTTCGGTGACGAACCCGTACTTGTACTGATCGACGTCGATCGATCGAACGCGTTCGACCGTCTCCTGGACCGCTGCCATCTTCCTGTCTCCTCTCCCGCGCGGGGTCAAAGCCCGCGGGTCAAGTCACGCGTCATGCCGCCCGAAGCGAACGGCTTCTCACCTGCGGCACTGCGCGGCACAAGGCCGCCAGCGCCGTGTCCACATCCTGTTGGGTGCTGGACCACCCCAGCGAAAGGCGGATCGCCCCGCTCGCCAGTTCGCTCTCCAGCCCCATGGCCGAGAGCACATGAGAGGGGCCAACCTTCCCTGAGGAACAGGCCGAGCCGGCACTGACCATTACGTGGGAAAGGTCGAGCGCGATCACCAGGGTCTCGGCCTTTAATCCTGCGAATGCGATGCAAGTGGTGTTGGTCAGCCGCATGGCGCCCGCCCCCACAACCATCGTCTCAGGAAGGGCGGCGACAATCTCTTGTTCCAGCCCGTCGCGCAAGTGCGCAAGGCGCGCTGGCGCGTCCACCACATCCGCGTGGGCCAAGACAGCCGCGGCGCCGAAGCCCGCGAGGGCAGGAACGTTTGCCGTGCCGCCGCGCTGGCCGCGCTCCTGCCCGCCGCCGGCGAGCAGCGGTGCGCGGGTGCGCGTATCGGCGCTGGCGGCGATCAGCGCCCCTGCCCCCAGCGGCCCACCCATCTTGTGTGCGGACACTGACAGCAGGTCCACGCCCAGCGCCGTGATGTCCAAATCCAGCCGCCCGGCGCCCTGCACCGCATCGCAATGCACCACGGCCCCGTGGGCGTGGGCGAGCTTCGCCGCTTCCGCCACCGGCTGGATCACCCCGGTCTCGTTATTGGCCAGCATGAGCGAGACCATGGCGCGGCGCCCTGCCGCTGCATGCGCGTCGAGCCGTGCGGACAGCGCCGCCAGATCGAGCCGCCCTTGCCCGTCCACCGGCAGCACCTCGACCGCCTCGGCCGGGAAACGATGACCGTTGAGCACCGCCGCATGCTCCACCGCACTCACCAGCAGCACGTCGCAGGTCACCGGCTTGCCGGCGATATCCCAGGCGGGATGCAGCGCCAGCGCATTGGCCTCGGTGGCACCCGAAGTGAAGACGACACCGCGCGCCGGCGCGCCGGCCAGGGCCGCCACCTGCGCCCGCGCCGCCTCCAGGCGGGCGCGCGCGGCGCGGCCGGAAGCGTGCACGGACGAGGGGTTGCCGCCCTCCAGGAGGGCTGCCATCATCACTTCGCGCGCTTCGGGGCGCAGCGGCGATGTGGCATTGTGATCGAGATGGACGCGCGGCGCCGTCATGGCCGGCTCCCGAAGAGCGGCCCGATGCGAGGCTTGCAATTGCGCCCGTTCTCGGCCATATCATCAAACTTCATCTGTTCCTGCCCCGAGACGCGCTTTCCAATGCGCGTCTGGCCGGAATAAATTAGAATTATTCTAAACAGATAGGGCGGCGTCCGAGCCAAGTCAAGACATCTCAGGCCAGACCTGCCACCGTTGCAGGGTATCCGCCATGATGATGTGCTCTGCGGGGCGTCTGCTTTCCGGCTCTGGCCCGAAAGATGGCGCCCTTGACTTTGCGGTCGCGTCCTAGAGGTCGCGAACGTCCATGCCCGAAGTCATCTTCACTGGCGAAAAAGGGCGGCTCGAGGGTCGCTACCAGCCCGCCAAGACGCGCAATTCTCCCATCGCCATCATTCTTCATCCGCACCCGCAGTTCGGCGGCACGATGAACAATCCGGTGGTGTACAATCTCTACTATCAGTTCGTGAACCGGGGCTTCTCGGTGCTGCGGTTCAATTTCCGCGGCGTCGGCCGCAGCCAGGGCTCGTTCGATCACGGCACCGGCGAACTGGCGGATGCCGCCGCCGCGCTGGATTGGGCGCAGTCGGTCAATCCCGATGCCCGCGCCTGCTGGATTGCCGGCGTGTCCTTCGGCGCCTGGATCGGCATGCAACTGCTGATGCGCCGTCCGGAGGTGGAAGGCTTCATCTCCATCGCCGCGCCAGCCAGCCTGTACGACTTCTCCTTCCTCGCCCCCTGCCCCTCCTCCGGCCTGTTCGTCCATGGCGACAAGGATGCGGTGGTGCCCACCTCGGCGGTGGCGACGCTGGTGGAAAAGCTGAAGACCCAGAAGGGGATCGTGATCGAGCAGCAGATCATTCCCGGCGCCAACCATTTCTTCGACGGCAAGACCGACGAACTGATGGGTATCGTCGGCGGGTATCTGGATAAGCGTCTGCCCGGCAGCCGCAAGGACAGCCCGAAGGAACTGGCCGCTCCCAAGGAGACGCCGAAGGACAGCGCCGCCTGATCCTTAGGACCCAAGGCCAAGCCTAAGCTCAAACCAAAACCGCCGCCCGCGGGATCGCAGGCGGCGGTTTTTTGTGTGGATTTATCGAGACTTAGCGCTTGCCTGTGCTCGGTGCCGCGGCGGGCAGGTCGATCTGGTCGAACAGGGCATCCAGCGCGCTCCCGCCCTCGCGAATTTCGATCTCGCGCTCCCGCGCCATGCGGGCGGTGAACTTGGCCCCGTGCAGCCGGCTGCGCACCGCCAGCCAGAACACTGCGGTGGAGAAGAGGCACACCACCACAATGTCCCACCCGAAGGGTAGAACGCCAATTCCCTGAAATGTCCCAAGATAGGACAACAAACCGAGGCCGATCAGATAGGGCACCAGCCACAGCCCCTCTTGCAGGTCCATGGCGCCTGGCAGCCGAGCCCGTGAATAGCCGACGAAGGTCAGCAGACCCACCAGCAGGCAGAGGCCCAGCCGCTCCACAGTGGGCCAGCCGCTCCAGTACACCACCAAGGTGGAGATGGCGAAGGCCACCCCACCCAGCACATGCACCGCCGGCAACCGGAACGGCCGCCGCACCTGCGGCAGCAGCGCCCGCAGCGACACCACCGCCACCGGCCCGACCACGAACGACAGGATGATGGCGGAGGAATTCAGCTTCAGCAGTTCATCGAACGGCAGCAGCACGAAGGCCAGCGTGGACACCACCAGGTTGACCAGCAGCGCCACCACCGGCACACCGAGGCTGGACAGCTTGGCCAGCGCCGAGGGGAACAGCTTGTTTTCCGCCAAGGCGAAGGCCAGGCGCGCATTGGAGCCCACCGATACCAGCGCTCCGCCGAACGGCGCCACCACCGACCCGGCACTCAGCAGGCTGACCATCCACAGCAGGCCGATGGACGAGGCCAGCGCCACCAGCGGGCCATCCTTGCCCGGCAGGTGCAGATCGGCCCAGCCCGCTTTGGCGATATCCGTCGGCAGCAGGGCGCCGATGAAGGCCAGTTGCAGGCCGGCATAGATCACGAAGCAGATCAGGATCGAGATGATCAGCGCCGCCGGCACGGTGAAGCCGGGGTTCTTGGCCTCGCCGGCCATGTCCACCACATGCCGGAAGCCGACGAACGAGAAGATGATGCCGCCCGAGGATACAGCCGCCAGGATGCCTTGCAGGCCCAGCGGCGCAAAGCCGCCCTCGGCGACGAAATTGCCCGGTTCGAAGCGCGAGGCGATGAGCACCGCCGCCACCACCAGGGGAATGCCGATCTTGACCCAGGTGACGGCGGAATTGATCGCCACGAAGAATTTCACGCCGAGCGCGTTGATCACCGTGAACAGAACCAGCAGTCCGCCCGCAAAGGCCACCCCGGCCCAGGACAGGATGCGATTGCCCACATCCTCATAGACCCACGGTAGAATGGGGGAGAGATACCGCAGCATCGCCTCCACCTCGATGGGAGCCGTGGTGTTGTAGCCCACCCAGGCGCTCCACCCCATGGCCATGGCCACCGTGTTGCCATGGCTGAACATCGGCACCCGCGCGATGCCGCCGGCCACCGGCAGGATGGCCATGATCTCGGCGAAAGTCAGGGCCAGAAGCAGCACGGCGATGCCGCCGATCCCCCACGCCACCAACGAGGCCGGTCCGGCGTATTTCGCCGCCATCAAGGGTGCGAACAGCCAGCCGGAGCCGATCACACCGCTCACCGCAACGAAGGTGAGGCCTAGCAACCCGATGTCGCGCTTGAGATGGTTCGTCATGCGGCCCCCCTGCCTTCCGCGCACGCCGAACGGTCATGGCCGGAAGAGCATCAACCCCGCTCAGCAGTGACGAAATATCTTACCTCCCGTCAAGGGATGCGGCACCCCGGTGGTGCCGGGAAAGGTCAGGGGCAGGCCGCGCAGGGTCCGCACCGCCAAGAAGCCGAAAGCGTGCGCTTCCAACGCATCCGCTGACCATCCCACCGCTTCCGCCGGCCGCACCGGCCGCTGCAGACGCGCCGCGAGCGCTGCGCATAGGGTCGGATTTCGCGCCCCGCCGCCGGCAACAATCCACATCTGCGGAGCGCGCGGCAGCAAGGGCACCACGGCGGCGATGCTGGCGGCCGTCAGCGCCGTCAGCGTCGCCGCCCCATCGGGCGTGGACAGCGCATCCAAGGCCAGATGCTGGGCGACGAACGCCCGAAAGGCATTGCGATCCAGCGATTTGGGCAGCGGCGCGCGAAAAAACGGATGCGCCAGCAGGGCTTCCACCGCCGCCTCGTCCACGTGACCGGCGGCGGCGGCGCGGCCGCCGTCATCGAAGGGGCGGCCGGTGCGGGCGGCCATGAAGTCGTCGATCAGGGCATTGCCCGGCCCGGTGTCGCAGGCGATGGGGTCTGCGTCCCCGTCCAATACGGTGACATTGGCGACGCCGCCGATATTCAAGACCGCCACCGGCGCCGGCAGGTCCAGCCCCCGCACCAGTGCCTGATGGAACACCGGCACCAGCGGCGCCCCTTGCCCGCCGGCGGCGACATCCGCGGCGCGAAAGTCCGCGACCACCGTCATTCCTAGATCCCGCGCCAGCGCCTCGCCGAGGCCGATCTGCACCGTCAGCCGCGCTTCGGGGCGGTGGAACACGGTCTGGCCATGGAAGCCCACCACGTCCACGTCGCCGGGCGTCAGCCGCAACGTGTCCAGCAGGTCGCGCACGGCGCGGGCATGCAGGGTGGTGATGCGCTGCTCCGCCTGCGCCAGCCGGCCCGGCCGGCTGTCGCGATCATTGAGGCCCACCGCATCGGCCATCGCTTCTTCCAGCAGCGCCCGCATGGCGCCGTCATAGGGGAGCGTCAAAGACGGGCCGAGCCAGGCAACGGTTTCGCCGTCGGTCTCGATCAGAGCGGCATCGATGCCGTCCATGGAGGTGCCGCTCATCAGCCCGATCGCCCGCATCTCATCCCCGCGCGTATCGCCGTTGCATGGCCAGCCGATGCATTCCCGGCAAAGACCTGTTACACCACCGCTCCTTTCCGTCATCCGAACAGATCGCCATGACCGCCTTTCGCTCTGATTTCCTGCGCGTGCTCGACGAGCGCGGCTATATCCACCAGTGCTCCGATCTCGAGCGCCTCGACGCCAAGGCCAGCGAAGGGCCGATCACCGCTTATATCGGCTTCGATGCCACCGCATCCTCGCTGCACGCGGGGCATCTGCTGTCGATTATGATGCTGCGGACCCTCCAGCGCACCGGCCACAAGCCCATCGCGCTCATGGGCGGCGGCACCACCAAGATCGGCGATCCGTCCGGCAAGGACGAAGCCCGCAAGATGCTCACCGACGCGCAGATCGACGGCAACATCGCCTCGATCCGCAAGGTGTTCGAGCGCTTCCTGGACTTCTCCGCCGGCGCGATCATGGAGAACAATGCCAAGTGGCTGGATGAGCTGAAATACATCCCGCTGCTGCGCGAGGTCGGCCCGCACTTCACCATCAACCGCATGCTGACGTTCGATTCCGTCAAGCTGCGGCTGGAGCGCGAGCAGCCGCTCACCTTCCTCGAATTCAACTACATGATCCTGCAGGCCTATGACTTCGTGGAGTTGAACCAGCGCCACGGCTGCATTCTGCAGATGGGCGGCTCCGACCAGTGGGGCAATATCGTCAACGGCATGGAACTGGGCCGGCGCATGCGCGGCGCGGACCTGTTCGCGCTGACCACCCCCCTGCTCACCACCTCCTCCGGCGCCAAGATGGGCAAGACCGCCGGCGGCGCCGTGTGGCTGGATGCGGACCTGCTGGCCCCTTACGAATATTGGCAATACTTCCGCAACACCGGCGATGCCGACGTGGTGCGCTTCCTCAAGCTGTTCACCGAACTGCCGCTGGACGAGATCGCCCGCCTCGGCGCCCTGGGCGGGCAGGAGATCAATCTGGCCAAGGAGGTGCTCGCCACCGAGGCGACTGCCCTGCTGCACGGCCGCGAGCGGGCGGAGGAGGCCAAGGCCACCGCGCGCTCGACCTTCGAGGACGGCGCATTGGCCATGAACCTGCCCACCATCGAGGTGCCGGCGGATCAGTTGACCGCCGGATTGGCCGCCAACACCGCCTTCGTCTCGGCGGGCCTGGTGGCCTCCACCAGCGAAGCGCGGCGGCAGATCAAGGGCGGCGGCCTCAAGGTCAACGACGTGACCGTGACCGACGAGAAGCTGGTGCTCACGCCGGCGGACTTGACCGCCGAAGGCGTCATCAAGCTCTCGCTGGGCAAGAAGAAGCACATCCTGCTGCGGCCGGCCTAGAGCATTTTCGAGCGAAGTGGACCCCGGTTCGCGTGAAGAAAATGCGTGAGGACAGTAACATAGAGCGTTTCAGTGTTTCCGTGAAACACTGAAACGCTCTAGACATGCGCCGCCACGAACGAGGCGCGGACGGGGCCGATCAGCCCACCGTCCGCGCCTGAGCAGGCCTATTTGGGGATGAGTTCCTCGGCGCTGACCTTGCTGTCGCCCTTGAACGCCCAGATGCCCTTGTAGCCGCCATTGTCCTGGGCCACGTAGAGCGCCACGCCGCTCGAGCCGTTGCCGGAGAAGGTGACCGCGATGATGTCCTCATCGCCGATGCCGTAGCCGTCGAACTTGTCGCCATCGATGACCGAGACCACCTTCCAGGCGTTCTCGCCGGTCTTGGTGATGGTCGCCGTGCCGGAGTAGGTCGACTTCTCCTCGGCATTGACGCCCTTGACGGTGTACTTGCCCGGTCCCTTGGCGAGAACCGGAGAGACGGTGCCTGCGATCAGCGCAAACGCTAGACCGCCGATGATAGATGCGCGCACGATAATCCCCCTATGCCCCGTGATGTGGCGTCGAACGTGTAGCAGCTACCGCCGACAACCGTCCATGCGCGACACTGGACGCCGGGCCTTGCCTCAATCCTGCACAGCGAACGCCTTCATCGGGGGAGAGCTCAGGGGGCGGGCTTGGCCTCGGCCGCGCCGCGAAACTCGAACATCTTGCGCAGGAAGCCGGGGGCCACCGCCGAAAGCGGATTGATCCGCAGCGTCGGCCCGCTCATGGGGCCGGTGATCTCGAATGTCACGCCCAGCAGCCCCTCGTTCGGCCCGCCGCCCAGGAGGGCGCCGATGATCGGCACCTTGCTGAACAGATTGTTGAGGCCGTAAGCGGGCACATAGGTGCCGCGCATGGAAATGCGCTCGGCGGTGAAATCGATGGTGCCCTCGGCAGTCACGCCGGCCACCGGCCCCCAGATGGCGCCATCGCGGATGGCGATCTTGCCGGTGGTGCGGGTGAATTGGGCCTGCGCCTTCTCGAACACCGCGGTGCCCTGCTCCACCTTGCCGGAGCTATCGCGGGCGGCGGCGCTGAGGCTGTCGAGGCCCGGCTCGCCGCGAATGACGAAATCCCGCAGATTGATGACGCCGTTCTGGGGGGTATTGTCGCCGCGGGGCGGGTCGATGATGACCCACATGGTTCCGCCCTGCATCTTGCCGTAGGTGTCCAGGAAACGGAGCACTGCGCCCGCGTCCGAGGTGGTGACATAGAGCGCGCGGCGGGGGGTATCGCCCCAGTTACGGATTTCCCCAGCCACCGTGCCTTCGCGCCCCGCCTTGGCCGTGAGCGAGAAGCTGCGCAATTCCACGCCGCGCCGCCCGAGCGACAGGTCCAGTTGCCGCAGGACTTCGCCATTGTTGCCGGTCATGGCGCCGATCTTGGCGTCCACGTCCACGTCCTGGATCTTCTGTTCCTTCTTGGCGGGTGCGGACGGCGTGCCCACGAGGCTCTTCATGATGCCGCGGGCGTCGATCACCTCGCCGGTGATGCGGACCTTGAGCACATCGCCGGAGCGGTCGGCCTTGAGGCTGGCCTTGTCGCCATCGCTCAATTGGAACGAGGGGAAGTTGGCGGACACCACGTCGCCGTCATCCGACAGTTCCAGCGAGCCGCGGATATAGGTGCCGGAACCGTCCAGGGTCAAATCGTCGATGCGGATGTTCTTGCCGGCATCGTTGGAATTGAACTTGGCCTTCAGCGGCTTGCCGGCCGGCTTGGTGAGGCCCGGCACCAGGTCAAGGATGCGGGCGGCGGTCAGGTCCAGTTCGATGGCCGCTTTGGTCTGCTTGTTGTTGGTGGTGCCCACCAACTTGACCGCGATGGGGCCGGAGATGGAGGAAATGTCCACGCCCAGCTTCTGCCGCGAGCCATCATCCAACGTGGCATTGACCTTCACGTCGGCGTCGGCCTTGTCCTTCTTCTTGTCATACTCGAAGTTGATGGGCGCGCCCGCCACCTTGCCATCGCCGCGCAGCAGCACGCCGGCCGGTGAGGCGAACACATCGACGCTGGCATTCTCGAGGCGCTGGTTCTGGAAAATCTTGTCGACGCCGAAGTCGGTGAGCTTGGCCTCCAGCGAATAGTCCACATCGCCCGGCTGCGGCACCTTGTGGAACAGGATCTTCACCTGCAGCAGCGCGGACAGCTTGCCCCGCGTGGTGGACGGGTCGAACGCCTGGCCTTCGCTGCCCTTGAGCGCGTCCATGCCCAGAACTTCGATGCCGGCATCCGCCGGCCCGTCAAACTTCACCTTCACCAGCCCGCTGGGCTCGCGCGGGAAATAATCCGGGATGTAGAACACGCCATCGGACACCGCGAGCTTGCGGTTCTGCGGCGTGACCACAGTGGCCTCGGGAATGTTCACCCGCACCGTGCGGCCGGTGACCGCCACCGACAGGCGGGTGTTGACCAGCGGCGGCAGCCCCTTCACCGCTTTGAGGGTGATGCCGGTCGCGGTCATGTCCAGGCGCACCGCATCCTCGGGCAGCGGCACGTCCTTCTGGCCGATCAGATCCAGGGCCATGTTGACGTCGACCGTGGTGCCGTCGACGGTCCCGCCGGAGAGGTTCTCCAGAACGAAGGTGCGCGCCGGCGGCGCCAGCGTCACCGGCCAGAAGCGCTTCACCGTCGCAGACGGCATGCGCGATCCCACCGCCCTGAGCTGCACATAGGGAACGGCAACGCCGAAGTCGAACAGGCCGCTGAAGGTGAGTGCGCCGGTGGCGTTGCTCATCTCGCCCTTTTCCATCAGCAGCTTCTTGTCCGGCGGCGTGTAACGGCCGGTGAGCGAGAAGGTGCTGACGATCAGCGGCGGATCGTTCATCTCCGGACCGGCCAGCACGATGCTCACCGGCGACACCGCATAAGGCCAGGGCTGCCCCGCCAAAGCCGGTACCGAGATCACCGCCTTGAGAGCGATCTTATTGGCATTCTTGGCCGCGCCCAGCGGCTCCACATTGATCACCCGCTGCGCCGGGTCGAGCACGAAACGCGCCTCGGCATAGTCGATGACGAAGCGTTCTTCGGGATCCTCGCCATTGCCCAGTTCGCCGGCGCCGAGCGAAAGCTGCGCCTCTGCCGCGACGATGCGGCCGTCATTGGCGATGCGCGCCCGCAGGCTGCCGCCGAGCGGCGTGTCCATATAGAAGCGCTTGAGATCCTGGCTGAAGGCCTGCACCAGATCGCGGGTGGAGACGTCTTTCAGCACCAGGTCGATCTGCCGCTCGCCATTGCGCGCGGCGCCGATGGTGGCGACCAGCGTCGCCAGCCCATGGGGCTGCTGCGAGGTGAAGGTGAATTCCGCGCCGCCGTCGGCGGTGCGCCCGAGCCGGACCGAGATGTTGTCGAAGGTGATGTTGCGGCCGGTGGCCTCGTTCTGCACCACCAGCGAGCCATTCTTGAGGCCGATGTCCGACAGGGCCCCGCCATCGAAGCCGTTCCGCTCAAGGGCGCCGAGCCAGTCCGCGAACGCCTTCATCACCAGTGGATCGCCGCCGAGGTCCGCCGACGGCGCGGGAGTGGACGGGGCGACTTGAGCGCCCTGTTTCTGCGCCGCAGTTGCCGGAGCTTGGGAAGATTGAGCTGGAGGGGTGGCGCCCTGTGCCGTCGCCCCCTGGGGAGTGGCGGGACGATCGGGCTCCGGCGGGGCGGCGCCGGTGGAGAGCATGCGCGCGCCCTTCCCCGCAGCCACCGCCACATCGCCCTTGGCGCCGATGCGCACCGTCATTTCGGCGCCGATCAGGTCGAAACGCTTGGCCTTGGGCGAGAGCGTGAGCAGGCTGCCTTCCAGCTCGACCTCGGCGCTCGGGGCACTGGCCACCAAGGTGCCGTCCGGCTCGCTGAGGCTGATGTCACGGGCGATGACCACCGTGCTGCCGCTCTGCATGGTCTCCACCGCGGTGGAGCCGATTCGCACCACATAGCGCCCGTCCAGGCGGTCGGCGATGGCGCGCTCAATGTAAGGCGTGGCGAGATTGGCGGTCACGATGCCGGCAGCGATCAGGCCATAGATCACCAGCGCGCCGATACCGGCCAGCCCCATGAGCAACAGCAACGTGCCTACCAGCGCCCGCGCCACGCGCGAACGGGGTGTGAGGGCGCCGGCCAGACCGCGCAGATGAGACCGGCGCGGCATGCGCACCGGCGACTTGAACTGCGCCTGGTCTTCGCTCATGCCTTCTGCACCCTCCGGCCTCACCCGTGCGCGCCCCCGCGCCGGATCCCCGTCGGCAGGCAGAATGTACGATCCGTTCTCCGAGGCAAGGCCATGGGCCCTGCGCTATGACGTCGTCACGTCGAAAGGAAGGCAGATGTCGCAAATTCCCCAGGCCGGTGCGCCGGCGCCCGCATTCACCCTCAACCGCGATGGCGGCTCACAGGTTTCATTGAGCGACTTTGCGGGGCGCAAACTGGTGCTCTATTTCTACCCCAAGGCCGACACCTCGGGCTGCACCAAGGAAGCCATCGCCTTCAACGGCTTGCGCGCCGATTTTGCCGCCGCTGACACCGCCATCCTCGGCGTCTCGGCCGATCCGGTCACCGCCCAGGACAAGTTCAAGACCAAATACGACCTCGACATTCCGCTCGGCTCGGATGAGAGCCGCGCCATGCTGGAAGCCTATGGCGTGTGGGTCGAGAAGAGCATGTACGGCCGCAAATACATGGGGATAGAGCGAGTGACCCTGCTCATCGGCCGCGACGGCACCGTCGCTCAAGTGTGGCCCAAGGTGAAGATCCCCGGCCATGCGGAAGAGGTCCTCAAAGCGGCGCAAGCGCTGGGCTGACCATCACGCTGCGGCAGGTTTCACGAATCGGGGAGCGAGGCTCCCCGATACCCTGCCTGAGGCCAAGCCTCAGGAGCCGAAGCCTCAGTCCACATCTTCCACCTGCCCCGGCCCGCCGCCATAGGCGCGCTGGGCGAGGGCGGCTTCCATGAACGGGTCGAGGTCGCCGTCCAGCACGTCCTGCGGGGTGCCGGAGGTGACGCCGGTGCGCAGGTCCTTCACCAACTGATAGGGCTGGAGCACGTAAGAGCGGATCTGATGGCCCCAGCCGATGTCGGTGCGCGCGGCCTGTTCGGCGATGGCGATGGCCTCGCGCCGCTTCAGTTCCGCCTCATAAAGCTTGGCGCGCAGCATGTTCCAGGCGGTGGCCTTGTTCTTGTGCTGCGAGCGGTCGCCCTGGGACACCACCGCGATGCCCGTGGGCAGATGGGTCAGGCGCACGGCCGATTCGGTCTTGTTCACGTGCTGACCGCCGGCGCCGCCGGAGCGCATGGTGTCGATGCGCACTTCGCTCTCGTTGATCTCCACCACGATGCGGTCGTCGATCACCGGATAGACGTCCACCGAGGCGAAGGAGGTCTGGCGGCGGGCGTTGGAATCGAACGGCGAGATTCGCACCAGACGGTGGACGCCGGATTCGGTCTTCAGCCAGCCATAGGCATTGTGGCCCTTGATCTGGAGGGTAGCGGACTTGATGCCCGCCTGTTCGCCCTCTGATTCGTCCACCAGTTCGACCTTGAAGCCATGCCGCTCGGACCAGCGCGTGTACATGCGCTGGAGCATCAGGGCCCAGTCCTGGCTGTCGGTGCCGCCGGCACCCGCATGGACTTCCAGATAGGTGTCGTTGGAATCGGCCTCGCCGGAGAACAGGGCCTCCAGTTCGCGCCGGGCCAGTTCCGCTTTCAGCTGATCCAGCGCCGCGGCCGCCTCGGCGATCACGCCCTCGTCGCCCTCGGCCTCGCCCAGTTCGATCAACTCGATATTGTCGGCCAGATCGCGGTTCACCCGGTCGATGGCGCCGAGCGCGTCTTCCAGGCTGGTGCGCTCCTGCATGATCTTCTGCGCCCGGTCCGGCTCGTCCCAGAGCTTGGGATCCTCGGCGATGGCATTCAGTTCGGCGAGGCGCCGGCGCGAGCGATCCACGTTGAGATGCTGACGCAGCAGATCAACGGAAGCATTGATCTCGTCGACTTTCGCGGCGAGCTCCGCACGCATGGCAAACCATTCTCCGAACTGAGGGCGGCGGAACCTACCGGCGCCGGGCCGGCGTGTAAACGCCCGCGCCAGCAGGGGCCGGGCATCTCCCGCCCAAAGCCTTTGCCGGCGCACGTTTTGTAGCCGCAAAAATCATCGCGCCGGTTGAGCCGACGCATGCGCATGATGGAACGAGAGGCGTCGGCGGATCAGTACAATCCGCCCGTGCCCGAGCGCACGGCCCGGTCGGCTTCCGGCGTCACGCCCAGCGAGGCGTCGCCAGCACCGATGACCGAATAGCTGTCGGGCGGGGCGGTGCCGGGCTTGAAGCCTTCGAGGATCGAGCTCTCTCCCGGCCCGGCGCGCAGGCCGGTCTTGGGATTGATCCGCACCAGCTTGATGCCCGGCGGCACGCGGAAGGGGATTGCCGGCTTGTCGGCCAGCGCCGTCTTCATGAAGTCGCGCACCACGGGCGCGGTCAGCCCGCCGCCGGTGGAGCCCTTGCCCATGGGCCTGGGCCGGTCATAGCCGAGATACACGCCCACCACCATTTCCGGGGTGAAGGCCATGAACCAGGCGTCCTTCTCTTCGTTGGTGGTGCCGGACTTTCCGGCCACCGGGCGGCCCAGATCCTTGAGCGCGGTGCCGGTGCCGCGCTGGATCACGCCCTCCATCAGCGAGGTGATCTGATAGGAGGTCATGGCATCGAGTACGACGGGGCGGCGGTCGATCAGGGTCGGCTCGGGCTGGTTGGCCCACTTGTCCGCGTCACAGCCACGGCACTCGCGCTCGTCATGGCGGTAGATGGTGTGGCCGTAGCGGTCCTGCACGCGGTCGATGAGCGAGGGGGTCACCCGCCGCCCGCCATTGGCGATCATGGCATAGGCGCCGGTCATGCGCATCAAGGTGGTCTCGCCCGCGCCCAGCGCCATGGAGAGCACCGGCAGCATGTCGTCATAGACGCCAAACTTGCGGGCATAGTCCGCCACCAGCGGCATGCCCACATCCTGCGCCAGGCGCACGGTCATGACGTTGCGCGACTGTTCCAGGCCGAAGCGCAGGGTCTGCGGGCCATAGAACTTCTTGGCGTAGTTTTCCGGCGACCACACCGGCAGGCCCGGACCTTGGTCAATCTCGATCGGGGCGTCCAGCACCACGGTGGAGGGCGTATAGCCATTATCCAGCGCGGCGGAATAGACGATGGGCTTGAACGACGAACCGGGCTGGCGCAGCGCCTGGGTGGCGCGATTGAACTGGCTCTCGTCATAGGAGAAGCCCCCCGCCAGCGCCAGGACGCGGCCGGTGAGCGGTTCCATCACCACCATGGCGCCTTCGATCTCGGGGATCTGGTGCAGGCGATACTGCCCGTCCTTGCCAGCGATAGGCTCCACATAAATGACGTCGCCGGGCTTGAGCACCTGCGACACCGCGCTGACGGCCCGTCCCGCATCCGGCCCCTTGGCCCAGCGCGCCCACTTCACGCCATCGAGGTTGATGAGGCCGACGTCGCGGGCACTGGAAATACCGCCGGAGCGCTCGCGCTGCGGCTGAAGGCCGATGCGGGCGGTGTCCTTGCCGGAATCCAGCACCACCGCCAGTTTCCAGGGAATGTCCGAGAACGCCTTGAACTCGGCGAGCTTCGGGCCCCAATCGCCGTTCAGGTCGAAATGATGCACCGGCCCGCGCCAGCCACGCTGCTCGTCGAACCGCACCAGGCCGTCCGCCAGGGTCTTCTTGGCGATGGACTGCAGGCGCGGATTGAGTGAGGTCCGAACCGAGAGGCCGCCCTCATAGAGCTTGGTCTCGCCATAGCGCTCATAGATCTGGCGGCGCACTTCTTCGGCATAATATTCGGCGGCGAAGATCTGGGCGCCGGTGGGGCGCGGGGTCACGTCGAGGCCGCTCTTCTTGGCCGTCTCCGCCTGGGCGGCGGTGATGAAGCCGTTCTCGGCCATGCGGTCGATGACCCAGTTGCGGCGATCGATGGCGCGCTCGCGGTCACGATAGGGATTGTAGGAGGACGGCGCCTTCGGCAGCGCGGCCAGATAGGCCACCTGCTGGATGTTCAGGTCTTCCACCGACTTGTCGAAATAGGTCAGCGCCGCCGCGGCGATGCCGTAGGAGCCCATGCCGAGATAAATCTCGTTCAGATACAACTCCAGGATGCGATCCTTGGAGTAGGCGCGCTCAATGCGCAGCGCCAGCAGCGCTTCCTTGATCTTGCGGTCCAGCGACACTTCGTTGGTCAGAAGGAAGTTCTTGGCCACCTGCTGGGTGATGGTCGAGGCCCCCTGCGGCCGGCGATTGGAGCCGAAATTCTGCACATAGACCATGCCGGCGCGGAAAATGCCGGAGGGGTCGATGCCGCCGTGCTCATAGAAATTCTTGTCCTCGGCGGAGAGGAAGGCCTCCACCACCAGCTTCGGCACCGACTGGATGGGAATATAAAGGCGGCGCTGGCGCGCATATTCGGCCACCAGCGAGCCATCGCCGGCGTGCACGCGAGTCATGACCGGCGGCTCATAATTCTGTAGCTGGGTGTAGTCCGGCAGGTCCTGGGAATATTTCCAGACGAAATAAGTGGCACCCGCCGCGCCCACCAGCAGCAGCAGGGTGCCCAGAGCAAACAGGAAGCCGAAGAACCTCAACAGCAGCCGCATGTCGCCGGCTCCCTCCCCCACCGAAGCCGCCTCCCGACCATCGGGACCGACCATCCATGCCGAACAGATGCGCCACCTCACGGGGACGCCGGCTCACGGTTCACTTACCGCAAACCTATCCCAAAAGGCTATGTTGGCGAACTGTGGCTGCTTCACGACGGTGGCAACGCCCCGCGCTCACTTCCGTTGCATGGCAGCCGCGGTGATGTCGAGGCGCCCAAGACAAGGATGGCAGCTTATCCCGCGCGGTTATTTGGGCCGGACCCCACCCGGCTGCGCTCCGGCGACGCGGGTGGTGAAAAAGTCATTGATCGCCGTCTGCATGGCATCGGTGACCTTGTCGCGCCAGGCATCGGAGGTCATCTGCTTCAAATCCTGGGGGCTCGACATATAGCCCAGTTCCACCAGCACCGACGGAACGTCATGGGCCTTGAGCACGCGGAAGCCCGCCGACTTGATGGGCGACTTATGCAGCCGCGCCGCCGTCTTCATGGTGCCCACCAGGGTGCGGGCGAACAGAGCCGAGAAGCTCTTGGTCTCGCGCTGCACCAGGTCATAGAGAATGTCGGCCACCTGGCTGTTTTCATCCGCCAGATCGACGCCGGCGATCAAGTCGGCCTTGTTTTCCTTCTCCGCCAGATGAGCCGCGTCCGAGTCGCTGGCGGTGTCGGACAAGGTGTAGACGCTGGCGCCCTGCGCGCGTCCGTCGCCTGCCGCCAAGGCATCCGCATGGATGGAGACGAACAGCGCCGCATGGCTGGAGCGGGCTAGGCGCACCCGGTCGCCCAGAGTGACGAAGGTATCGGTGGAGCGGGTCATCACCACCCGGAAGCGGCCGCTGCGCTCCAGTTTCTCGCGCAAAGCCAAGGCAACTTCGAGCACGATGGCCTTCTCGGCAAAGGCGCTCGCCCCGGTGGTTCCCGAATCGATGCCGCCGTGGCCGGGGTCCAGCACAATGACCGGGCGCTTGTCGCCGGGCGCAGGTGGCTCGGCTGCCACGCCCGCGGGGGCGACTTCGGTGGCGGCAGATGCCTGCGCCTGACCAAATCCGGCCGCGTCGGTCTTCACCAGATCCACCACCAGCCGGGCGGGCTGATCGTCCTGCGCCTCGATGACGAAAGCCTTGTCGATCAGCACCGGCTCGTTGGCATCCAGAACCATGCGCGCTTTGCCGGGCGCGAACACGCCGAAGCGATAGGTGGAGACCAAGCCGCGCCGCATCTCGCCCGCATCGGACTTCAGGGTGAAGGTCACATCGGTCAGGTCGATGATCACCCGGTAGGGATTGGCAAGCGTGAAGGCGCGGAATTCCACCTTGCGGCTGAGGTCGATGACCACCCGCGTACGCTGACCATCGCCCGCAAGCCGAGCCGCCATGGCGACCGCAGGCCCGCTGGGCGGCTCGATGCTCGCAGACCGCGCACCGACCTTCACCGGCTCGATGGCCGGCGCAGCAGTCTCAACCGGGGTTTTTGCGGGTTCGGTCGCGACGACCTTCGCCGGGGTGGACACCGTTGCGCCGGCAGCGTCGAGGCGGGCATCCGGCACCACAAGAGCCGTCATTACCACCGCCAGCGCGAGACCGCACATGCGGCTCAGTCGGCGCTGCGGTATCAGATGCAGGAATAATGAAGTCAGAGATCCTCTGGCGCGCTTTGCACCATCGTCAGGTTCGGGAAAGTGAGCACGCACAGGCGTCGGCACATCAACCTTCCGAGGTCCGCTGCATCAGATGTACTCGATAGCGGCGTGGGCGTTAACCACTGGTTGACGCGCCCGTCCGGTCCATCGGCGAGTGTGGCGCCGAGGCCACATGGTCCTGCTTAAGCTGGGAAGGCTGCGCGAAGCTGCCGCCGCGCTGCTCGTGCCTACGGCGTGGGCATGATGCTTTTGCATGATCCTTGCCAAGACGTGAGCCGGGCGAGTAAGAAGGATAGGCATACGACTTGCGTTCCGGAATTCGCCTCTGGCCTTCCGGCGCCCGCATTTCCCTCCGGTGCCGCCTCTCCATTGAGAGAACGGGCACCATCCGTCGCAGGCTGATCCAGAACCGGGTCTCGCCTCGCGGCGAGCGCGCGAAAGCGCGCTTCGAGGCCAGTTTGGAGCGCGCTAGCACGCTCCGGGAATGGGCTTCGAGCCAGGGCGGCGCGGTCGCACGGGTGTCGAGGAGTCCCCCTGCTATCGAGGGGATCGAGCAGTTGTATGCCAGGGTTGGACACGGGTCCGGCCTGATATTTCGCTGAGGGACGAGTAGCCGAGGGCATGGACGTTCAATCGCACGACCAGCATGCACAGCGTGCTTCCGTGTGGCCCGATGCCGAAGGTGTCGCCACGACACCCGCGCGCCGCCGATCCTCTGTCTTCTTCCGCCATCATATCGGGCGTCTGAACGGTTCGCGGGCTCTGCCCCGCCGGCCGTGGCGGAGCTTTGGCTCCGACGCCGCGAAGAGAGATTTCCATGGCCAACAAGATGCTCATCGATGCCACCCACCCGGAAGAGACCCGGGTTGTGGTGGTGCGCGGGAACAGGGTCGAGGAGTTCGACTATGAATCCGCGTCCCGCAAGCAGCTGCGGGGCAATATCTACCTCGCCAAGGTCACCCGCGTAGAGCCCTCGCTCCAGGCGGCCTTCATCGAATATGGCGGCAACCGCCACGGCTTCCTCGCCTTCAGCGAGATCCACCCCGACTATTACCAGATCCCCGTCGCCGACCGGCAGGCGCTGATCGAAGAGGAAGAGCGCGCCGCCCGCCTCGCTGACGAGGAAGACGAGCGCCGTGAGCGCCGCCGCGACCGCTCGCGCTCCAAGCGCGCCGCCAGCGACGACGTTGTGTCCGAAGCCGTGAGCCATGATGGCGAGGCCGACGACAGCGACGTGGAAGAGGTCGAGGACGACGAGATCATCGACACCATCGAGGACGGTGCCATCACCCGGCACGGCGCCCCCGATGACGAGGACGACGGCCACGAGCGCGACCACCACCACGCCGACCATGTGGAGCCGCTCGATCCCGAGACCCTGCCGCATGAGACCGACGTGGCGCACATCGCCGCCGCCGAGGACCATGTGGCGGCGTCCGCTGAAGACGCCGTCGCCCCCTTCTCCGGCGAAGCCCTGCCCGCCCCCGCAGAACAGGCCCCCAGCCTGGACGCCGAGCAGGCCGCTGCGGCGCCGGAAGGCGAACAGCAGGATCACGCCGTGCTGGCTGGCGCCGAAGGCGCGGCCCATGATGCCGATACCGCAGAACAGACCGATGCCGAAGGCGAGGCCGACGAGGCCGCGCCGGTGGAGAGCCGGTCGCGCGAAGGCCGCGATGATCGCGGCCGCCGCTCGCGCCGCTCGGGCCGCAACCGTGGCCGCAAGCCCGCTGATGATGAGAATGGCGACAGCGACGTCGAGGACGTGGGCGACGAGGAAGAGGAATTCGTCGAGAGCCTCGGCTCCGACGACGCCCTGGAAGAAGTGCCGGAGCGCTCGCATCAGCGCCGCGCCCGCAGCTACAAGATCCAGGAAGTCATCCGCCGCCGCCAGGTGATGCTGGTGCAGGTGGTCAAGGAAGAGCGCGGCAACAAGGGCGCCGCGCTGACCACCTATCTGTCGCTGGCCGGCCGCTACTCGGTGCTGATGCCCAACACCGCCCGTGGCGGCGGCATCTCGCGCAAGATCACCAATGCGGTGGATCGCAAGCGTCTCAAGGACGTGGTGCAGGATCTGGAAGTGCCGGAAGGCATGGGCATCATCCTGCGCACCGCCGGTGCCAACCGCACCAAGGTCGAGATCAAGCGCGACTTCGAATATCTGCTGCGCCTGTGGGAAACCGTGCGCGAGCTGACGCTCACCTCCAGCGCCCCGAGCCTGGTCTATGAAGAAGGCTCGCTGATCAAGCGCGCCATCCGCGATCTCTACAACAAGGAGATCGAGGACATCCACGTGGCCGGCGAGGAAGGCTTCCGCGAGGCCCGCGACTTCATGCGCATGCTCATGCCGAGCCATGCCAAGAACGTGGTGCCCTATCGCGAGCCCCAGCCGATCTTCGCCAAACACGGCGTGGAACATCAGCTGGACGCCATGTTCTCCCCCGTGGTGCAGCTCAAGAGCGGCGGCTACATCGTCATCAATCCGACGGAAGCCCTGGTCTCCATCGATGTGAACTCCGGCCGCTCCACGCGCGAGCATCACATCGAGGACACCGCCCTCAAGACCAATATGGAAGCCTCCGAGGAGATCGCCCGCCAGTTGCGCCTGCGCGACCTGGCCGGCCTGATCGTCATCGACTTCATCGACATGGAGGAGAAGCGCAACAACCGTTCGGTTGAGCGCAAGCTGAAGGATTGCCTGAAGAACGATCGGGCGCGCATCCAGGTCGGCCGCATCTCCCATTTCGGCCTGATGGAGATGTCGCGCCAGCGCATCCGCACCGGCGTTCTGGAAAGCTCCATCGAAGTGTGCGTCACCTGCGGCGGCACCGGCCATGTGCGCTCCGCCGCCTCGGTCTCGCTGCAGCTGCTGCGGGCCATGGAAGAGCAGTTGCTGCGCTCGGCCACCCACAACCTCATCGTCCGCACCCGCGCGGAAGTGGCGCTCTATGTGCTCAATCACAAGCGCGCCCACCTGCGCGAATTGGAAGAGCGCTTCGAAGTCACCCTGGTGGTGCAGGCCGACGACAGCGTCACCGGCCACCAGCCGTTCCTGATCGACAAGGGCGAACTGGCGGTGCCGCCGCCGCCCGCGCCGCGCCTCACCAACGTCATCCAGCCGGATTCCATCCTGCCGGATGAGGATTATGACGACGAGGACGAAGAGGTCATCGAGGACGGCGTCGAGAGCGACGCCGATGCCGAGACCGAAACCGCCACGGCCGAACGCAGCGGCGACGAGCAGTCCCGCAAGCGCCGCCGCCGTCGCCGCCGCCGGGGTGGCGAGCGTGAGGGTGGCGAACGCGAGGGCGAGGCCCGCGAGCTACGCACCGACGATGGCCGTGAAGACGACGCCGCCGAAGGCGACGAGGACACCGCTGCCGAAGGCGACGAGAGCGACGACGAAGCCCGCGCCGAGGGTGACGAGCGCGGCGAAGGCGAGAGCGGTGATCGCCGCCGTCGCCGCCGCGGCCGTCGCGGCGGCCGCCGCAACCGTCGTGACGGAGACGAGTCCGCGCCGCTGAACGGCGATGACGCCGCCGAAGGCGACGCTGGCGAGCCTGGCGAGGCCGTCGAGGTGTCCGAAGCGGCGCCCCGGCCGCTCGGCTTCCCCGATGCCGAAGCCTTTGCCGAACTGGAAGTGGCCTCCAGCGATGACGCCCAGCCTGCGGCCGAGCCCGCTGCTCTGGACGCCGAGCCGGTGATTGCCTCGGTGCCGCTGCCGACGCCGACGGTTGCCCCCGCCGCCCCGGCCGTTGCCGCCGCGCCTGCGGAAGCTGAGCCCGCCCCCGCCCCCCGCCGCCGTTCCACGGTGCGCGAGAAGGCGCCGGTGCCGTCCAGCTTCGGCACCATGGCCGTGCCCGCCACTCCGGCGGCGCCCGAGACCGCTGCTGTTGAACCGGCCCCGTCCGCGGCGTCCGATGAGACCAGCGGTGTCACGAGCGAGGCCGCGGCGCCTGAAGCCACCCCGCAGCCGGCGCCGGCCAGCACCGAGCCCCCGGCCAAGCCGCGCTCCGGCTGGTGGCAGCGCAAGCTGTTCGGCGAATGATCGCCTGACGCTCCAGCGATGGACTGACATCCAAGAGCGGCGCCCCACGGCGCCGCTCTTTTGTTTTGGAAGGGTCGTATGATGAGCGCTCGCTTTGCTCCGGGCGGTGCGGTCACCCCCGCAAAATCGCGAGCCCCCTGCGTGCCACGAAGGTGAAGGCGGCTCGATCGGATGGGCGCCCGGTTCACTGGCCATCGCGACGGCCCCGTTCCCAGGACAACGGTCTGCGTCAAGCATTCAGCGGCGTGTGCAACCCTGCGCTCACGGGGGTCAGAGCCCGCGTCCCGCTCGCAGATCGTTCGCCGGCATAGCTTTGCGCACCCATGTGCGATTGTGGGGACGGACCAACTGCCCTGTGGACAAGCCCGTCACCACCTGATATGAAAACGCTCCTTTCGGAACAGGTCGGGTGTGGTGCGCGAGCGCCCCTTGATCGTCCGCTTTAGGGTTCACACCCAGTCAGGTTCGCTCGGCGCAACAGCTCGAAGAGGCAAACACGTGCAAGTTCTCGTCCGCGACAACAATGTCGATCAAGCCCTCAAGGCGCTCAAGAAGAAGATGCAGCGCGAGGGGATCTTCCGCGAGATGAAGCTCCGTGGCCACTATGAGAAGCCGTCCGAGAAGCGGGCGCGCGAGGAAGCGGAAGCGGTTCGCCGCGCGCGCAAGCTGGCCCGCAAGCGCGCCCAGCGCGAAGGCCTGCTGCCCTCCAAGCCCCGCGTCGCCGCCGGCGCCCGCTGAGCACTGCGGCGCCCTGGGCGCCGCATCCACGGTTTTGAGCTGAACTGACAGAAACCGCGCGGTGCTGCCGCGCGGATTTTTGCGTTTCGCGCGCAGGAGACCCGCTGCCTCGCGCTGATGCGCTCCCGCTCGATCTTCAGAGT
>CALRNP020000003.1:0-58245 GCA_943369575.1 Azorhizobium sp. AG788 | reverse complement strand
ATCCGCAGCAGATCGCCCTCGTCTTCCGCATCGCACACGCAGACGCCGGCAAATCCCTCATCGGCCAAGCCCAGGCGGGCGGGAATGCCGTATGCCGCCAGCGCTGCCACCAGATCTGGCCCCACCGGCAACCAGTTGCCCTGTCCATCGCGGGCAAACTGGCGACCGCCCCGCGTCACCCGCCGCTGGAACGGGAAGGCTGGCGCGAGGATCGCACCGTGCCAGGCGCCGCCGCGCAGGCAGGCGGCCAGTTCGGCCATCCCATGGCCGCGCAACAGGCTGTCCACCTTCAGGAATGCAAGATCGGCCGCGGCAAGGACCGGCGCGAAGCGGGCAAAGCGGGCGGCGGCGTCCGCTGCATCAAGATCACGGGTACCGCTGTCGAACACGGCCACCGGCGCGGCGGCTGCCTCCGGCTCCCACAGACAGGGGATGGCGCCGACGGACGGCACGAACTCGGCGCTGGCATCCAGGGCGCCGGTCAGGTCATCCGCCAGCAGGCGCAGCCGCGTCATGTCCCCGTCCTGCCTGATCCGGCGCGCAGGACGAACCGCAACGCCGCGCTGGGGAGCGGGCGAGCGTCTGGACAAACGGATGCCTGCGACCCCTGGTGCACTCTCGTTCCTCCCGCTCGCTTTTGCTCGGATTGCGAACGTTTGTTCGTTGTTACGAAGAATTAGGCGCCATCTTTCGCTGCTGTCAACGGGCTGGCGCAGCACTTCCGCTAAATCCGGAAGCATTGCTGGCCTATGCTGCAGTGCATTATGGCGAGACGACCCAAGGGCTCAGCGCGTTTTCGCGTTACCGATTGACAATCCCAGGAAGCTCAGCAAACTAATCGTAATACGAATAAATGTTCGCTATCCGATCAGGGAGGATATGCTGTGTTGAAGCTTCACCGCGTGATGTCGTCGGCGGGTGGCCACTAGGATGCGGAGCGCAGCTCTCCAGCAGGCAGCGCCATCGGGCGCGGCCATCGCCCCAGCCTCGGATCGCGCCCTGATCGAGGCCCGCAAGGTCGACAAGACCTATGTCAGCGCCTCCGGCAGCAAGGTGCACGCGCTGGACGGCATCGATCTGGCGGTGCGTGACGGCGAACTGGTCACCATCGTCGGTCCCTCCGGCTGCGGAAAGTCCACGCTGCTGCGCATGATCGCCGGCCTGGACGACTATGACGGCGGCCGCCTCATGCTCGATGGAAAGCCGGTGCTCGGCCCCTCGCGGGACGTGGGCGTGGTGTTCCAATCGGCCAATCTGCTGCCCTGGATGACGGTGAAGGACAATGTCCGCCTGCCGCTGCGGGTCGGCGGACGCCATGAGGCTGAGCCCGGCCGCATCGAAGCCTTGCTGGAAATGACCGGCCTCGGCGATTTCGGCGATCGCTTCCCCTATGAATTGTCCGGCGGCATGCAGCAGCGCGCCGGCATCTGCCGGGCGCTGGCCCGCAATCCGCGCATCCTGCTCATGGACGAGCCGTTCGGCGCGCTCGATGCCCTCACCCGCGAGCGCATGAACCTGGAATTGCAGCGGATCTGGCAGGCCTATGGCAAGACCATCGTGCTGATCACCCACTCGATTTCCGAAGCGGTGTTCCTGGGCGACCGGGTCATCGTCATGTCGGCGCGTCCCGGCCGGGTGCTGCGCGACATCGAGATCCCCATCGAGCGCCCGCGCAGCCTCGACACCATCATCAAGCATCCCGCCTATGCGGACATCTCGCGGGAAATCCGCTCGCTGCTGAATGCCGAAGGAGGCGTTGATTGAGCACTCTGCCCTATAGCGAGACGCCCCCCATGGCTCCCGTCGTGCCCCGTCGCCGCCGCAAGCTGCGCCTCAGCGGATCGCTGCTGGCCGCCTTGGGCTTCGTCATCCTCATTTCCGCATGGTTCGCCGCCGTGCGCTTTCTCAAGGTGCCGGCCTATATCCTGCCCGCTCCCGAGGCGGTGGTGCGGGCGCTGTGGTCGGGGCTCGCCGTCAGCCCCTCCAGCCCCATGGGCTATTACCTGCCGCTCTGGGGCTCGCTGAAGAATGCCGCGCTCGGCTTTCTCATCGGCACCGGCCTCGGCATCTTCCTCGGCTCGCTGATGGCGGAAATCCGCACCGTCGAGAAGATGCTGATGCCCTACGCCTTCGCGCTGCAAAGCCTGCCGAAGGTCGCGATCGCGCCTCTCATCGTCATCTGGTTCGGCTTCGGTGATGGCTCCAAGATCGCCATCTCGGCGCTGCTGGCCTTCTTCCCGGTGCTGATCAACAGCTTCACCGGCCTGCGCTCGGTGGAGCCGGAAAAGCTGGACCTGATGCGCTCATTGTCCGCCAGCCGCCTGGAAACCTATTGGCTGGTGAAGCTGCCCCATGCGGCACCGTTCATCTTCGCCGGTCTCGACATGGCGGTGGTCTATGCGCTGCTGGGCACCATCGTCGCTGAATTCCTCGGCGCGCAGCAGGGCATGGGCGTGGTCATCACCCAGGCCCAGGCGGTCACCGACGTGGCGGGCGTGTTCGCGGCGCTGGTAATCCTCGGGGCCATCGGCATCCTGCTGCACACGCTGGTGCGGCGGCTGGAATTGAAAGTGGTCCACTGGGGCAACCGCGGATCAAAATAACAAAGACGCCAAAATAACAAAGATGCCAGGAGGAAACGCCATGACTGAATTCACTCGCCGCCAATGGCTGTTGGCCAGCGGCGCCTTTACGGCCGCAGTACTCGCCGGCCCCCGCCTCGCCGCTGCCGCCGACCTGCGCCCGCTGAAGTTCGGCGTCGGCCTGAAAGCCATGGGCCCGGCGGTCATCAGTACGCTGATTGGCGAGGCGCTCGGCTACAACAAGGCCGAAGGCTTCACCCTCGTGCCGGCGGCGCTGGGCACCAACGCCAATGTGCAGATCGCCATCGACAAAGGCGACGTGGACATCGGCATCGGCGTGCCCTCGTTCGGCCTGCCGCTGCTGGCCAAGGGCGAGTGGCAGGGCGCGCTCAATTTCTACGAATACACCTATCCCTATAAATGGGACGTGGCGGTGAAGCCCGGCTCGGCGGTGAAGTCTTACGCCGGGCTCAAGGGCCTGCGCATCGGCGTGTCGGATTTCGGTAGCACCGAATATCCGGTCACCCGCAACATCCTCAAGAATATGGGTATCGATCCCGACACCGACGTGAAGTGGATCGCGGTGGGCAATGGCATCCAGGCCGGTGTGGCGCTCCAGCGCGATGCCATCGATGCATTGGCCTATTACGACACCGGCTTCGGCCAGATCGAAGGCGCCGGCATCGAGATGCGCATCGTAGCGCGGCCGGACAATCTGCCGATGATCGGCGGCCAGTTCCTCACCGCCCGCAAGGCCTTCATCGAGAAGGACCGGGCGCTGGCCGTCGGGTTTGGCCGCTCGGTGGCGAAGGCTTCGCTGTTCCTGCTGGCGAGCCCCGAGGCCGGGGCGCGGGCGTTCCTGAAGATGTATCCGGAAACAGCGCCGCGCGGCTCTTCGACTGAAGAGGCCATCAAGGCCGTGCTGCAGAGCACAGCCCGGCGCATCCAACTCTACAAGCCCCCCTATCCCGACTATAAGATGGGCCAGATCAACCCGGAAGAGTTCCGCCAGGAAGCGCAGGTCTTCAATTACAAGATCGGCGAGCTGACGAACTTCTATACCAATGACCTGATCGCCGACATCAACGCCTTCGACCCCGCCAAGGTGGCCGCCGAAGCCAAGGCCTATACGGGCTGATGGCCATGGCTCCAGACCACGACGGCGCCCCCCGCCACGCACTGGTGACGGGGGCGAGTTCGGGCATCGGGCTCGCCATCGTCGAACGCTTGGTAGCGGACGGGTGGTGCGTCACCGGCATGGCGCGTCGGCCGGTGCCGGTCGCCGGAGTTCGCTCCCTCATCGCCGATCTGGCGGAGCCTGATGGCGGCCTCGCTGCACTGAGCGATCTGAGCCGGGTGGACGCCTTCATCCATGCGGCGGGCGTGCTGCGCACGGCGGAACTTGGCGCCCTGCGCGCTGAGGACCTGTCGGCCATGTGGCGCCTGCATGTGGAGGCGGCGGCGCAATTGGCCGATCGCCTGCTCCCCATCCTCCCCGAGGGCGGCCGCATCCTCTTGATCGGCTCGCGCACCAGCACCGGCGCCGCGGGCAAGAGCCAATATGCCGCCACCAAGGCGGCCATGGTGGGCCTCGCCCGCTCCTGGGCCATGGAGCTTGCCACGCGCGGCATAACCGTGAATGTCATCGCGCCCGGGGCAACGGACACGCCGATGCTTTCGGATCCGGCTCGGGGGGCCACGCCTCCGCGCCTGCCGCCCATCGGCCGCTTCGTCCAGCCGGACGAGATCGCCGCGCTGGCGGCCTTTCTTCTCTCACCCCAGGCTGGGGCGATTACCGGACAGCAGATCACGGTCTGCGGCGGCGCCTCCCTGTAAGCAGACGGACACCATGGCGGCTGACGATAATCCCAAGAACATCGTGCACTCGGTGGTCAAGGCGTTCGCCGTGTTGCGGGCGTTCGATACCACCTTGCCCGAGCTCACCATCACCGAGATCGCCGGCCGCGCCGGCCTCGACCGCGGCACCTCGTTCCGCTTCGTGAACACCCTGTGCCAGTTGGGTTATCTGGCCACCGTGCCCCACAGCCGGCGCTACCGCCTGACGTTGAAATGCCTGGAGCTGGGCTATACGCCGCTGGCCCGCGGCAACCTGAAGCTGCTGGCGCGCCCACTGTTGGCGGAACTGGTGCCCGATGTGGTGGAAGCCGCGTCGCTCGGCATGCTGGACGATACCGACGTGGTCTATGTGGAGCGGGTGCAGAGCGACCTGAAGCTCAATCTGGATCGCCGGACAGGATCGCGTACCGGCGCCTATGGCGCGGCGCTGGGCCACGCCATGCTGGCGCATCTGCCGCCGGAAAAAGCCGAGGACGTGCTCCGCCGCAGCAACCGTGTCCGCCTGTCGGAACGCACCCTCACCGACGTGGACGAACTGATGCATCGTCTCGATCTGGTGCGGAAGCGCGGCTACGCGGTCTCGGACGGCGAGAACGCCTATGGCCTGCGCACGGTGGCCACCGCCGTGCTGGATCCTGACGGCTTCCCGGTGGCGGGGGTGAGCGCCACCATCAATTCCGAGCGCATGAATCTCGACGACTTCATCCGCACCGTTGCACCAGAGGTCCAGCGCGTCGCGGCGGAGCTCAGCCGCGGCGTGCACCTGTCCTTTGGCTCGGTGGCGCAGGCCAAGGGCTGACGCCCGGTTCGCGTACCCCTTTTTCGCGGAGTTTACTTATGACCGCCCTCATGCCCTCGCGCGCCATTCCGACCGACGCCCCTGACGCCCCGCTGGTCCTCGACGGCCGGCTGCGCGGCGTCGCGCCCGGGCGCATAGAGGCGTTTCTGCCCTCGCCCTGCATCCAGAACCATGCCGCCAATCTGATGGTGCTGCGCAATGGCGATCTGGCCTGCAGCTGGTTCGCCGGCACCCAGGAGGGCGTGCCGGACATCTCGCCGCTGCTGTCGCGCCTGCCGGCCGGAGGGGACCGCTGGTCCGAGCCGGTGCGCCTGTCGGACGACATGACCCGTTCGGAGCAGAACCCGATCCTGACCTATGGACCGGACGGCAAGCTCTGGCTGCTGTTCACGTCCCAGGTGTCGGGCAACCAGGACACCGCTATCGTTAAATACCGCGTGTCCGAGGATGAGGGGATGAGTTGGGGGCCGGTGCGGGTGCTGATCGACCGCCCCGGCACCTTCGTGCGGCAGCCGCCGTTGCTGCTGGCCAATGGCGACTGGCTGCTGCCGATCTTCCTCTGCCGCACCACGCCGGGGGAGAAATGGGTCGGCAACAATGACATCAGCCAGGTGCTGATCTCCGCCGACGGCGGCTCCACCTGGTCTACCCATGAGGTGCCGGGAAGCCTGGGCTGCGTGCACATGAACATCCTTCCCGGCAGCAATGGGCTGACCGCCGTGTTCCGCAGCCGCTGGGCGGATTTCATCTATATGAGCCACTCCAGTGACAACGGCCGCACCTGGAGCGAGCCGCAGCCCACGGCCCTGCCCAACAACAATTCCTCCATCCAGGCCACCCGCCTGCGCGATGGCCGCCTCGCCATTGTGTTCAACCGCTCCAGCGCGCTCGACGCCACCGAGCGGCGGGTTTCGCTCTATGACGACCTGGAAGACCATGCGCCCGACGCGGCCGCATCCGCATCGGCGGCTCCGGCCGCTGCTGCCCCCGCCCGCACCGCGTTCTGGGGTGCGCCACGGGCGCCCATGAGCCTGGCCTTCTCATCCGATGACGGGCGCACCTGGCCGGAAGTGCACGACATCGCGCTCGGCGACGGCTTCTGCATGACCAATAATTCCAGCGAGAAGCGCAATCGCGAACTCTCCTATCCCAGCATCGTCGAGACCGCGGATGGAACGCTGCACATGGCCTTCACCTATTTCCGCCAGGCGATCAAATATGTGCGCCTGAGCCGCTGAGGCCGGCAGTCGGACCATCGCGCCGGCCTTGATCGCGGTTGCTTTACCCCCGGACCGGATCTCGCTAGCCAAGGCTGCCCCAGGAGAGCAGCCCTTGACCGACACCGACGATCTCGCGGTTCTGGCCGCCGAAGCCAGGCTCAACGACCGCCTGACGAACCATCCCGGCCGAACCTATCGGCCGGTCCTGGGATCGCGATGGGGCGAGTTGATCTGCCCGGCACCGGACGAGCGCGTGCCGGAGGTGCCCGGCGCCATGCGCGTGGTGCTGTTCGCCAGCTTCGCCCATGGCTATCTCGCGCTTGATGCGGTGAAAGCCTATCAGCGGCGGTTCCCGGGGCGGATCCAGATTGTCGGTCTTGCCACCGATGACCCCGCCAATCCCGACGCCCGCATCAGCCTGAAGAAGCGCATCTGGAAATATCTCGATGGCGAGCAGCAGGTGGCCACCGAGGCGGCCATGGTGTCCGCCGCTCTGACCGCCGGCGTGCCGGTGTTCACCGGCGAGGTGAAGACCGATGGCTTCCGCCAGATCCTGCGCGAGGACTGGCGGCCCGACGCCATTCTCAGTTGCGTGCTCGGGCAGGTCATCGGGCCGCGCATCCTCGCCATGCCGCGTTATGGCGTCTACAATTTCCATCCGTCAGATCTTCTGCACGGCCATGGTGCCGGGCCGGCGCCCGATGCCGAATTCGCGGAGACATGTGCCCGCACCGTCTGGACCATTCACCAGGTCTCGCCGGAAATCGACACCGGCCCGGTGGTGGCGGTGTCGCCGGAAATTGCGGTCCATGACGCCGCCGGCGCCCTGCCCGAAAACCGGCTGCTGATCTACGACAAGCTGGTAGAGCCGGTCGGCATGCTGGCCGCGACCTTGGTCCACGCTTTGTGGCAGCGGTATGCGCAGGGAATGAGCGGGTGGATGGATGAGTTGGATCTGGCCCCGGCCGTCCCGCAGGACATGCAGGCCCGCATGCTCGCGCCCATCACCGCCACGGCGCATGATGAACAGCTCCCAAAATTCGATTCCACGCTGCTGGCGGCCTTGACCTAGACGGCATTTGCGCCACGTTCTGTCGCCGCGCGGCGCTCAGCAGCCCGCGCGTTGCCCGACAGATGCAAGGAGCCGCCATGACTGCCCCCGTGATCCAGCCCGTATCGCACAGCCGGGCCGATGCAGTGGTCGCCTGGCTGGCACCCCGCCGCGCCGAGATGGAGGCGCTGCTGGAGCGCCTCGTCTCCATCGATTCCTACAGCCACGACAAGGCCGGCACCGATGCCGTGGGCGAGGCCATCATCGAGGTGCTGACCGCCGATGGCATCGCCGTGACCCGCGTGCCCAACGCCATTTTCGGCGATGTGCTGCGCGCCGAGATTCCAGGCGCCGCGGACGGTCCCTATGCGCTGATGATGGGTCACCGCGACACCGTGTTCGCCACCGGCACCGTGGCCCGGCGCGGCTACAGCACCGCCGGCGCGGTCGCTTATGGGCCGGGCGTGGCGGACATGAAAGCGGGACTGGTGAGCAACATCTTCGCCCTGCGCGCCATCAAGGCTACCGGCGGCCTGCCCTTTCCCGTGGTGGCCCTGTTCACGGCCGACGAAGAGATCGGCTCGCCCAGCGGACGTCCGCAGATCGAGGCTGCCGCCCGTGGCGCCCGCGCGGTGCTGAACACCGAACCCGGCCGCGTCAGCGGCAATGTGGTGACCGGGCGCAAGGGCGGCGCCTCGTTCCGCATCGCGGTGACCGGGCGCGCGGCCCATTCCGGCGTTGCCCATGCCGATGGCGCCAGCGCCATCGAAGCCTTGGCGCGCAAGATCCAGCGCCTGCATGGGTTGACCGATTATGCCAGCGGCATCACCACCAATGTGGGCGTGATCAAGGGCGGCAACAACCACAACACGGTGGCCCCCTGGGCGGAAGCGGAACTGGACCTGCGGTTCGTCACCCTGGAGCAGCACGCCCGGCTCATCGCCGAGATCGAGGCCATCGTCACGGCAGAGGACGTGCCGGGAACCAGCGCCACGCTGACGGCAAAGTCGGTCTTCCTGCCGCTGGAAGAGCAGCATTCCGCCGACCTGTTCCCGCTCTACCAAGCCGCAGCCCAGCGTATCGGCTTTGCGGTGGAGGGGGAATTTACCGGCGGCTGCGCCGATTCCGGCTTCACCGCAGCCTTGGGCGTACCGACCCTGTGCGGTCTCGGACCCGTCGGCAGCAAGGCACATACAGACGAGGAATTTTGCCGTCTGGACACGCTGGTGCCCCGCACCCAGGCCCTGGCGGCCACCATCTGCAACCTCCCCTGACGTCGCGCCCGCAACCCGGACGCGCACCCTCCGAACGGTTCGTTCGCTGGATTGCGGGCGTGAACGTGGCAGGCGGGGTTTCGAGCGCTATCCACATCTTTCCCTGACGGAATTCCGCACAAGGAGCAGGCAAGCCGTCTACTCTTATCGCCGTTGCTTGAACCGGAGGCAAAACCAAGCAGCGGCGGGGGAAAAGACATTTCGTCCACAAAGTGCTGAGCAGCAGCAACGGAATTTATGGTATTTTTTTACCAAAATTCGCACCCCACACCTTAAGGCTGCCCACCTCGCGGCCTGCAAATTGGCCACCGTCGCGGGGATAGGCTAAATTTTTACCACGCGCACTTCTTGTGCATTTTGAGCGTCACCCTTAGGCTTATTTTTGTTGATGGCAGCGCCGGGAGAGACTGGACCTTGCGTCCGGCACCGAAGGAGCAACCGCCCCGGAAACTCTCAGGTAGCAGGGACCGGCGCCGCCCCCACACAGTCCGGAGAGTGATCGGCATTGCCGATCCGCCGAAGGAGCAAGCCGGCCTGTCCGGTGAATCTCTCAGGCCCAATACGGACGGGGCAGGAGCATCAGGAACGGGAGGCTCTGCCCCCGCCGTCCGCCCGTACCGCTGTCCGACCACGTATTTCAAACGCCCTTTTCACCGCTCGATCCGCATGCGCGGACGCGCGCTCACCATCTCGACCGAGGGAAGCTGGCATGGCTTGGTTCACATACGGCTCTTGCGACCACAAGAGCGGGACGCACGCGCGGACAGGGTCCTCCCTCCCCGCCTTGGTCTCGGCCCTCGCCCTCGGGGTGACGGTGCTGGGCGGGCTGGCAACGGCCGCGGAAGCCGCCGGAACCACGGTGCGCGCCGTGATGCATTCGGGCCTGCGCGTGCTGGACCCGATCATCACCACCGCCCACATCACCCGCAACCACGGTTACATGATCTATGACACGCTGCTGTCCATGGACGCGGACTACAAGCCGCAGCCGCAGATGGCCGAGTACAAGATCTCGGATGACGGGCTCACCTACACCCTCACCCTGCGCGAGGGCCTGCTGTGGCACGACGGCACGCCGGTGACCGCCGAGGATTGCGTCGCCTCCCTGAAGCGCTGGGCGCAGCGTGACACCGGCGGCCAGATGATGATGGACGTCACTGAGAGCCTGACGGCTGCCGACGCCCGCACCATCGTGCTGAAGCTCAAGAAGCCTTTCGCCCCGGTGCTGGACATGCTGGCCAAGCCGTCATCGGTGGTGCCGTTCATGATGCCGAAGAAAGTGGCGGAAACCCCCTCCACGGAATCCATCACCGACCAGACCGGCTCCGGACCGTTCAAATTCATCAAGGGCGAGTTCCAGCCCGGCGTGAAGGTGGTCTACGAGAAGTTCGACAAATACATCCCCCGCAAGGAGGCTCCGAGCTGGACCGCTGGCGGCAAGGTGGTGAAGGTGGACCGGGTCGAGTGGATCAACATGCCCGATGCCCAGACTGCGCTGAATGCGCTGGGCTCCGGCGAGGTTGACTACATGGAATCGCCGCCGGTCGACCTGCTGCCCATGGCGGAAAGCAACCGCGACCTCCGCAAGTTCACCTGGAATCCCCTCGGCAGCCAGACCATGGGGCGGATGAATTTCCTCTATCCGCCATTCGATAACGTGAAGATCCGACGCGCGGCGATGCTGGCCCTGAACCAGGAAGACGTGCTGGCCGCCCTGATCGGCAACCCCGATTACTATAAAATCTGCGCCTCCATGTATGGCTGCGGCGTACCGCTGGAAACCAATGCCGGAGCGCCCCCCAGCCTGACCTTGAAGGGCGATGCCAAGGCGGCCCAGGCGCTGCTGAAGGAAGCCGGATATGACGGCACGCCGGTGGTCATTCTCCAGCCCACCGACGTCATCACCACGGCCCCCCAGCCTGTCGTGGCGGCCCAACTGCTCCGCAATGCCGGCTTCAAGGTGGTGCTCCAGCCCATGGACTGGCAGACCCTCGTCACCCGCCGTGCCAGCCAGGCGCCCGTCGCCGAAGGCGGCTGGAACATGTTCTTCACCAACTGGATCGGCGCCGAAGTTTGGACGCCGCTGGTCAACCCAATGCTCAACGGACGTGGCAAGAAGGGCGGCTTCTTCGGTTGGATGGACGACCCCGAACTGGACGCCATGCGCGTGTCGTTCGCGTCCGCCAAGACCCTGGACGAGCAGAAGGCCATTGCCGCCAAGATCCAGCAGCGCGCCTATGATGAAGTGGCCTATGTGCCGCTCGGCAACTACATCATTCCGGCCCTCTACCGCACCTCGCTGTCCGGCCTGATCCGCGGCCCGGCGCCGCTGTTCTGGAACATCAAGAAGGCCGACTGAGCCACGTTGCCTGCGGCCTTCAGGACCGCAGGCAGCCTCACCGACTCCCGGCGCGCCGCCCAGGCGCGCCGGGCCAGGATAGGATGGCAAGGTCCATCGCGGTGGATGCCGCATGAGACCACCAAGCGAGGACCTTCATGCTCGCCTATACGATCCGACGTATCCTGGCCGCCGTTCCCGTCATGGGGGTGGTCGCCTTGTTCGTCTTCCTGCTGCTGCGGCTGACGCCCGGTGACCCGGCGGCGATCATCGCCGGCGACATGGCCACGCCGGCACAGCTTCACGCCATCCGCACCAGCCTCGGGCTCGACCAGCCTATCGCCATCCAGTTCATCACCTGGATCGGCCAGTTGCTCCAGGGCGACCTCGGCACTTCGCTGATTTCCAAGACCCCGGTGACCACGCTGATCAATCAGCGCCTGGGTCCCACCATGAGCCTGGCATTGGTCACCATGGCGCTGTCCATCATCATCGCCGTGCCCATGGGCGTGCTGGCGGCGTGGAAGCATGGCACCTGGGTCGACAATCTGGTCATGGCCTTCTCGGTGCTGGGCTTTTCGGTTCCGGTGTTCGTGATCGGCTATGTGCTGATCCAGGTGTTCGCCATCGAGTTGCGCTGGTTTCCGGTGCAGGGCTTCAGCCCCATCGAGAAGGGGCTGGGCCCCTTCGTCCAGCGGGCCACGCTGCCCGCTTTCACGCTCGCTTCCATCTACATCGCCCTGATCGCGCGCATGACCCGCGCCAGCCTGCTGGATGTGCTGGATGAGGACTATATCCGCACCGCCCGCGCCAAGGGCGTTGGCGAGCGGCTGGTGTTGTTCCGCCATGCCTTGCGCAATGCGGCGGTGCCGATCCTGACCGTTATCGGCACCGGCTTCGCGCTGCTGATTTCCGGCGTGGTGGTCACCGAGAGCGTGTTCAACATTCCCGGCCTCGGGCGGCTGATCGTGGATGCGGTTCTGGCCCGTGATTACCCGGTCATCCAGGGCCTGATCCTGCTCACCTCCGGCATCTATGTGTTCATCAACCTGCTGGTGGACCTCTCTTATTCGCTTCTGGACCCGAGGATCCGCTACTGATGCTCCAGCCCTCGAGCAGCGCGGACGCCCTGCCGGTCACCCGCCCGCGCTTCATGCCGAACCTCTCCCGCTGGCGGATCGCGCCGGTGATCGCCGGCCTCTGCCTGCTGGCGATCATCTTCATCGCCGTGTTCGCGCCGATGATCGCGCCCCATGATCCGCTGACCATGGTCCCGAGCCAGAGACTGAAGCCGCCGACCGCTTTGCATCTGCTCGGCACCGACGCCTATGGCCGCGACCTGTTCTCGCGCCTGCTCTACGGGGCGCGGGTGTCACTCATTGTCGGATTGGGTGTGACAGTGATTTCCGTGGTGATTGGCCTGCCGTTAGGGCTGATTTCCGGCTACTTCCGCATGTTGGATGCGATCCTCATGCGGATCATGGACGGGCTCATGGCCATCCCCAGCGTGCTGCTGGCCATCGCGGTGGTTTCGCTGTCCGGTTCCTCGCTCACCACGGTGATGATCGCCATCACCATCCCCGAGGTGCCGCGCGTGGTGCGGCTGGTGCGTTCGGTGGTGCTGTCGGCGCGGGGCGAGCCTTATGTGGAGGCGGCCATCGCCATGGGCACCAGTCTGCCGACCATCCTGCGCAAGCATCTCATGCCCAATACCTTCGCGCCGCTGATCGTCCAGGGCACCTATATCTGCGCCTCCGCCATCCTCACCGAGGCCATCCTGTCCTTCCTGGGCGCCGGCATCGGCACCGAGACCCCCTCCTGGGGCAATATGATCGCAGAAGGGCGGATGTACTTCCAGTTGAAGCCCTCGCTGATCTTCTGGCCGGGCCTGTTCCTCTCGGTCTGCATCCTCTCGGTGAACCTCCTGGGCGACGCGGCCCGTGATGCGCTGGATCCGCGCATGAAGAAGCGGGGAGGCCTGTGATGAACACCCCAACCAACACCCCGCCGGTCCTGGCCATCGATAGGCTGGTGGTGAACCTGCCGAGCATGGGCCGGCCGATCCTGCAAGGCATCTCGCTGGAGATCGCGGCGGGAGAGACGCTCTGCCTGGTGGGCGAGAGCGGCTCGGGCAAGTCGGTGACCTCGCTCGCCACCATGGGCCTCTTGCCCAAGAAGATCCTGAAGGTCACCGGCGGCAGCATCAAGCTGGACGGCGAGGAATTGGTGGGCGCCAGCGATGCCCGCCTGCGGGCGGTGCGGGCCAGCCGCATGGCCATGATCTTCCAGGAGCCGATGACTGCGCTCAATCCGGTACTGCCGGTGGGCCGGCAGATCGAGGAGGTGCTCAAAACCCATCTGCACCTCTCCGCCGCCGAGCGCCGAGCCAAGGTGCTGGCGATGATGGAGCAGGTGCACCTGCCCAATATCGAGCGGGTCTATGGCTCCTATCCGCACCAACTGTCGGGCGGCCAGCGCCAGCGCATCATGATCGCCATGGCGTTGATCCTCGATCCGCGCCTGCTGATCGCCGACGAGCCCACCACCGCGCTGGATGTCACCACCCAGAAGCAGATCCTGAAGCTCATCAAGGAGTTGCAGGAGCGGCGCGGCACCTCGGTGCTGTTCATCACCCACGACATGGGCGTGGTGGCGGACATCGCCGATCGGGTCTGCGTGATGCACCATGGCGAGATGGTGGAGACCAACACCGTCGACACCATCCTGCGTCACCCGCGCGAAGACTATACCCGCCGGCTGCTGGGCGCCGTGCCCAGCCTGGTGCCCCGTCCCGCCCGCGCGGCGGAGAGCCGCGAGCCGGTGCTGCGGGTCAATGATCTGGCCAAGACCTATGCCACCCGCGCCTTCCTCGGCAAGGCGCGCGAGACCATCGCCGCCGCGGACGTCAGCTTCGAACTGGTGCGCGGGCGCACGCTGGGCATCGTCGGCGAAAGCGGCTCGGGCAAGTCCACGGTGGCGCGCTGCGTCATGCGGCTGATCGATCCCACGTCGGGCTCCATCCGCGTCGGCAATCAGGAGGTGTCGGACCTTTCGGCCACCGCGCTGCGGCCGTTCCGCAAACGCATCCAGATGATCTTCCAGGATCCCTATCGCTCGCTCAACCCGCGCATCAAGGTGGGCGAGAGCATCGTCGAGGGGCAGATGAACTTCGGCACCGCCCGCCCCGCCGCCATGGCGCGGGCACGGGAATTGATGCCGCTGGTGGGCCTGCCGGAAGATGCCGTGGAGCGCTATCCGCACCAATTCTCCGGTGGCCAGCGCCAGCGCATCGCCATCGCCCGTGCCTTGGCCATGGAGCCGGACGTGCTGGTGGCGGATGAGGCGGTCTCGGCGCTGGACGTCTCGGTGCAGGCGCAGGTGCTGGACCTGCTGGCGGATATCCAGACCCGTCTGGGCATCGCCATTCTGTTCATCACCCATGATCTGCGGGTGGCGGCGCAGATCTGCGACGACGTGGTGGTGATGCACAAGGGCCGCATCGTCGAATACGGCCCTGCCGCTGACGTTCTCGCCGCGCCCAAAGCGGATTACACGCGCGACCTGCTGCTGGCGGCGCCTGGTCGCCACTGGGACTTTGCCAATTTCCGCCCCCTGGCGACCTTTGCCAGTGCTCTTGAGGACGCTCGATAAATGACCGCACCGCGTATTGCCGTCGGTGGTTTTCTGCACGAGACCAACACCTTCGCCCCCTCCCCGGCGGAATATTCCGCCTTCGAGCAAGGCGGCGGCTGGCCGCCGCTCAGCCGCGGCGCCGAGATCTTCACCCGCTTGCAGGGCAAGAATGTCGGCCTTGCCGGCTTCCTGCTGGCGGCGGAGGAGCGCGGCTGGGAGATCGCCCCGACCCTGTGGTGCGCCGCCAGTCCCTCCGCCGCGGTGACGCAGGATGCCTTCGAGCGCATCATGGCCGAGATGCTGGAGCGCCTGGCCGCCGCCGGGCCGGTGGATGCGGTCTATCTCGATCTGCACGGCGCCATGGTGGCCGGTGCGTTCGATGATGGCGAGGGCGAGGTGGAAGCCCGTGTGCGCGCGCTCATCGGGCCGGACGTGCCGCTGGTGGTGAGCCTCGATCTGCACGGCAACGTCACGCCGAAGATGGTGGCGGCTGCCGATGCGCTGGTGGCCTATCGCACCTATCCGCACGTCGACATGGCCGACACCGGCCGCCGGGCGGCGGGCGTGCTGGCGGCACGCATGGCCCATGGCCGCCCATTCGCCAAGGCGTTCCGGCAGATCCCGTTCCTGATGCCCATCGCCTGGCAATGCACCGAGATGGAGCCGTGCCAGTCGCTCTACCGGCAGCTTGCCGCGCTGGAGTCTGACCGGGGGCTCGCCAGCCTCTCCTTCCTGCCGGGCTTTCCGGCGGCGGATTTCCCCGATTGCGGCGGCACCGTCGTCGCCTATGCCGCCACCCAGGCGGAGGCGGATGCCGCCGCCGATGCCATG
Source organism: Azorhizobium sp. AG788 (assembly GCA_943369575.1). Classification (GTDB taxonomy): domain Bacteria; phylum Pseudomonadota; class Alphaproteobacteria; order Rhizobiales; family Xanthobacteraceae; genus Azorhizobium. Next base: position 42,660 of record CALRNP020000003.1, on the reverse strand, counting down.
GCCGCTCTGGTGAATGCCCAGGAAGATGCCTTCGCCGGCACCGCCTATGAGCCGGAAGCCGGGGTGCGCAAGGCCATGGAGATCGCCGCCACCGCCACCCGCCCGGTGGTGATCGCCGATACCCAGGACAATCCCGGTGCCGGCGGCAATTCCGACACCACCGGCATGCTGCGCGCCCTGGTGGCCTGCGGCGCCGCCCGCGCCGCGCTCGGCCTCATGGTGGACCCGGCGGCGGTTCAGGCCGCCCATGCGGCCGGCGTCGGCGCGCAGATCGACGTGGCGCTGGGCGGCAAGTCCGGCGTGCCCGGCGATGCGCCGTTCGAGGGCCGGTTCGTGGTAGAGGCGCTGTCCGACGGCCTGTTCAATTCCACCGGCCCCTTCTACGGCAAGGGGCCGATGAATCTCGGCCTCTCCTGCTGCCTGCGCATCGGCGACGTGCGGGTGGTGGTGGCCTCGCGCAAGGCGCAATTGGCCGACCAGGCCATGTATCGCTACGTGGGCATCGAGCCCACCGCGCAGGCGATCCTGGTGAACAAAAGCTCGGTGCATTTTCGCGCCGATTTCACCCCCATCGCCGAAACCATCCTGGTGTGCACCGCCCCCGGGCCGATGCCGCTGTCGCCGGCCGTCCTGCCCTGGAAACACCTGCGCCCCGGTGTGCGCCTGTCGCCCAAGGGCGTGCCCTTCGCCTGATCCTTTTCCGTTTCAATCCCCGTCCCCAGGATTTCCCATGCCCGCGATTCCGCAAATCCAAGCCTTCGCCGACGAACTGGTGGCCATCCGCCGCGACATCCATGCCCATCCCGAAATCGGCTTCGAGGAAGTCCGCACCTCCGGCATCGTCGCCGAGAAGCTTGCCTCCTGGGGCGTGGAGGTCCATCGCGGCATCGGCAAGACCGGCGTCGTGGGCGTCCTGCACGGCAACAAGGGCCCCGGCCGCCGCATCGGCCTGCGCGCCGACATGGACGCTTTGCCCATGGATGAGACCACCAACCTGCCGTTCAGCTCCAAGAACCCCGGCGTGTTCCACGGCTGCGGCCATGACGGCCACACCACCATGCTGCTGGGCGCGGCGCGCTATCTGGCGGAAACCCGCGATTTCGCCGGCACCGTCGTCTTCATCTTCCAGCCGGCCGAAGAGGGCCTGGGCGGCGCCCGCGCCATGCTCGCGGACAAATTGTTCGAGCGCTTCCCCTGCGACGAGGTGTTCGGCCTGCACAACGCCCCGAACATCGAGGACGGCAAGGTGCGCATCTTCGCCGGCCCGGCCCAAGCCGGGGCCGATTTCTTCGACATCAAGATCACCGGCTGCGGCTCCCATGGCGCGCGCCCGGAGGTCTCCCGCGACCCGGTGATCGCCGCCACCGCCCTGGTGCAGGCGCTGCAATCCATCGTCAGCCGCAATACCGATCCCCAGCATGCCAGCGTGCTGTCGGTGACCAAGATCCACGCCGGCTCGGCCTATAACGTCATTCCTCAGGAGGCGACGCTGGGCGGCACCATGCGCTTCTTCGATGCGGCCACCGGCGAACTCATGCGCCAGCGCATGCGCACCGTCGCCGCCGGCATTGCCGCCACCTTCGAGATGGAAATCGAGGTGGACATCCGCTCCATCTTCGACGTGCTGGTGAACCACGAGGCGCAGAGCGACGCCGCCGCCAAGAGCATCGCCAAGATCGTCGGTGCCGAGAACCTGCTCACCGATGTCGCCCCGATCATGGGCAGCGAGGATTTCGCCGACATGCTGCGCGCGGTGCCCGGCGCCTATTTCTGGGTCGGCCATGGCGGCAACGTCCCGGTGCACAACCCCGGCTTCATCCTGGACGAAGCCATCCTGCCCATCGGCTCCAGCCTGCTGGCGACGGTGGCCACCGACCGTCTCGCCGCCGCCTGAGGATCATCCGATGGATCTCAACGCGCTGCCCTTCGACGCCCAATCCATGCTGGCGCGCCTGCGCCCCTGGGTGGAATGCGAAAGCCCGACCTGGAACGCCGCCGCCGTCTCGGCGGCGGTGGGCCTCGCCTGCCGGGATGCGGCGGCGGCGGGCGGGCGCGTGGAGACCATTCCCGGTCCCAAGGCCACCGGCGGAGAGCAACTGGGCGACTGCGCTTTGGTGCGCTTTCCCCATCCCCGCGAAGGGGAGCCGGGCATCCTGGTAATGGGCCATTTTGATACGGTCCATCCCATCGGCACCCTGGCGGATTTGCCGTTCCGCCAGGAGGGCAACCACTGCTGGGGGCCGGGCATTCTCGACATGAAGGGCGGCACCTTCACCGCTCTGGAGGCGGTGATCCAGCTGGCTAAGGCGGGCATCGCCACGCCCTTGCCCATCACCTTCCTGTTCACCAGCGACGAAGAGATCGGCAGCCCCGGCACCCGCGCGCTGATCGAGGCGGAAGCGCGCCGGCACAAATACATTCTCGTGCCCGAGCCGGGGCACAAGGACCGCGGCGTCACCACCGGGCGCTATGCCATCGCCCGCTACAATCTCGCCGCCCACGGCCGTCCCAGCCATGCGGGATCGACCCTGAAGGAAGGCCGCTCCGCCATCCGCGAGATGGCGCGGCGCATTCCGCAGATCGAGGACATGACCTCCGACGACTGCACCTTCTCGGTGGGGGTGGTGCATGGCGGGCAATGGGTGAATTGCGTCGCCACCACCTGCGCCGGCGAGGCGCTGAGCATGGCCAAGCGACAGGCCGATCTCGATGCCGGCACGGCGCGCATGCTGGCGCTCAATGAGCGGCACGAAGATCGCACCGGCTTCGAAGTCACCATGGGCGTGGTGCGCCCGGTGTGGGAGCCGGACGCCGGCACGCTGGCGCTCTATGAGCAGGCGCGGCAGGTGGCCTCCGATCTGGGGCTGGATCTGCCCCACCGCTCCTCCGGCGGCGGCTCCGATGGCAATTTCACCGGCGCTTTGGGCATTCCCACCCTGGACTCGCTGGGGCCGAGCGGCGCGCATTATCATACGCTCAACGAGCATATCGAGATCGACACTCTGCCCCAGCGTGGCCGGCTGATGGCGGGGCTGATGGCGCGTCTCGCCTAGCGGCGGGGCGCTTCGCCTCGCCGAACACCCCGAGCACAGTCTTAGCCGTGGCGGGCTGAGCGACATAATTTTCGCACTCAAGCTTGCGCTCCCGTTGGAACGAAGTCTCCGCGATCAGGTTCTGATACGGAAACCAAGTAACGGGAGCGTATCATGGGTCGTGGAATTCTGCTTTGGCTGCTGGGTATTCCGATCCCGGTGATTATCATCCTCGCTCTTTTGTTCCATTGAGCGGGGACATTCATGGCAAACCCCGCATATGCAACCACGTCGACGGCACCCCACGCGCCGCTGGCTGGTGAATCCGCTGCCTCCGGCGTCTCCTGGGCGGCCATCGTCGCCGGCGCGCTGGCGGCCACCGCAACCACCGTCACCCTCACCTTGCTGGGGTCTGGCATTGGCCTGACCACGCTGTCACCCTGGACCGGCGGACCGGACGCGGGCACCTTCGCGATCTCCGCCGCCGTCTGGCTGGTGGTGACGCAGTGGCTGTCCGCGGGCCTCGGCGGCTATCTCGCCGGCCGCCTGCGGACCAAATGGACCGACGTGCGTTCCGACGAGGCGTTCTTCCGCGACACGGCGCACGGCTTCCTGGCCTGGGCGCTGGCGACGGTTCTGGTCGCCTTCCTCCTGGCTTCGGCCACCACCTCGCTGGTGAGCGGCAGCGTACGGGCCGCGGGCTCGCTGGTGGGCAGTGCCGCCCAGGGGGCGGCCCAAGGCGCCGCGCAGCAGGGGGGATCGGTCACCGATCCCACCGGCTATTTCGTCGACAGCCTGTTCCGCACCACCACCCCGCAGCCCGGCAGTGAGCAGGATGTGCGCGGCGAGACCACGCGCATTCTGGTGAGCGGCATGGCCAATGGCGACATACCGGCCGCCGACCGCACCTATCTGGCGCAACTGGTGTCCGCTCGTACCGGGCTGGCGCAGCCGGAAGCGGAAAAGCGCGTCAATGACGTGATCGCCCAGGCCCAGGCCGCCAAGGACAAGGCCAAGGCCGCTGCCGATGCCGCCCGCAAGGTGGCTGCCACCGTGGCGATCTTCACCGTGCTGTCCATGGCGGTTGGCGCCTTCATCGCCAGTGTCGCGGCGGCTCTGGGCGGCCGCCTGCGCGACGACGCCGACCTCATCGCCCGCTGACCCTAACCCCAAGGAGAAACACAATGGCTACCAAACAGCCCAAGGATCTCAACGACCTGTTCTACGAGACCCTCAAGGACATCTATTACGCCGAGCGCCAGATCCTGCGCGCTTTGCCCAAGATGGCCAAGAACGCCCAGAGCCCGGAGCTGACCAAGGCGTTCGAGACCCATCGCGAGGAAACCCAGGGCCAGATCGAACGCCTGGAGCAGGTGTTCGAGATCATCGGCAAGAGCCCGCGCGGCAAGACCTGCGATGCCATCGTCGGCATTCTCGACGAAGGCAAGGAGATCATGGAAGACTTCGCCGAGACCGATGCCCTCGACCCCGGCATGCTGGCCGCCGCCCAGGCGGTGGAGCATTACGAGATCAGCCGCTACGGCACCCTGAAGACCTGGGCCACCCAGCTTGGCTATGCGGACGCCGCCAAGCTGCTGGACGCCACGCTTCAGGAAGAGATCAAGACCGACAAGCTGCTGTCCCAGCTCGCCACCGCTTCGATCAACCGCAAGGCGGCCTGACCTTCAAGGTCTTCCCGACCACTCGTAATTTCCTGCCCGGCGCGGACCTGTCCGCGCCGGGCTTTTCTTGTCAGTGGGCTGCCCCCTCCCACGCCGCCACGTCCAGGAACGTGCTCTGGTAGCAGGCGCCCTCGCCCATGTCGGTGAGGCGGTCGGTGCACAGCATGTTGACGGTGCCGTCCACCGCCTCCGCGCCGGGCCGCTGGCCGGGCACCAGGATGACGCCGGGGGGAATGTCGTCCGCCACCTTCAGCGTCAGGCCGATGGTCGCCCGCTCATTAAACAGCCGCACCTTGGCGCCGTCCGTCAAGCCGCGCTTGGCGGCATCGTCGGGATGCAGGATGCAATAGGGCTTGCCCTCGCGCTGGCGCAGGAACGCCACGCCGGAAAACGAGGTGTGCGGCTGGAAATAGGACGGTGCGGTGAGCAGGCGCAGCGGCCACTCGCGCGCATCCGCCTCCTCCTGGGCGTCCGGCTCCCAGTCGGGCAGCGGCGCGAGGCCCTGGTCCATCAGCGTCTGCGAGAAGATCTCCAATTTGCCGGAGGGGGTGCGAAACTCTTGGGCGTCGGGCATCGGCACCTTCACCGCTGCGCCGGACAGCAGATCGGCCGGATCCACCTGCGTCACCGCACCCGCCGCCCCCTCGAAAAAGCCCGGCAGGATCTCCTCTTCACTCATGCGGAACACCGGATCGGTGACGCCCATGCGCTGCGCCAGGGCCTGCGCCAGCTGGAAATTGGACCACGCCTCCCCCTGCGGCGCCACGGCGGCGCGGGAGAACTGCATGTAATAGCTGCCGTAGCTGCGGTAGAAATCGGCCGTCTCCAGATAGGTGGTGGCCGGCAACACAATGTCCGCGAACAGAGCGGTGTCGGTCATGAACGGATCATGCACCACCGTGAACAAATCCTCGCGGGCGAGCCCGGCGCGCACCTTGCCCGCATCGGGGCATGTCACCGCTGGATTGTTGGCGGCCACGAACAGGGCGCGCAACGGCGGATCACGCAACTCCAGCAAATCCCGGCCCAGCAGGCTGTGGTTGATCAGCCGGGTCTGCGCCGGGCCGGAGGCCGGCTTGCGCACGGCGGAGAAGTTGAATTCCATGGAACTGGCGGCCGCCAGCAAGGCGCCGCCGCCGCGCCGGCCATAGGCGCCGGTGATGGCCGGCAGGACCGCCACCGCCCGCAGCGACTGGCCGCCGCGCGCCAGCCGGGTCATGCCCTCCCCCAGGCGAATGAACGAGCGCTTGGCCGCACCATACAGCGCCGCCAGCCGCTCGATGTCCGCCACCGCCAGCCCGGTGATTTCCGCCACGCGCTCGGGCGGAAAGCGCGGCACCACATCCCGCTCCCACTGGTCGAAGCCGAGAGTATGGGCGGCGATATAGCCCCGGTCGCACAGGGCGTCCCGCACAAGGATATGGACGATGCCGATGGCCAGCGCCGCATCGGTGCCGATGCGGATGGGCAGATGCCAGTCGGCGCTGGCGGCGGTGCGGCTGCGGCGCGGATCGATGACGATCACCTTGGCCCCGGCCTTGCGCGCGCCATCGAGCTTGGCCCAGAAATGCACGTTCACCGCCATCAGGTCGCAGCCCCAGGCGATGATGAGATCGGAGGCCACCACCGCTTCCGGATCGGTGCCGCCCACCGGGCCGACGGTGGCGTCCCACGCCGCCTCGCAGCAGGTGTCGCACACGGTTCCGGCCTGGAGGCGGCTGGTGCCCAGCGCATGGAACAGGCCGTTGACCATGTGCCGGTTCATCTGGCCCTGGTGGGCGCTATAGGCATAGCCCAGCAAAGCCAGCGGGCCGCTCTCGGTGATGATGGCCTGCCAGCGGCTGGTGATCTCATCCAGCGCCGCGTCCCAGCTGATGGGCGCGAATTGCCCCGCCCCCTTCGGCCCCACCCGGCGCAGCGGCGTGGTCAGGCGCTCGGGGGAATGCACCAGTTCCGCATCCCGATTGACCTTGGCGCAGGCAAAGCCGGCGGTGAACGGCTGCTCAGGATCACCGGAGACCTTGGTGATGCGGCCGTCCTCCACCTCCACCAGCAGCGAGCACATGTCGGGGCAATCATGGGCGCAGGTGGCGCGTACCGTGGTCATGAGCATCCTCAGGGTGAGGCCGACCGGCTGGCGCCGATCAGTCCGAGGAGAGCTTGCAGCCCAAAGTGGCACAGCTCAACGGCCACTTTTCGCATTTACCACCGACCACTTTTTGCCCTCTGCCGTCTGGTGCCTGACGGTCGCCGCGGCCCGACGCCATCCGGCTTCAGGCTCACATGCAGCAGACGACCATTGGCAACGGCGGCCGCAGGGGGGCATGGCGGCCGCGGATCAAAGCGTCGGCGTCCGGCCCAGCTGAGGCCGTAAGGGGAAGGCGCAGGCGCCCGCATCACCCCTTGAAACGTTCGAAGGCGGTGAGCTTCTGCACATAAGGCTCCACGTCGCGCAGGTAGATTTCGCTGCGCAGGAACTCCAGTTCCGGCTCCAGCCCGTCGTCGTCCACTTCCCGCCACCAGGATTTCGGCCGCCCGTCGGAGCCGTCATTCCAGCGATAGCCGCGGGCCTTCAAGGCGTCTTTCATCTCGAACGGGCTGCTTTCCGCCCACACCCGATGACGCGCCTTGCGGGCGGTGGTCAGCAGGCGCTCGAAGCCGGTGCCCTGGGCGTCCTTGAGCGGCGCCGCCAATACTTCCAATAGCGCGTGGCAATCGTCCACCGCCCGGTGGCCGTTATGGAACAGGCCGCACTGACCCACCAGATAGCCCAGCTTCACCCCTTCGAACCCGTAATCGGACCACGTCACCTCGGAGGCCGAGCAGGCCCAAGCCTTCAGGTCAAAGCCATCCACCAGCCGCTCGCAGAACGGGCGGTCGAAGCGGGCGTTGTGGGCGATCACCAGCGAGGCGGGCGCGATGAAGCGGGAGACCGCCTCCAGATCGATGCTGTGCCCGGCCACCATCTCCGGGGTGATGCCGGTGAGCTTGGTGATCACCGGCCCGATGGGCACGGAAGGCTCGCGCAAGGCGCTGAAGGTGTCGATCACATCGCCGATCACGCCGCCTTCGCCATAGGTGAAGGCCACCATGCCCAGCTCGATCACCTCGTCCTTGCCGTGGTCGAGGCCGGTGGTCTCCACGTCCACGATTACCGCGATCTTCTCATCCAGGCGCAGGGTGCGGGGAACCACTTTGCGGGGTTGGAGCTTGCGCAGCACCCGGTAGAGGCCTGAGGCTTCCAATTCGCAGGCGGCCGCTTCCTGGCGGGCGTCATAGGCCACCGCCGGGCCGGTCTTAGCCAAGGACTTCGCCCGAACCTTGCGCCTGGGCTTGGCGATGGCTTCCATCTCCTCCGCCGCCAGCAACTCAAAGAAATCGGCCTGTAGTGCCATGGCCCGGTCTCCCAGATCCGCCGTGCGGAGATGCGGGCCGCCGCGCGCGACTCACCGCTATTGGCGCAAACCATACCGCACCCCGAGGCCAGATGCCGCCTTGGGCGCCCTCGCCACGCCCTTTCCCGAACGCAGCGCGTGGCGCGACGGCCGCGGAGGCTTTGGCAGGCGGGGGCAAAAGGTGTAGGGACAGTCCGCCCGCGGCGGATGGCGTCCCAGCCCCGCCCCCGGTGGCCGGCACCCCGCCGGCCATAGCTTTTTCGCCGCGCCTTTTCACGGCGCTGGCGGTTTCCCAGCGGAGACGCATCATGCCGACCTCAGCCCATGCTTACCCGGATACGCAGCTTCTGATCGACGGCGCCTGGCGCCCGGCTGCGGAAGGCCGCACCATTCCCGTGGTGGACCCGGCCACTGGCGAGACCATCGGCACCGTGGCCCACGCCACCCGCGTGGATCTGGACGCAGCGGTGGCCGCCGTGGAAAAGGCCGGCCCGCAATGGGCCGCCACCTCGGCGTTCGCCCGCTCCAAGATCATGCGCCGCGCCGCCGAACTGCTGCGCGCCCGCAAGGACGCCATCGCCTGGATCATGACCCGCGAGCAGGGCAAGCCGCTGGCGGAAGCCGCCGGCGAGATCCTGGCCGGCGCCGATGTGATCGACTGGTTCGCCGAAGAGGCGCGCCGCACCTATGGGCAGGTCATCCCCGCCCGTGAGCCCGGCGTGATGCAGACCGCCATCAAGCTCCCCGTCGGCCCGGTGGCGGCCTTCACGCCCTGGAACTTCCCCATCAACCAGGTGGTGCGCAAGCTCTCCGCCGCGCTCGCCGCCGGTTGCCCGATCATCGTCAAGGCGCCGGAAGAAACCCCGGCGGCTCCCGCGGAACTGCTGCGCGCGTTCGTGGATGCGGGGGTGCCGGCGGGCGTCATCAATCTGGTCTATGGGGTGCCGGCGGAGATTTCCGAATATCTCATCGCCCATCCCACCATCCGCAAGATCTCCTTCACCGGCTCCACCCCGGTGGGCAAGCATCTGGCGGCCCTGGCGGGCACCCACATGAAGCGCGCCACCATGGAACTGGGCGGCCACGCTCCGGTCATCGTCTGTGCGGACGCCGACGTGGCCAAGGCGATCAAGGTGATGGCCTTCTCCAAGTTCCGCAATGCGGGTCAGGTCTGCGTCTCGCCCACCCGTTTCCTGGTGGAAGAGCCGGTGTTCGAGCAGTTCCTGGATGGCTTCACCGCCGCCGCCAAGGCGATCCGAGTCGGCAACGGCCTGGACGCGGACACCCAGATGGGGCCGCTGGCCAATGCCCGCCGCATCCCCGCGCTGGAGCCGCTCATCGCCGATGCGGTGGCGCAGGGCGGACAGCTGAAGACCGGCGGTCGCCGCATCGGCAATACCGGCAACTTCTTCGAGCCGACCGTGCTCTCGCACGTGCCGACCCAGGCGCGGATCATGAATGAGGAGCCGTTCGGGCCGGTGGTGATCATCAACCCGTTCACCAGCCTGGACGCGGCCATCACCGAGGCCAACCGCCTGCCGTTCGGCCTCGCCTCCTACGCCTTCACCCGCTCGGCGGAGAATGTGCACGAGCTGAGCCGCCGGGTGGATGCGGGCATGCTGACCATCAACCATAATGGCCTCGCCTTGCCGGAAGTGCCGTTCGGCGGCGTGCGGGATTCCGGTTATGGCACCGAGGGCGGCTCGGAGGCGATCGAGGCCTATCTGGTGACCAAGTTCGTCACCGTCGCCGCCAGCAACTGAGCGATACCACACGGGCGCCTGCGCGAGTCGCAGGCGCCGCCTGTCAGGCGGTGGCGAGCCAGATCATGTGGCGCGCCCCGCCGCTGCGGCCATTGGCGCGCACCGGGGTTTCCTCCACCGCAAACCCCGCCTTGCGCAGCCGCTGGGTGAAGCGGGCATCGGGCGCCGACGACCACACCGACAGCACGCCGCCGGGGTTCAGCGCCGCCTTGGCCGCACCGAGCCCGCGCAAATCATAGAGCCGGTCATTGGCCTTGACTGTGAGGCCCTCGGGGCCGTTGTCCACGTCCAAGAGGATGGCGTCGTATTTTTCGCGCCGATCGTCGATCATCGCCCGTACATCGCCGACCGCGATGCGCACCCGCGGGTCGTCCAGGCTGCCGGCGAAGATCTCCGCCATGGGGCCGCGCGCCCACGCCACCACTTCCGGAATGAGTTCGCCCACCACGATCTGCGCCTGCGGGCCGCAAGCGGCCAGCGCCGCCCGCAAGGTGAAGCCCATGCCCAGCCCGCCGATCAGCAGGCGCGGCGCGGGGCGGTCGGCGATGCGGGCGCAGGTGAGCCGCGCCAGCGCCTCCTCCGAGCCGCTGAGACGGCTGTTCATCAGTTCATTGGTGCCGAGCATGATGGAGAATTCGGCGCCGCGCCGCTTGAGGCGCAGGTCGCCGCCATCGGGCAAGGTGGCGGTGTCGATCAGGGACCAGGGGATCACGGACGCGGATTCCAAACGGGGCTGAACATGAAGAGCGGCGGCGGGCCGAAGTCCGCCTGCCCCATATACACCCCCGGCGCCGTCGAGACAGGCGGCAGGATCAATGCCCCAGCGGTCTACCCCTGCGCGGCGTGGGAGCGGGGGTCGAAGATGCGCAGGCGCAGATCCTCCAGCACATTGCCCAGATGCCGCTCCATGGCCTGCGCTGAGGCAACCGGATCGCCGGCGGCCAGTGCTGCCAGGATCGCCAGATGCTCGGCACCGATCTGCTGAATGCGGGTGGGCCGCCGCTCCAGACCGAACAGGCGCGAGCGCAGCCGCACCGAGCGGATCAGATCCGCCATCAGGGGATTGCCGCAGGCGGTGGCGATGGCGTCATGCAGCATGTCGTCCACCTCGTCGAGATCGGCGCGGCTGGGGTGCGAGCCGTCCGGCGCATCGGCGGCGGCCATGATGGCATCGATGCGCGCGCGGATGGCGGCAAGGCGGCTGGCGGGGAGATTGCCGGCGGCGAGGCGTGCGGCTTCCCGCTCCAGGGTGATGCGCACGCGCAAGGCGTGGGTGTAATCCTCCAGGGTCACAGTCTTGACCTGCAGGGCGCCCTCGCCGCGGCGGATCAGGAAGCCCTCGCCTTCCAGCCGGAACAAAGCGTCGCGCAGCGGCGTGCGGGACACCGACAGCGCCTTGGCCAGCCGCCGTTCCTGCACGATGGCGCCGGCCTCCAGCGTGCCGTTGAGGATCATGTCCAGCAATTGGCGATAGGCGACCTCCGTCAGCCGCGGCGTACCGGCGGTGGAACCCGCTGCCTCATCCTCGGTCGCCATGCCATCTCCTCATCTGCTCACGGACCATGCAGGCGTTGCCCAAGAAATCTACATGCCAAGCGATTGACCAACATGGAATACCACCGGCATACTCACTCCAGCAACCCCCCACGGCACCTTGGCCGAGGCCATGGCGCGCGGGGCGGGCGGAACCGGCGGAGCGAGAGGCGGAGCCTCCTTGCCCGCGTCCATGCACAGGACGATCCGAACGATGCGCCACCTCTTCGCTACCTCCCGCGCCGCCGCCATGGCGGCCACGTTCGCGGCTTCCCTCGCCCTGGTCGCGGCGCCGCTGACGGCCACGCTGGCCCAAGCCCAGGAACTCAAGACCGGCGTGGACGGCACGTTTGCGCCCCACGCCATGCCCAACATGTCCGGCGGGGTGCAGGGCTTCAACATCGATCTCGCCAATGAACTGGCCAAGCGCCTGGGCATGAAGATCACCATCGACGCCACCCAGTTCTCCGGCCTCGTTCCCGGCCTCCAGGCCGGCACCTATGATTTCATCGCCGCGCCGGTGACCGTGAACAAGGATCGTGCCGAGGCGCTGCTGTTCACTGAGGGCTATCTCAACACCGACTTCCAGTTCGTGGTGAAGAAGGACACCCCCGAGATCACCAAGCTGGAGGATCTCAAGGGCAAGGTGATCGCCGTCAACAAGGGCTCGGCTTATGACAGCTGGGCGCGCGAGCTGGCGGACAAGATCGGCTGGACCGTGGAATCCTACGGCACCAACACCGACGCCATTCAAGCCGTCCTGACCGGGCGCGCTTATGCCAATGTGGCCGGCAACACGGTCTCGGCCTGGGCGGTGAAGAACAATCCGGCCATCAAGCTGTCCTATCTGCACTCCACCGGCTTCGTGTGGGCCATCCCCGTGCGCAAGGACAATGTGGCCCTGCGCAACAAGCTGGATGGTGCCATCGAGTGCATGAAGAAGGACGGCACTTTGGCCGCCATGCATGAGAAGTGGTTCGGCGCCAAGCCGGCCGCCGGCTCCGCCGCCGCCACCATCTTCCCCGGCTATGGCGTGCCCGGCATGCCCGGCTACGACCCCACCGAACACCCGCTCTCCTGCTCGTGACAGCGCGCCCACGCGGCGCCTGAGCAAAACCGGCGGCCCGTCCAGGACGGCGCCGCTGGCAAGAGCCAAACCGGCGCGGGGATTGTCCCCCGCGCCGCCGGCCCCGGAAACGCGATGTCCTTCGAACCCACGTCCTCCCCCACCACCGGCGCCGCTGACGCGCCGATCCTGGATATTCGCGCTTTGCGCAAATCCTACGGCACCGTGGAGGTGCTCAAGGGCATCGACCTCAAGGTGGCCCGCCAGGAACTGGTGTTCATCATCGGCCCCTCCGGCTCCGGCAAGAGCACCTTCCTGCGCTGCATGAACCGCCTGGAAGAGCCCAGCGACGGCTCCATCTTCGTGGACGGCATCGACCTGATGCATCCCAAGACCGACATCAACGCCATGCGCCGGCGCATCGGCATGGTGTTCCAGTCGTTCAATCTCTATCCGCACATGACCGCGCTGGGGAATGTCACCCTCGCTTTGCGCAAGGTGCTGGGCAAAAGCGCCGCCGAGGCGGACGCCATCGGCCTTGCGGCGCTGGAGCGCGTGGGCCTGGCGGAAAAGGCCCGTGCCTTTCCCGGCCAGCTGTCCGGCGGCCAGCAGCAGCGCGTCGCCATCGCCCGCGCCATCGCGCTGGAGCCGAAGGTGATGCTGTTCGACGAGCCCACCTCGGCGCTGGATCCGGAACTGGCGGGCAGCGTGCTGGCGGTGATGCGCGATCTGGCCCGCGACGGCATGACCATGGTGGTGGTGAGCCACGAAATGCGCTTTGCCCGCGACGCCGCCGACCGGGTGGTGTTCATGGAGGCCGGCGTGGTGGTGGAGCAAGGCCCACCCGAGCAATTGTTCGGCCCCGACGCGCACCCGCGGGTGCGCGCCTTCCTCGCCGAAATCGCGCACTGAGGCCGCCATGACCGGCGGCGAACTCTTCCTCGAAACCTTCTTCAACCCCGTGGTGATGGCCCGCTATCTGCCGGACATCATCAAGGGCATGGGCGTGACCATCCAGATCGCCGCCTGCGTCATCGTCACCGGCATCGCCCTCGGGCTCGGGCTGGCGGTGCTGCGCAGCCTGCGGCTGAAGGCGGTGAATTTCATCATCATCGTCTGCGTGGACATGGCCCGCGCGCTGCCGCCATTGGTGATCGTGCTGCTGGTCTATTTCGGCCTGCCGAACATCGGCCTCACCTTGCCCAGCTTCGTGGTGCTGTGGCTGGTGCTGTCGCTGGTGCTGGCGGCGTTCGCCGAAGAGGTGTTCTGGGCCGGCATTCTCTCGGTGCGCAAGGGCCAGTGGGAGGCGGGGCGCTGCACCGGCCTCAGCGACTTCCAGACCCTGCGCTGGATCGTGCTGCCGCAAGCCATCCGCCTCACGGTGCCGCCGCTCACCAACCGCACCATCGCCATCACCAAGAACACCGCGCTCGGCACCGTCATCGGCGTGCCGGAAATCCTCAACCAGGCCACCACCGCCCAGAGCTTCTCCGGCAGCGCCACGCCTTTGATGATGGGGGCGCTGGCCTATCTGGTGCTGTTCGTGCCGGTGGTGATGGTGGGGCGCTATATCGAGACCCGCTTTGCCTGGAGGCGTGCCTGATGGACGCCATTCTCCAGCAATTCTTCAATCTGGACATCATGCGCCAGGCCGCCCCGCTGGTGCTGCGCGGCCTCGGCATGACGCTCTTGGTCTGCGCGGCGGTGATCCCGCTGGGCCTTGCCGGCGGTCTGCTGGTGGCCTTGGGCAGCCGCCTACAGTCGCGGATCCTACGCACCCTGCTCGCCGGATTCATCGACGTGCTGCGGGCGCTGCCGCCTTTGGTGCTGCTGATCGCCATTTCCGCCGGGCTGCCGTTCGCCGGCATCCGGCTCTCGCCGTTCGCCTGCGTCTGCCTGGCGCTGTTCCTGAATTCCTCGGCTTATTATGGCGAGGTCTATCGCGCCGGGCTCGACAGCGTCTCCCACGGCCAGTGGGAGGCGGCACGCTCTACCGGCCTCGGCGCGCTCCAGACTTTGGCCTATGTGATGGTGCCGCAGGCGGTGCGCAATGTGCTGCCGGATCTGGTGTCCAACACCGTGGAAGTGGTGAAGCTCACCTCGCTCGCCAGCGTCGTAGCACTGCCCGAGATGCTCTATTCCGCCGACATGGCGCGATCGGTCACCTTCAACTCGTCCCCCATCGTCCTCGCCGCACTGATCTATCTGGCCCTGCTGTGGCCGGTGGTGCGGCTGATGAGCCGGCTGGAACACCGGCTCGGCACATGAGGACAGCCTCAGGAGTGTCTATCCATGCGTGAAATCAAGGTGGCCGCCGCCCAGCTCGGCCCGATCCAGAAAGCCGAGAGCCGCGAGGCGGTCGTCGCCCGCATGATCGCTTTGATGGAGCAAGCCAAGGCGGAAGGCTGCACCTTCATCGTCTATCCTGAGCTGGCGCTCACCACATTCTTCCCACGCTGGTACCATGAAGACCGCGCCGAGGCGGATAACTGGTTCGAAGCCGAAATGCCCAGCCCGGAAACCCAGCCACTGTTCGATGCCGCCCGCAGCATGGGCATGGCCATGAGCTTCGGCTATGCGGAGAAGACCCCGGACGGGCACCATTTCAATACCTCGATCCTGGTGGACGAGGCCGGCACCATTGTCGGCAAATATCGCAAGATCCATCTGCCCGGCCATGTGGAGTATGATCCCGAGCGCAGCCACCAGCATCTGGAGAAGCGCTATTTCGAGCCGGGCGATCTGGGCTTCCCGGTGTGGCGCACCATGGGCGGCATCTTCGGCATGTGCATCTGCAACGATCGCCGCTGGCCCGAGACCTATCGCGAGATGGGCCTGCAAGGGGTGGAGATGATCGTGCTGGGCTTCAACACCCCCTCGGTCAACGGCCAGAAAGGCGCCGAGGGCCTGGCCCAGCGCCTGTTCCACCACAAGCTGTCGGTGCAGGCCGGCGCCTATCAGAATTCCACCTGGGTCATCGCGGTAGCCAAGGCCGGCGACGAGGATGGCCACCACCTCATGGGCGGCACGCTGATCGTCAATCCCGACGGCGAGATCGTCGCGGAATCGCAGACCGAGGGCGACGAACTGGTGATCCACGCCTGCGATCTGGACGACACCATCTTCGGCAAGGAAACCATCTTCGATTTCGCCCGCCATCGCCGCATCGAGCATTATGGCCGCATCACCGCGCAGGTGGGCGTGGTGCTGCCTCCGGAGGCTTAAGACAGAGGACTATGTCATGGGTGATCTCACGCAAGCGCCGGCCACACTGGGCCTGAGCTTCGACTTTGCGGCCCTGCCGCCGGCAGCGCGCTACAAGCTGCTGACCGGCCTGGTGGTGCCGCGTCCCATCGCGCTGGTGACCACCATTTCGCCGGCCGGCGTGGTGAATGCGGCGCCGTTTTCCTTCTTCAACGCCTTCGCCCAGGAGCCGCCCTTGCTGGTGCTGGGCATGGATGCCAAGGCCGATGGCGAGATGAAGGACACGCTGGCCAACATCCGCCAGAACCGCGCCTTCGTGGTGCATCTGGTGGATGAGGACAGCGCCCGCAACATGAACGATTGCGCCATCGACTTTCCGTCCGAGATCGGCGAGCCGGCGGCCTTGGGGCTGGCGCTCACCCCCGGCACCCACGGCCCGGTGCCGCGCCTTTCGGCGGCGCCGGTGGCGATGGAATGCCGGCAGGTGACGACGCTGAACTTCGGTCCCATGCGCGATCTGGTCATCGGCGAGGTGCTAGCGCTGCACACCCGCGCCGGCATCATCGATGCCGACACCCTGCGCACAGACTATGAGGTCTATAAGCCCATCGGCCGGCTGGGCGGCACGTTCTACAGCTTCCAGAACGCGCGTTTTTCCATGGAGCGGGAGAGCTATGCGGCCTTCGCGGCCCGCACCAGCGCCCCCGCCCCCGAGGATGGCCCGGCGTGAACCGCCGGGCGCCGGCCTCAGGCCCCGGCGATCTGCACCGCGCCGATGGCCATGGTGACGGCGGCCTGGACGGGATCCACCACCGGCACGCCCAAGGCTTCCTCCAGGGCGCGGCGGTGGCGGGCCATGCCGGCGCAGCCCATGACGATGACGTCGGCGCGGTCCTGTTTCACCAGTTCGCCGCCGATCTCGATCATCCGCGCCAGGGTTCCGGTGCCGGAGGCGCTTTCCGCCACGCTCATGTTGAGCGGACGCTCACCGGCGAAACGCTCGGTGAGGCCCATCTGGCGCACATAGCGCTGGTGGCGCGGCATGGAGCCGGCGCCGATGGCGATGACCCCGAAGCGGTCGCCGCGGGCCAGTGCCGTCAACAACGCGCTCTCAGCGATGCCGAACACCGGGCGCTTGGTGCCCTCGCGGCACACATGCAGGCCCGGATCGCTGTAGCAGGCAATGACGAAGGCGCTGGCGGCAGTGTCGCGCTCCACCAGCCGGCGCAGCGGGATGGTGACTTGCTCGGTATGCTCCTGGGTCTCGACCCCGAACGGGCCGTCCTCCAGGGTGACACAGCGGATCGTCGGGCCGTCGGCGAAGCGCAGCGGCGCCAGCGCGGCATCGAAGCCGGCGGTCACGGCCGGGTTGGAGTTGGGGTTGATCACCACGATTTCCGGCCGCGTCATCTCATCTTCCCTGTTTCATCCGCTTCTTGATCTTTATTAGTCCCGGAGTCCGGTCCATGTCCACGAAACCTTATGACCTCGTGCTGCGCGGCGGCACCGTCGCCACCTCATCGGGTACCTTCGCCGCCGACGTGGCGGTGGAGGGGGAAACCATCGTCGCCATCGGCCGCAATCTCGGCCCTGGCGTCAAAGAGATCGATGCGCGCGGCAAATATGTGCTGCCCGGCGGCGTCGACAGCCATGCCCATATCGAGCAGGTGTCCGCCGGCGGCCTGTTGAACGCCGATACGTTCGAGAGCGCCACCACCTCGGCCGCGTTCGGCGGCACCACCACGGTGATTTCGTTCGCTGCCCAGCATGTGGGCCTCCGGCTCAACGAGGTGCTGGAGGCCTATCACGGCCTCGCCCGCAAGGGCGCGGTGATCGATTATGCCTTCCACATGATCATCGCCGACCCCACCGAGGAGGCGCTGGCGGACCATCTGCCGAAGCTGATCCGCGAGGGCCACGCCTCCATCAAGCTGTTCATGACCTATGACCGGCTGCAACTGAACGACGAGAAGGTGCTCGACGTGCTGATGGCGGCGCGCGAGAACAAGGCGCTGGTCTGCGTCCATGCGGAAAACCACGGCATGATCGCCTGGACCGCCAAGCGCCTGCTGGCCAAGGGCTATGCGGCGCCGAAATACCACGGCATCGCCCATCCCCGCGCCTCGGAGGAAGAGGCCTTCCACCGGCTGATCACCCTGGCGGCCTTTGTCGATCAGCCGATCATGATCTTCCACGTCTCCACCATGGAGGGCGCCGCCCGCATCCGCCGGGCGCGGGGCGAGGGGCTGAAGGTGTTCGGCGAGACCTGCCCGCAATATCTGTTCCTCACCAATCAGGACATGGACCGCCCCGGCCTGGAGGGGGCGAAATTCATGTGCAGCCCGCCGGCCCGCACCGCCCCCGACCAGGAGGCGCTGTGGCAGGCGCTAGCCCAGGGCGACCTGCAAGCCATCTCCTCCGACCACGCGCCCTACCGCATGGACGAGACCGGCAAGCTCTCCGCCGGGCCGAACCCCGATTTCAAGCACATCGCCAACGGCCTGCCGGGCCTGGAAGTGCGCCTGCCGCTGCTGTTCGACGCCATGGTCTCGAAGGGACGGCTCGGTATCGAGGAGTTCGTGGCGCTCACCGCCACCAAGCCGGCGAAGATCTACGGCCTGCACCCGCGCAAGGGCGACATCATGATTGGCGCCGATGCCGACATCGCGGTGTGGGACCCCAACAAGCAGGTGGAGATCCAGGACGCGGGCATGCACGACCGCACCGGCTTCACCCCGTTCGCCGGCCGCACCGTCACCGGCTGGCCGGTCACGGTGCTGAGCCGTGGGCGCGTGGTGGTGGAAGACAATGCGCTCAAAGCCGCGCCCGGCTCCGGCCAGTTCCTGGCCCGCACCGCCGGCCCCGCCGCCGAGCCCACCGGCAAGCGGGCGCCGGAGTTCGATCCCGCCCAGAGCTTCGGTGCCCGGCTCTGAGGGAGGCGTACGGCCTCGCAAACGCAGAGAGCGGCCCGCAGGGGCCGCTCTCGTCATTTCAGCCTGTCAATAAGCCGGCAGCGTTTGTCAGTACATCGGCATGAACGGGCCGCCCCAGGGACCATAGTCGAATGCCATCTGCGCATTCATCTGGTTCGTCATGGCGGTCATCTGTTGCTGATTGGCAAGGCGTTGCTGGAAAATCATCTGCTGATAGGCGCCGTAATTGTCCTGCGTGCCATAGTAGATACAGCCGCATACGGTCGGATCGGCATAGAGATATACCGGCTGGCCATTCTGAATCTGCGTGGTGAACTTGTGCGGCGGCAGGCTTTTCAGAGACGCAATCTTGGCTGGCGTATCAGCCGGACGCATGCGGAAGCCGGCAGCGGCCAGCATGTTCTCTTTGTTCTGCGTGTCGGTCACGCAGCCAGAAAGGCTCAATCCAAGCAGCGCCATCGCGGCGACCGATACCAATTTCACGTCCAGCCTCCTCAGCCAAAAACCGAATTTCCCTGCGGGCACCCTAACAGGGGATACCCCCGAGTCGAGTAGACAGAGGCTAGACTTTACCTTCTCCAATTTGCAGCGCCCCTTCCGCCCAAGCGGCGAGGCCGGCGCACCCCTCCGTTGCCGCAGAGAGTCGGCGGTGGCATCCTCGCACTCGCGTCGTGCCACATCGCGCAAGAAGGCCGCCATGCTGCATCACGATCTGCAATCCCTGCGCCTGTTCGTGGCCATCTGCGAAACCCGCAGCCTGTCCAAGGCGGCCGAGCGCATCAATATCGCCCTCTCCGCCGCCAGCCGCCGCCTGCGCCTGCTGGAGGAGGAGGCCGGCATGCCGCTGGTGCGGCGGCTGCCCCATGGGGTGGAGCCCACCATGGCCGGCATGACCGCGCTGGCCTATGCCCAATCGGTGCTGCATCTCTCCGATCGCTATGTGGCGGGGCTGGCCGATCATCTGTCCGGCGCGCGCGGGCGGGTGCGGGTGTCGGCTTCCAGTTCGGCGCTGGTGGAACGCCTCGCCCCGGATCTGGCCGCCTTCGCCAAGCGTCATCCGGATATCCGCATCGATCTGGACGAGCGGCCCACCGCCGACACCATCATCGCCGTCACCCGCAAGCAGGCGGACCTGGGGGTGATCGTGCGCGGGCAGGCGGTGGAGGGGCTGACCCTGTTTCCCTATTCCACCGACCGGCTGGCGGTGGTGACCCTGGCCGAACATCCCTTGGCCAGCCGCGCCACCGTCGCCTTCGCCGATCTGCTGGATGAGGACTACGTCGCCCTGGAAGCCGGCACCGCCGTCAACCGGCTGGTGGCGGAACGGGCGCGGGATCTCGGGCGGTATCTCAAGATCCGGGTTCAGGTGCGCAGCTTTGAGGTGATGTGCCAGATGGTGCGCCATGGCCTCGGCATCGGCATCCTGCCCGAGGCGGCGCTGCGGCCGCTGGCGGATGCGCTCGGGCTGCGGCTGGTGCGGCTGGAGGATAGCTGGGCCGTGCGCGAGATCGCCATCTGCGTGCGGGAGAATGAGGAACTCACCAGCGCCACCCGCAAGCTGCTGGACGAATTGCGTACACCCATGATTTCGCAATAAGCGAAATCAGTCTGCTTTCTTTTCTAATTCCACGAACCCACGATTCCCTCCTACTCTCCGGTGGTGGAGAAACGGGCATGGGCATTTCGCAGGCAGATGGTTCGGAACTTCCCCCGCCGGCCGGGCTTTGGCCCGTCGATGCGGCGCAGTCCGCCTGCCGCGCGGCTTCGACCAGCCATGCCTTCCTCGACTTTCCCGCCCCCGCCGACGGCGGTCGCTTTCCCTTCGCCCTGAAGGACATGGTGGACGTGGTCGGCCACGCCCCCACCTTCGGCCTCGACCACCCGCCGCTGCCGCCCGCCACGACCACCGCTCCGGTAGTGCAGCATCTGGAAGCGGCCGGCGGGCGCCTCGTCGCTTTCACGGCGATGACGCCGCTGGCGTTCGATCCCTCCGGTGCCAACCGCTGGCAGGGCCGCCCGCTCAATTCCTGGAACCCGGATCGCATCTGCGGCGGCTCCTCGTCCGGTTCGGCGGTGGCGGTGGCGCTGGGTGCCGTGCCGCTGGCGCTGGGCTCGGACACCGCCGGCTCGCTGCGCATTCCCGCCCATTGCTGCGGCGTCTCCTCCTGGAAGCCGACGCGCGGCCTCATTCCCCACGCCGGCACGCTGGCGCTGGCCCCGACCCTGGACACCCTCGGCTTCCTCGGCCTTGATGCCGATTGGCTAGACGTGGCGGCGGCGATCTTCGCCCCCAGCCCGCAGGCGGCCGGTGACCGCATCGGCGTGGCGCTGGATCTGCTGGACGATTGCGATACCGGCATCATCCGCGCCTTCAGCGCCGCACAGGAAGCGCTGGAGGACCTGCGGTTCGACCTCAGCGAGGTGGCCCTGGCGCCGCTGATGGCCGCCACCAGCACGCCGGTGCTGGACCTGCTGCTGGGCGAGAGCGCCCGCGCTCTGGCCGGCATCGCCGCCGCCGAACAAGACCCGCTGTTCGCCACCCGCCTCGCCAAGGGGCGCGCCATGCCGGAGGCGCAGTTGGAGGCGCTCAGGGCGGATCTGGCCGCTTGTCTGCCGATGGCGCAGGCGCTTTTTGAAGCGCACGATGCGATCCTGCTGCCGGCCATGCCCTGCATCACTCCGACGGTCGCCGCCTGCGATCCGCAGACCCCCGGCTTTTCCGGGCGCACGCTCTATCGCCTGTCCGCCTTCACCCGGCTTGCCAATGGCCTTGGCCTGCCGGTGGTGACTCTCCCCATCGGCAGCGATGAAAATGCCATGCCGGTAGCTGCTCAATTGCTGGGGCCGCACGGCAGTGACCGCGCCCTGATCGCGCTGGCCCGCACCATTCAGGCCGGAACCTCATGGCATCGGGCCCGCCCGGCCTCAAGTTTCAAGGAGAGTATCGCGTGAGCCCCTCCGCCGCCGTCCAGGCGCCCCCCTCCCCGGCCGTCCCCGCCTCCCCGGCCCTGGCCAATCTGCGGATCCTGGATCTGACGCGGGTGCGCGCCGGCCCCACCTGCTGCCGCATCTTCGCGGACTTCGGTGCCGACGTGATCAAGATCGAGGCTCCGGACGGCGTCGATCCCAATGAGACCATGTCGGGCGCGCGCGACGGCTATGACATGCTCAACCTCCACCGCAATAAGCGCTCCCTGACGCTGAATTTGAAGCGTAAGGAGGGGCTGGAGGTGTTCCTCAAGCTGGTGGAGACCGCCGACGTGGTGGTCGAGAACTACCGGCCCGACGTGAAGACCCGCCTCGGCATCGATTATGAAGCCCTGAAGGCGCGCAATCCGCGCATCATCCTGGCCTCCATCTCCGGCTTCGGCCAGGACGGGCCTTATGCCAAGCGCGCCGGCTTCGACCAGATCGCCCAGGGCATGGGCGGGCTGATGTGGATCACCGGCCTTCCCGGCCAGGGGCCGGTGCGGGCGGGCGCCGCCGTGGCCGATTCCACCGCCGGTCTCTATGCCGCCACCGGCATATTGGTGGCGCTGCGCGAGCGCGATGTCTCCGGCGAGGGGCAGTGGGTGCAGACCTCCCTGCTCCAGGCGCAGATCGCTTTGTGCGATTTCCAGGCCGCGCGCTATCTGATCGAAGACGAAGTGCCGCCGCAGAACGGCAATGACCATCCCTACTCCACCCCCATGGGCGTGGTGGAGACCGCCGACGGCTTCATCAATCTGGCGGTGGGCGGGGACGGCCAGTGGCGCGACCTGTGCACCGCCATCCAGCGGGCCGATCTGATCGCGCATCCGGACTATGCCACCCAGCCGCAACGGCTTGCCCATCGCGCGGCAGTGTGGGCGCTGCTCACCCCGATCTTCGCCGCCGACACCTCCGCCTCCTGGCTCGAGCGGCTGGAAGCGGTGGGCGTGCCTGCTGGTCCCATCTATCGCATGGACGAGGTGTTCGCCGATCCGCAGGTGGCGCATCTGGAGGTGGCGCAGAGCGTACCGCATCCGCGCCGGGGCGAGGTGAAGCTGGTGGGCCAGCCCATCGGCCTGTCGCGCACCCCGGCCGCGCTGGTCGCTCCCCTCGCCGACAAGGGCGCCAATTGCGAGGCGATCCTGAGCGATCTCGGCTATGACGACGCCGCCATCGCCGGCCTGCGCGCGGAGGGGGTGATATGAGCACCCCCGGCCTGCTCTATGCCGTCAGCGGCGCGCTGGCCCGCATCACCATCTCGCAGCCGGCCAAGATGAACGCCATGGCGTTTCATATGTGGCAGGCGCTGCCGGATCTGGTGGCGCAGGCGGTGGCGGACGCAAACGTGCGCGCCATCGTCCTGGAAGGCGACGGCGAAAAGGCCTTCTGCGCCGGCGCCGACATTTCCCAATTCGGCGAACAGCGTTCAGACCCGGACGCGGTGGCCGCCTATGATCGGGCGGTTGCCGAGGGCATGTCCGCGCTGGCGCAGGCGGCCAAGCCCACCATCGCGGTGATCCGTGGCATCTGCTTCGGCGGCGGCTTCGGGCTGGCGCTGGCCTGCGACATCCGCCTCGCCCGCGCCGACGCCCGCTTTCGCGTCCCCGCCGCCCGCCTCGGGCTGGGCTATGGCTTCGAGGGGGTGTCGCTGCTGGCCCGCAAGCTGGGGCCGGATGCCACCGCCGACATCCTGATCTCCGCCCGCATCCTGGATGCGGCCGAGGCTGAGCGCCTCGGCGTGGTGACCAAGGTGTGGAGCGCGGACTCATTTGCGGATGACTGCGGCGCCTATCTCGACAGCGTGGCGAGCAATGCTCCGCTGACCCTCATGGCCGCCAAGGCCGCCTTGGTAGAGCTCGCCAAACCCGAGGCCGCCCGCGATGCCGCCGCGGTCTCCCGGCTGGTGACCGCCTGCTTCGCCAGTGCCGACTACAAGGAGGGCCAGGCGGCCTTCAAGGAGAAACGGACGCCGCAGTTTCGCGGGGTCTGAGGTTCGTTTCAGCGGTTCACACGTCCCGTCCACTCATAAAAATACTCCAGAGGACCAGACCACATGCAGCGTCGTACCGTACTTGCCGGCCTGTCCGGCCTCCTTGCCGCCACCGTCGCTCCCTTGGGGGCGTTCGCGCAGACCGCGCCGGTTACCCTGACCGTCGGCTATGCCAAGGTGGCGCATCTGGCACCCATCATCCTCATTGCCGACAAGCTGAAAAGCCAAGGCATCGAGCTGAAGCTGGTGGAATTCGCCCGCTATGCGGACGCCCGCACCGCGCTCCAGGCCGGCTCCCTGGACATTGCCACCGTGGGCCCGGCCGATATTCCGATCTCGCTGGCCAACGGCTCCACGAGCCTGGTGGGGATCATGGGCGTGGGCGCCTCGGCGAAATACGTCATCGGCCGCACCGGCGTGAAGTTCGACAGCTGGGACGACATCAAGGGCAAGAAGATCGCCATCGCGCCGGGCTCGGCGGTGTGGTTCCAGTTCGCGGCGACCCTGATCGAGAAGGGCATTCCCTACAATTCGTTCCAGGCCATCAACATCCAGGGCGGCGGCGCCAATTTCGACCAGGCGCTGGAGAAAGGCGAAGTGGACGCCATCGTCACCTGGGAGCCGTTTGAATCCATCCCGGTGATGAAGGGCTACGGCTTCTTCGCCGAAAATCTCGACTACAGCACCTCCAAGGCTGCCGGCGCCGAATTGGGCATGCTGGCCGCCAACAAGACCATGATCGCCGGCAAGGATGCCGCCGTGCAGGCCTTCGTCACCGCTTATGTGCAGGAGATGAAGATCCTGGAAGCCTCGCCTTCCGCCTTTGCCCGCGCCATCCAGCAACTGACCGGCCTGGCGCCGGAAATCTCCCTGCGCATTGCCCAGATCATCAAGCTCGGCCCGGTGGTGACCCCCGAGCAGTTGAAGCGGCAGGCAAAAGCCTTCTTCGATCTCGGCGTCATTCCCAAGGATGTGTCCGGCCAGATCGACGACAGCTGGAACGCGGCCTATCTCGCCAAGGCGATGAAGTCCTGATCCGAACGATCCCGGCGGCGCCGGAGCGATCCGGCGCCGCCCTGTCTCACCTGTCTGTCTTCAGCTGACGCCAGCATCCCGCGGAGCGGTTCATGTCCTCGATCACCTCAGACGCGCGACCGCGTCGCCGCATGGCCGGCGGGCGGACCCTGCCGCGGATTGGCGCACTTCTGGCCTCGCTCATCCTGCCCATCCTGCTGGTGGCCCTGTGGCAGGGAGCTGGCACCAATGGCGGCCTGTTCGGCGGCGCCCTGCCCACCCCGGACCGGGTCTGGACCGCCTGGACCAAATGGGCCTTCGGCACCGCCGGCATGGGGCTCAATCCCTATTCCGGCACCTGGGCCGAGAGCGTGATGTTCTCCACCATCCGCGTCGCCAAGGGCTTTGCGCTGGCTATTCTCATCGGCGTGCCCCTGGGCATCGCCATCGGCTGGTCGCGGCTGTTCGCCATGGTGGTGGACCCCACCGTGCAATGGCTGCGCCCGGTGCCCATCACCGCCTGGCTGCCCATCTCCATCGCGGTGTTCGGCATTTCCGATTTCGGCTCGATCTTTCTGATCACCATCGGCGCCTTCTATCCCATCGTCATCAACACCACTCACGGCACCCGCGACGTGGAGAAGAACTGGATCCGCGCCGCTTTGATGATGGGCTCCTCGCCCTTCACCGTGCTGCGCCGGGTGGTGCTGCCGGCGGCCCTGCCCTCCATCTTCACCGGCCTGCGCATCGGGCTCGGCATCGCCTGGACGGCGGTGATCGTGTCCGAGATGGTCGCGGTGAAGTCCGGCCTCGGCTACGTGCTGTGGGATGCCTATTATGTCGGGCGCATGGACATCGTCATTGCCGACATGATCTCCATCGGCCTGCTGGGCTATCTCTCCGATTTCCTCATCGTGCGCGTGGAGCACTGGGTGCTCCGCTGGCGGCGCCTGCAATCCTTCAATACGTGAGGCTCGCCATGGGCACCGTTTCCATGACCGGCGTCTGCAAAGTGTTCGGCGGCGCCCAAGGCGTCCGCGCCCTGGACAATGTGGACGTGCAACTGGCCGAAGGCGAGTTCATGGCGCTGCTGGGGCCCTCGGGCTGCGGCAAGTCCACCTTGCTCAATATCCTCGCCGGCTTCGAGGCGCAGAGCGAGGGCGCCATCTCCTTCGACGGCAAGAGCGTGCGCCGCCCCGGCCCGGACCGCGGGGTGGTGTTTCAGGAGGCCGCGCTGCTGCCGTGGCTGAACGTCTGGCAGAACGTGATCTTCGGGCCGCAGGTGCAGGGCGTTCCACGGGCGGACTATGAGCCGCGCGCCATCGAGATCCTGCGGGTGGTGGGGCTGGAGGCGTTCCACAACTCGCTTCCCGTGCAACTCTCCGGCGGCATGCGCCAGCGGGTGGGCATCGCCCGCGCTTTGGTGATGCAGCCCAAGGCGCTGCTGATGGACGAGCCGTTCGGCGCATTGGACGCGCAGACCCGCCTCTCCATGCAGCAATTGCTGCTGGATGTGTGGCAGCGCTTCAAGACCACGGTGATGTTCGTCACCCACGACATCGACGAAGCCATCCTGCTGGCAGACCGGGTGTGCATCATGACCGCCCGGCCGGGCCGGATCGTGCGGGACATTCCCATCACCTTGCCGCGCCCGCGCTCCATCGACGATCTGCTCTCGCCCGACTTCGTGCGCTTCAAGGCCGAGATCATGGCCGAGATGCGCGGCGCGCATTGAGAGGACGCCCCATGGCCAACCCGCGCATTCCCTATGTCTTCTCCACCTCCCGCGCCCCGCTGCCGCCGCTGAACGGCAAGCGGATCCTGGTGCATCTGGTGGTGAATGTGGAGCATTGGCAGTTCGATCGTGCCATGCCCCGCACCATCATCACCCCGCCCCATGGGCAGGGCTCCATTCCCGACGTGCCGAACTTCTCCTGGGCGGACTACGGCATGCGCGCCGGCATGCCGCGCATCCTCGACCTGTTCAAAAGCCGCGGCCTTCCCGCCTCCACCAGTTTCAATGCCGGTGTCGTGGATGCCTATCCCCAAGCCGCCGAGGCCATGCTGTCGGCCGGCTGGGAGTTCATCGGCCACGGCCTCCACCAGAAGGCGATCCAGAACAGCGACGGCGATGCGGAAGCCGACATGATTGCGGCCGCGCTGGACAAGATCACCGCCTTCACCGGCACCCGCCCGCGCGGCTGGCTGTCGCCGGGCCTGCGGGAGAGCGAGCGCACCCCGGACCTGCTGAAGGCGCACGGCATCGACTATGTGTGCGACTGGGTGGTGGACGACGTGCCCAGCTGGATGACCACCAGTCACGGGCCGCTGGTGGCCATGCCCTACAATCTGGAAATCAACGATTCCATCATTTACGCGGTGGAACGCCACGCCACCGGCGAGATGGAAAAGCGCCTGAAGCACACGCTGGCGCTGTTCGAGCAGGAGAGCGCCACGGCGCCGCGGGTGCTGGCCATCGGCCTGCATCCCCACCTCATCGCCGTGCCCCACCGCTTCCACGAACTGGTGGCCATGGTGGATACGCTCGCGGCCAGTCCGCATGTCGGCTTCGTCACCGGCAGCCAGTTGTGCGACTGGTTCACCACCGCATCCCCACCCGAGGCGTAAGACCATGGATCTGGTATTGAACGGTCGCCGGGTGCTGATCACCGGCGCCTCCAAGGGCATCGGCGCCGCCTGCGCCAAGGCGTTTCTGGATGAGGGCGCAACCGTGCTGCTGGCGGCGCGCGACGCCGGACGCCTCGCCGCCACGGCGGCGGAACTGTCCGGCGCCGGCGCCACGGCCAATTGCGTCTCGATCTGGGCCGGCGACCTGTCCCAGGGCGCCGAGCGCGAGCGCCTGTTCGCGGAAGCCGGCGAGGTGGACATTCTGATCAACAATGCCGGCGCCATTCCCCCCGGCGGGCTGCTGGACCTCTCCATGGCGCAATGGGAGGATGCGTGGGCGCTGAAGGTGATGGGCTATATCCACCTCACCCGGCTCTATCTCGGCGCCATGAAGGACAAGGGCGCCGGCACTATCGTCAACATCATCGGCAATGCCGGGCGCAACCCGCGCTATGGCTATGTGTGCGGGGCCGCCGGCAATGCGGCGCTGATGGCCTTCACCCAGGCGGTCGGCGGCAAATCACCGGATTTCGGGGTGCGGGTATTCGGCATCAATCCCGGCGCCACCCGCACCGAGCGCATCGTGCGGCTGGTGGAAGCCTCCGGCAAGACCGCCGACGAGGCCGCCGCCAGCGCCCCGTTCGGCCGCTTCGGCGAACCGGACGAGGTGGCGCGCACCACCGCCTTCTTGGCCTCCCCCGCCTGCGGCTATGTCAGCGGCACGGTGCTGGATATCGACGGCGGCAGCGGATCGCGCTGAGCGCCACGCCTCGACCGAAGCGGCCGGTGGGAACGCAAACCCCCAACGAGCGTTGATGACAGGCATTGATCCGCAAGCGTGGCTCCAGATTGGATTGCTACACTTTGGCCAGAATGCACGGGCCAACGGGGCAGATCATGGAGACGGCGGCAATCCAGGAGCAAGAGGGAGCAAAAACCCATGCTCAGTGCCATGGATGCCGGACTCATGGCGCGCTTCCCGCTTTCACCATGGCCTTTCAGCCCATTGTCTCGCTTGCTCCAGGCAACCCCGCGGCGATCTGGGGCTATGAAGCGCTGGTACGCGGCGAGGCTGGCGAATGCGCGGCCTCGGTATTGGATCAGGTGACGGCCGAGACCGTCTATCAGTTTGATCAGGCTTGTCGGGTCCGAGCCATTGAAATGGCGGGCGCACTCGGCCTGGATGCCGTCACCAAACTCTCCATCAATTTCATGCCCAACGCGGTCTATGAGCCTGCCGCCTGCATCCAAGCCTCGCTGGCGGCGGCGGGGCGCGCCGGGCTGCGCGCCGATCAATTGATGTTCGAATTCACCGAGACCGAGCGTTTCGCGGACATCGGCCACGTGGCCAATATCATTTCCAGCTATCGCGAGATGGGCATGTTGACGGCCCTGGACGATTTCGGCTCCGGTTATTCCGGTTTGGTCCGGCTGGCCAAAATGCGACCCGACCTGCTGAAGATCGACATGGGCCTGGTGCGCGGCATCGATACCGACCTGCGCCGGCAGGCCATCGTCGCTGCCGTCATTTCTCTGGCCAAGGCGCTCGACATTCAGGTCATCGCCGAAGGCGTGGAATCCGAAGGCGAGTGCCGCAGCCTCTGCGAGGCCGGCACCACGCTGTTTCAGGGCTACTATTTCGGCCAACCCGAGATTGCCACGTTGCCGCGCCTGTCGCTGCCGGCCTGACCGCGCCTTTACGCGGCCTCCGCCAGCATGCAGGGACGGCCCTCGTGGTCTGCGGTCCACAGATCAAGACCGGCTTCGGCCTTCACCGCATTGAGGGTCAGCGGCGGGCCGTCGAAGATCGGCCGCACGCTGCGGAAGGTGAACATCTTCGGGCTGCGGCCCAGCAGGCGGCCGGCGAATTCCGCCAGCAAGGTCGCCTGCAACGGGCCGTGCACGATGAGGCCGGGATAGCCCTCCTCCTCGATGCAATAGGTGCGGTCGTAATGGATGCGATGGCCATTGAAGGTGATGGCCGAATAACGGAACAACAGCACAGGCGAGGCGTCCACGCTCTCCTGCCAAGTGGCGGTGCGCGGCGGCGCGGCGGTGCCGGAGCCGCCCGCGGGCGCATCTGTGCCGCGATAGACGATGTCCTGCCGCTCGCGGATGGCGAGGCCCCGCGCGGTGGAAATCTCATGCTCCACGGTGACGAAGCACAAGGTTCCGGTGCGGCCTTCCTTCACCACCACATCGGCGATGCGCGAGGCGCGGGTGACATCATCGCCCACCCGCAACGCATCCAGCCATTCCAGCTTGCCGCCGGCCCACATGCGCCGCGGCAGCGGCACCGGCGGCAGGAAGCCGCCGCGGGCGGGGTGGCCATCGGGGCCGAGGCCATCCAGCGGCACCGCCGGCGGGGCGAGGCACCAATGGGCGGTCAGGGTGGTCTCCTCCCCCGCCACCGGATCGCCGGCGGGGCGATCCAGCGTCACCCGCAATTCGCGCAGGCTGCGGGGGGTGATGAGGTCGTGGACGGTCTCTGTGCGCCCGATCCAGCTGCGCAGATGGTCAATATCGAGGGTCACGGACATGGGGCGCCTCAATAGGAGCGCGGCATGCCGAGCACATGCTCGGCGATGTAGCTGAGGATCAGATTGGTGGAGATGGGCGCCACCTGATAGAGCCGGGTCTCGCGGAACTTGCGCTCTACGTCGTATTCCTCGGCGAAGGCGAAGCCGCCATGGGTCTGGACGCAGGCTTCCGCCGCCGCCCAGGACGCATCGGCCGCCAGCATCTTGGCCATGTTGGCCTCCTCGCCGCAATCCTTGCCCTGCTCGAACAGGCTGGCGGCGCGATGCACCATCAGTTCGGCCGCGCGCATCTGGGCATAGGCCTTGGCGATGGGGAATTGGATGCCCTGGTTCTGGCCGATGGGCCGTCCGAACACCACCCGCTCCTTGGCATAAGCGGTGGCCTTCTCGATGAACCACTTGGCATCGCCCACGCATTCGGAAGCAATCAGGATGCGCTCGGCATTCATGCCGGAGAGGATATAGCGGAAGCCCTTGCCCTCCTCGCCGATCAAATTCTCGGCGGGCACCTTCACATTGTCGAAGAACACCTCGGTGGTGGAATGGTTCATCATCGCCCGGATGGGGCGGATGGTGAGGCCGTCCTTCTTGGCCTCGCGCATATCGACGATGAACACCGAGAGCCCGTCAGTGCGCTTCTTCACCTGGTCCTTGGGCGTGGTGCGGGCCAGCAGCAGCATCAAGTCGGAATATTCGGCCCGCGAGGTCCACACCTTCTGGCCGTTGACCACATAATGGTCGCCCTTTTTCTCGGCGAAGGTCTTCAGCGAGGTGGTGTCGGTGCCCGAGGTCGGCTCGGTGACGCCGAACGCCTGGAGCCGCAATTCGCCGGAGGCGATCTTGGGCAGATAGGTGTTCTTCTGCTCATCATTGCCGTGCCGCAGCAAGGCGCCCATGATGTACATCTGGGCATGGCAGGCGCCGCCATTGCAGCCGGCGCGCTGCACCTCTTCCAGGATGGCAGCGGCGGCGGACAAGGGCAGGCCGGCGCCGCCATAGCTTTCCGGGATCAGCGCCGCCAGGAAACCGGACTGGGTGAGCGCATCCACGAAGGCGGAGGGATAGGCCTGCTCGCGATCCAGCTTGCGCCAGTATTCGCCGGGGAATTGCGCGCAGAGCTTGCGCACCGCATCGCGAATGTCCGGATAGGACGCATCGACGCTCTCGTGCTCGCTGGGCTGGCTCATGGGGACTCCGTTACGCCACTGACGTGTGGCCTTGTCCTAACAAAGGGCCGGCTCATAGGGGAAAGTGATATTTGTGATCCCGCCACATGGGAAAAGCGATACCCCTCCCGCGATCCCAGAACATGGCGCGAGCATCGGCATTGCAAGCAATTCACCAGCCTGAGGCAAGCCCCGCGATTGACGTTGCGGCATATTTCACCCGATTGCCGAGGCTGACGATGACCCCCGACGTCCTGATGACCGTGTCCAAGGCCCTTGATGCCGGCAACGCCTCCGCGTCGATGGGCAAACCCGATATCGGTGCCTTGACCGCGCGCAAGACGATGGCGGAAGCGGAGTTGAAGGCAATAGAGGAAGCGGGGGGCGGCGCTCCTGATCAGCAAACCACGGATCGCGTGAAATACCTTGAGGCGATGATCGCACAGCTTACGGCGCAGATCCTGCAATTGAAGGCCGAGAAGGCTGCCGAAGAAGCTGCCAAAGCGGCGGGAACGGCGAGCGACACGCCCTCAACGCAGCGCAAGAAAGTCGATAAGACCGACGACAATCCCTACAAGCAGCTCTTCAAGGTCGATCTGAGCAAGGTCGCCGAGGCAGCGGAGGCGGGCGACGTCGAGAAGACCAAGGACGCCTTGCTGGGCATTATTCATCCCTTGAAGGCTACGAAGCTCGACGAGAACACCACGATCCTGAAACTCATGAGTTCAGTGGCCGCCGATGCCAAGGCCGAGCGCAAGCAGAGCGCCGATGGCACGCCCACAACAGACAACCTGCCACAGACAGACACGGACCAGACGGGCGAGACATCGCAGTCGTTCGGGGTGCAGGTCTCAAGATTGCTCGATGCGGCCCGCAGCGGCGACCTTCCCGCCGCCCAGGACGCCGCGGCGAAACTGGCCTTGGAATTCGACCGCGCCCCACGCGGCGAAAAAACCAACGGTAACACCTCCACGGAGGATCAAGACCAAGCCTCACGCGACGACGGCCGCGGCGCAACGCCGGCCGACGCGGCAGCCACCACCCGCGATCTCAACGCCAAGCGGGTGGAGGACGCCTACCAGATGCTCGCCACGCTCTCGCGCGCTTTGACCGAGGCCGGCGCCGACCACCCCTGACCTTCCAAGGCGCACCACCCGAGCAGCGGCGCGCAACACGGCGTTCAGGCGGGCGATGCCGCCGCGCGGCGCCAAAGGGCCGGCCCGGTCACATGGACCGAGCGGCCGGTGGCATCCACCGCCACCGTCACCGGCATGTCCTCCACCACGAATTCGTGAATGGCCTCCATGCCCAGATCCTCGAACGCCAGCACCCGCGCGCCCTTGATCGCCTTGGACACCAGATAGGCCGCCCCGCCCACCGCGATCAGCGAGGCCGCCTTATGGCGGGCGATAGCCTCAACCGCCGCCGGCCCGCGCTCGCCCTTGCCGATCATCGCCAGCAGGCCGGTGGCGGCGAGGATTTCTTCCACATAGCCGTCCATGCGGGTGGCGGTGGTGGGGCCGGCGGGGCCGACCGCCTCCTCGCGCACCGCCTGCACCGGGCCGACATAATAGATCACCCGGTCCTTCAGACTCACCGGCAAGGGCTGGCCGGCGCGCAGCAGTTCGGCCATGCGCTGATGGGCGGCATCGCGGCCGGTGAGCATGCGGCCGTTCAGCAGCAGCTTCTCCCCCGGCTGCCAGGTGGCGACCTCGGCGCGGGTGAGCGTATCGAGATTGACCCGCCGGGTGTGCGCGCCGGTCTGCTCCAGCACGATCTGCGGCCAGAGCGACAGATCCGGCGGATCGAGCCGCACCGGGCCGGAGCCGTCCAGGACCACATGGGCATGGCGGTTGGCGGCGCATTGCGGGATCAGCGCCACCGGCTTGGAGGCGGCGTGGGAGGGGAAGCTGGCGATCTTCACATCCACCACGGTGGTGAGCCCACCCAGCCCCTGGGCACCGATGCCCAGCGCATTGATCTTGTCGTAAAGCTCCAGCCGCATCTCCTCCTCCTTGGTAGAGGGGCCGCGCGCCTGAAGGTCGCTCATGTCGATGGGCGCCAGAAGGGCTTCCTTCGCCAGCAGCATGGCCTTTTCGGCGCTGCCGCCGATGCCGAGGCCGATCATTCCCGGCGGGCACCAGCCGGCGCCCAGTTCCGGCACCGTCTTCAGCACCCAATCCACCACCGAGGCGGAAGGATTGAGGGTGGCGAAGCGGGCCTTATTCTCCGAGCCGCCGCCCTTGGCCGCCACCGTGATCTCCACCGTGCGGCCGGGCACCAGCTCCACATGCACCACGGCAGGGGCATTGTCGCGGGTATTGCGGCGGGAGAACAACGGGTCCTCCACCATGGAGGCGCGCAGCGGATTGTCGGTGTGCAGATAGGCCCGGCGCACGCCCTCATTGATCAGGTCGCTGAGCGCGCGCTCGGTATCGAAGCGCACCTCCATGCCCACCTTCACGAACGCCACCACCAGCCCGGTGTCCTGGCAGATCGGCCGGCGGCCCAGCGCCGCCATGCGCGAGTTCACCAGGATCTGGCCGATGGCATCCTTGGCGGCGGGAGATTGCTCCCGCTCATAGGCCCGGGTGAGATGGACGATATAGTCCGCCGGGTGGAAATAGGAGATGTACTGCAAGGCGTCGGCGACGCTGGCGATCACATCTTCTTCCGCAATCACCACCGCTGGCCGCATATCGTCCTCCTGCCGCTCCCCGCTCACATGCCCAGAAGACGCGGCAGGAACAGCGAGACCGCCGGAATGTAAGTGATGATGCCCAGGAACACGAGCATGGCCAGCAGCCAGGGCATCACCGCCACGGTCAATTCGCTGATGCCCATCTTGGTGATGCCCGAGGCCACATAGAGATTGAGCCCCACCGGCGGGTGGCACATGCCCACTTCCATATTGACCACGATCATGATGCCGAAATGCAGCGGATCGATGCCCAGGCGCACCGCCACCGGGGTCAGGATCGGCGCCATGATGAGGACGATGGAAGAGGGCTCCATCACATTGCCCGCCATCAGCAGCAGCAGATTGACCAGCAGCAGGAAGCCGATCGGCCCCAGCCCCAGGTCCACGATCCACTGGGTCATGGCCTGCGGAATGTTCTCATTGGTCATCAGGAACGAGAACAGCGCCGCATTGGAGATGATGTAGAGCAGCATGGCCGACATGCTGGCGCTGGACAGCAGCACCCGCGGCACATCCTTCAGCCCCATGTCCTTGTAGACGAACACCGCGATGATGAAGGCATAGACCGCCGCCACCGCCGCCGCCTCGGTGGGCGTGAACACGCCGGCATAGATGCCGCCCATGACGATGAGGATGAGCAGCAGGCCCCAGATGGAATCCTTGAACGCCGCCCAGCGCTCCAGCCAATTGGCCTTGGCGAGGCGCGGATAGCCGTTCTTCCAGGCCCGATACCAGGTGGTGAGGCCGAGCATGAAGGCCAGCATCAGGCCCGGCACGATGCCGGCGATGAACAATTGCCCGATGGAGGCGGAGGTGACGCGCTCGCCCGAGGGGCCGGTCATCTGCATGCCGGTGGTGGCCACCGCATACATCACCATCACGATAGAGGGCGGAATGAGGATGCCCAGCGCGCCCGAGGTGGTGACGACGCCGGCCCCGAACTTGGGCGGAAAGCCCTGCGCCTGCATGGCCGGCAGGATGATGGAACCGATGGCGACCACGGTGGCCGGCGAGGAGCCGGACACCGCCGCGAACAAAGCGCAGGCCAAAACGCCCGCCAGTCCGAGGCCACCGTGCCAATGGCCGATGAGCGAGGTGGCGAATTTGATCAGCCGTCGTGCCACCCCGCCGTGGGTGAGGAAATTGCCGGCCAGGATGAAGAACGGGATCGCCATGATCTCGAACTTCTCAATGCCGGTGAACAGCTTCTGGGCGACGATGTCCACCGGGATATTGGTCATGGTGAACACGAAGCTCAGCACCGTCATGCCGAGGGCGATGGAGATCGGCATGCCCGTCGCCATCAGGACGATGAACAGGCCGAAGATGATGAGAGCGCTCATCGCCGGGGCTCCTTCGGGAACAGGTCGCTGTCGGCGATGGCACCCAGGGCCGGGGTCTCGTCCAGGCCGTCCACATGGCCATGGTCATGGACCGGCAGATGCCCCGTTCGCCAGAACCAGAAGGCCACCTGAAGGAAGCGGAAACACATGAGATAGGAGCCGATGGGAATAGCCAGATAGGCGATCCAGGAAGGCATCTCCATTTCCGGCGTGGTGTCGCCGAAGCCGTAGCGGGCCATGACGAACTTGAGGCCGAAGGTGCCCACCACCGCGGTGAACAGCGCCCCGCTCATCAGCCCGAACAGGATCAGCGCCTTGCGCGGGCGATCCTTCATGCGGTTCACCAGCACGTCCACGCCCACATGGATGCCGGTGCGCACGCCATAAGCGGCGCCGATCTTGGCCATCCACACGAACATCAGGATGCAGGCTTCCTGCGCCCAGCCCAGATTGATGCCGTGCACATAGGGATAGAGCACCCGGACCCCGGAGGCATAGCGCTGCACCACGGCGACGAAAATGAGCACCGTGGCAGCGCCGATCAGCACCGAGATCAGCGTCTCTTCCAGATGATCCACCAGATGGACCAGCGCGCTGCGCGCGCCATTGGCCCGGATCATCGCCGCCATGTAGGCGACGAAGACCAGCGCGGTGAACGCCAGCATCACATAGAGCTTGTGGAGCGGCTCTTCCATTCCCCGTCCCTTCGGCCTGAAGCCGCGCGCCGCCGGCGGGAAGGTCCCGGCGGCCGGCGCGTCATATCCCGTGGAAGCTGCCGGGCCGATGCCGCAGGCATCGGCCCCATGGGCGCAAAGGCCGGTCGGCTCAGAGGCCGGTGGGCTTGGTTTCCTTCAGCACCATGTCGATGGTGTCCTTGCCGATGCGGCCGGACATCTCGCCATAGACCGGCTCCAACGCCTTGCGGAAGGCGGCGGTCTCGGCATCGGTGGGGACGCGGATGTCGATGCGGCCGGACTTCTTCATCTCGGCGAGCGCCTCGTCATTCTCCGACTTCGAGATGGAATTGGCATAGGCGGTGGCTTCCGCCATGGCCTTGTCCAATTGCGTGCGCACGTCCGCCGGCAGGCCATCCCAGAACGGCTTGTTCACGATCACCGCATAGCCGATATAGCCGTGGTTGGTGACCAAAGCATACTTCTGCACTTCATAGTGCTTCTGAGTGTACATGTTGGAGGGTGTGTTCTCCGAACCGTCCACGACGCCCGTCTGCATGGCCTGATAGACTTCCGAGAAGGCCATCACCTGCGGCAGCGCGCCCAGCGCGCGGAACTGTGCCTCCAGCACCTTGGAGGACTGGATGCGCATCTTCAGGCCCTGGAAATCCGCCGGCTTGGCGATGGGCGAGTTGGCGCTCATGATCTTGAAGCCGTTGTCCCAATAGGCCAATCCCTTGACGCCCTTGGACTCCAGCTGCTCGAACAATTTCTTGCCCACCGCGCCCTGGGTGACCTTCTGCAGCACCTCCCTGTTGGGGAAGATGTAGGGCAGATCGAACACCTCGAAGGCGCGCGCCCCCATGGGGCCGAACTTGGCCAGCGAGGGCGCCAGCATCTGCACGGCACCGAGCTGGAGCGCCTCCACCTCCTCCTTGTCCTTATAGAGCTGGGAGTTGGGGTAAACCTCCACCTTGACCTTGCCGGCGGTGTACTTCTCGGCCAGTTCCTTGAACTTGTCGGCGCCCTTGCCCTTCGGCGTATCGGGGGCGACCACATGGCTGAACTTGATGACGATCTGCTGCGCCTGCGCCACCGGGGCACTCATCAATGCGGCGGCGGCGAACAATGCGCCCAATAGGGTCTTGTGCATGGCGTTTCTCCCGAAGCGAACTGTGAAGACCCTCTTGTCGGCGCCGGGCACCGTGGGGCTTTTTGCGGCCCGTCTGCGCGGGCTCATGACACACCATGGCAGCGGATCGGCCATGGGAAAACAGCGGTCTTGCGCCTTTGCCCACATGAGCACAGGCAGCGCGGTCCGTTTGGGACTCACCATCGGATACCGCACTCTCATCTTGGAGAGCGCACGGGTTCAAGCAAAAGAGGATTTCATGCTGGAGCACATAAGGGAAACCTATGCCTGCCCTAACGGCACATAAACACTTGGTGGTGCCCTGATCAGGGCGCGGCGCGATCGCTCGGCTCCACCAGCGTCGCCCGCCAGACACCATCGCGCACCAGGCCGATGAGCGTGGCGTGCGCCAGTTCCTCGATCACCCGCACCGCCTGCGACAGCGGCCGGTCGCTGGGGCGCACCAGATGCAGATCGCGGGTCAGCACCGGCACGCCCATCGGCCAGGTCTTCAGCCGCCCCTCCTCCATCTCCCGCTGCACCGCCGCCGCCGGCAGGATGGCGTAGCCCAGGCCCCCCTCCACCAGCAGTTTGATCTGGCCGTAGGTGTCGAGATCGATCACCGTCGTCAGCCGCACCGCCTCGGCGGCGGCGCGTTCCTCGATCAGGTCGCGCAGGCCGTGGCCGGGACTGGGGAGGATCAGCGTCAGCCCCGCCGCCTCCGCGAACGGCACCGGCCCTTCAGGGGGATGGGGATGGCCCATGGGCGCCACCGGACCCAGCAGGCACAGGTCCTCGGACAGGACGCGGCGGGCCTCGAGGCCCTTGTCGGTGACGGTGCGATAGAGCACGCCGAGGTCGATCTTGCCCTCGCGCAGCCAGTCCAGCACGAAGCCGCTCATGGCCTCGGCCACCCGCAATTTCACTTTGGGATAGCGCCGCCGCGCCTCGGTGATCAGCGGCACGCACAGCATCTGGCTGATGGTGCCCGGCAGGCCGAAGCGCACCTCGCCCTCCGGCTCGCTCTGCTGGCCGCGCACCGCCTCACGCGCCACCTCCATCTGCCCGAGCATGACGCGGGCATGGCGCAGCAAGGTCTCGCCGGCTTCCGTGGGCCGCACGCCCTGCGGCGAGCGAAACAGCAGTTCGACCCCGAGGTCGATCTCCATGTTGCGCACATGCTGGCTCAGCGCCGGCTGGGCGATGTGGAGCCGTTGGGCCGCCTTGGAAAAAGACCCGCACTCGGCAATGGCCACGAAATAGCGAAGCTGGCGCAGGTCCACGGTCGGCATCATCCCTAAGGGTCAGATGCCAAACTTATACCCACCGCGAAAGACCACACGCAAGCTTATGGCCAATTACGCCCGTGCCAGCAGATGCGCCCGGTGCGGCTGGAGCAGCGCGGTGCCGCTTTCCGTCGCATCGCCCACGCGCGCGATGATGGCGGCCACCGTGTCCTTCTCCTGCTCCGCCAAAGCGGCGCGGGCGGGATCCCCCTCCACCACCTTGGCAAGGAAAGCGGCCGGGGTGGAGAACACCCGGCGATCATCGAACTCGATCTCCTTCAGGCAGCGCAGCCGGCCGGCGGAGAGCGCCTCGTTGATCGCCGCCTGCGCCAAGGCGCGGATCTCGGTCTCATCCTCCACCGGGCGCATGGCATCGAAGAACGAGCCTTCCGCCAGCGGCTCCACCACCAGCAGCGGCCCGGCACTCACCCGCGCCGCCTCCGTCAGGGCCGCCGCCATCAGCGCGGCGGGCACGTGATGCAGGGCATTGTGGATGACCACCGCGTCGAAGGCGCCGTCCGCATAAGGCAAGGCTTCGGCCGTGGCGCGGGTGAAGGTGGCGCCAGGCACCGCCGCCTGCGCCGCCGCCACCGCCTCGTCCTGCGGATCGATGCCGGTGACCACCGCGCCGCGCTTGGCCAACGCCCGCGCCAATGCACCGTGGCCGCAGCCCACATCCAGAATGCGCCGGTCGGCGAACGGGCCGATCCACTCTTCCATCACCGACAGGCTGTTGCGCGTTTCCCGGCTCATGCGCCGCTCCCCTTGGTCCCGGCCGGCGCGAATTCCGCGCGCACCGCCTGCGAATGCTCCCCCCGCCCCGGCACCGCGCCGAGCACCGGCAGGGTGTGGTTCACCAGCGCGCCGGGCGCCAGCATCCGTACCGGGCCGCTGGGGGTCTCCACCTCCACATAGCGGTTCTGTGGATGGGCGGCCACATCCTCCAGGTTGGACACGCGACCATAGGCGATGCGGGCCGCCTCCAGCAGCGCCACCACCTCATCGCGGGACAGGCGCCCGAACACCGCATCGATCTCGGCATTCAGCGCCGGACGGGCGGCAACGCGGGCGCTGTTGTCGGTGAAGCGCGGATCGGTGGCGAGGTCCGGCTGGCCGAGAACCTTGTCGCAGAAGATCACCCACTCGCGTTCGTTCTGGATCGAGAACAGCACCGCCTTGCCATCGCCGCAGCCATAGGCGCCATAAGGCGCGATGGTGGGATGGGTGAGCCCGGCGCGGGCCGGCACCTTGCCGCCATAGGCATATTGCAGATAGGGCACGTTCATCCAGTCGGACAGCGCGTGATAGAGCGAGACGGCGATGTGGCGCCCCTGCCCGGTGCGCTCGCGGGCGAACAACGCCTGGAGCACCGCCTGGAAGGCGGTCATGCCGGCGGCGATGTCGCACACCGACACCCCCACCCGCGCCGAGCCGTGCTCATTGCCGGTGATGGCGGACAGGCCACTTTCCGCCTGCACCAAAAGGTCATAGGCCTTCAGGTCGCGATACGGCCCCTCGTCGCCATAGCCGGAAATGGAGCAGGTGATGAGCCGGGGATTCGCCACCCGCAGGTCGGCCGGGGCAAAGCCCAGCCGATCGATGACGCCGGGCGCGAGATTCTGGATGAACACATCCGCCTGCGCCACCAGGGCCGCCAGCACCGCCACATCCTCGGGCACCTTGAGATCGAGGCAGACCGATTCCTTGCCGCGGTTGAGCCAGACGAAATAGGCGCTCTCGCCATGCACCAGATTGTCATAGCCACGGGCGAAATCGCCCTCGGGCCGCTCCACCTTGATGACGCGGGCGCCGCCATCCGCCAACCGGCCGGAGAGATAGGGCGCCGCCACCGCCTGCTCCACGGAGACGACGAGGAGGCCTTCAAGATCGTTCTGCATCGGACCCGCAGGGTTGGAGAAAAGACCGGGGGCCGCAAGACCCAGACGGTGGCATCGGCGCCGCTACCGCCACGGCGCCCAGCGGGAACGATTGCCCCGGCGCCGTCAGAACACAAATACGAGTGTCCGCTAGGTGCCATAGACTTTCGCGATAGCCATGCGGGCGCGCATGGCGGCACATTTACCCCACCGCCGGAACGGGGCGGTGCACATCTGGCCCCTCCGACAGGAAGCTGATGCTCAGGTATGCCGCCACGTCGCCCGCAT
The DNA here is from genome assembly GCA_943369575.1 of Azorhizobium sp. AG788. Lineage (GTDB taxonomy): Bacteria > Pseudomonadota > Alphaproteobacteria > Rhizobiales > Xanthobacteraceae > Azorhizobium. The sequence goes on along the minus strand of CALRNP020000003.1, from coordinate 2,443 downwards.
GCGGGGCGGTTTGGGCCGGCACGGGCTCCACCATGATCCCGACGCCTGCCAGCGCTGTCACCAGCCCACCGACCGCATCGCCGGGCAGTTCGAACGCGATGGCCGCCATCATGTTGGAATAGAGTTGATGGTTCTTGATCCAGCCACCGAGGCCGGTGATGGCATCCATCGCCTCGAACACCGCGACATTGAACTGGCGCCGGGAGACGGCTTCCATCCGGATCATACGATGGCCTCACGCAGCGGGCGCACCCGCCCGCGGCCCTTGCCATAACCCTGCTCACCCCGCCCGCCAAGTCGCTCCGCGCGCAACCCATTCCGCATGCCAGGACGGTCGCGCCGTCCCGGACATGGCCATCCCCTCTCGGCGGCTGGTGCTAGACGCCTTTGCTATAGGCCCGCGCGCAAATCCGTATTTGCCTGCGACGCGGCGGGCGGCACTGTGCCCACTCCCTTTCCTGCCGGTGGACTCTCATGGGCGCTTTCCTGCTGACCGACCGTCTCGCCCTCCTGTTCGTTCCCGGCGACCGGCCGGAGCGCTTCGCCAAGGCGCTCGCCGCCGGCGCCGACGGGGTGATCGTGGATCTGGAAGACGCGGTGGCCCAAGATCAGAAAGCCGCCGCGCGGGCCAAGATCGCCGCCGGCTGGCCGGCTGAGGGCCGTCTGCTGCTGCGCATCAACGCCCGCGCCACGCCCTTCCAGGCCGACGATCTGGCATTGGCCCGCACCCTGCGCTTGACCGGCATCGTGCTGCCCAAGGCGGAACAGCCGGCGGACATCGCGGCGGTGCGCGCCGCTCTGCCCGAGGTGCCGGTGATCGCGCTGATCGAGAGCGCGCTGGGACTGGCCAATGCCCGCGCGCTCGCCGCCTGCGACGGCGTCGCCCGGCTTGCCTTCGGCTCCATCGATTATTGCGCGGATCTCGGCAGCGCCCACACCCGCGAGGCGCTGCTGATGGCGCGCAGCGAACTGGTGCTGGCCTCGCGCCTCGCCGGCCTTGCCGGGCCGGTGGATGGCGTCACCACCGCGGTGGCCGATGCGGCCCTGGCGCAGGACGATGCGGCTTATGCGGCGCAGCTGGGCTTCAACGGCAAATTATGTATCCATCCCAATCAGGTGGCGCCGGTGCTGGCGGGCTTTGCCCCCAGCGCCGACGAGCTGGCCTGGGCGGGACGCATTCTCGCCGCCATGGCGGCCGGCGGCGGCGCGCTCCAGGTGGACGGCGCCATGGTCGATGCCCCGGTGCGCGCCCGCGCCGAGAGCATTCTGCGGCGGGCGAACAGCGAGGTGAACCATGGCCAATGAAACCCGGATTCTCGCCGACTTCGTCACCGGCCTGCGTTTCGAGCATCTGCCGCCGGACGTGGTGGCCCGTGCGGAACGCCTCGTGCTGGATTTCCTCGGCAACATCGCCCGTGGCGGCGCCGAGGCGGAATCGAGCCCACCGCTGCGCGCCACTCTCGCCCGCCTCGGGCTCGACGGCCCCGGCATCGCCACCGTGGTGGGCAGCACCCGCCGCTATGCCCCGCCCATCGCAGCGCTGTTGAACGGCGTCTATGGGCACTCGCTGGATTTCGACGACACCCATGCGGCCTCCTCGCTGCATCCCAGCGCCCCGGTGGTGCCGGCGGCATTGGCTGCCGCCGAACTGACCGGCGCCGATACCCGCGCCTTCCTCACCGCCGTGGTGGCGGGCTATGAGGTCTGCTGCCGGCTCGGACTGGCGGTGGACCCCACCGCCCATTACGCCCGCGGCTTCCACCCCACCGCCACCACCGGCGTGTTCGCCGCCGCCGCCGCCGCCGGCCTGCTGCTGGGGCTGAATGCGGACCAGATGGTCGGCGCCTTCGGCATCGCCGGCAGCCAGGCCGCCGGCTCGCTGCAATTCCTGGTCAGCGGCGCCTGGACCAAGCGCTACCAGGTGGGCGCCGCCGCCATGAACGGACTGATCGGCGCCACACTGGCGGCGGAAGGTTTCAAGGGCTCAGTCGAAGCGCTGGAGGGTGCCCACGGCTTCTTCCAGGGCTATAGCGGCGCGCCCGATCCTGCCCGCGCCATCGCCGGGCTGGGCAGCCGGTGGGAGACGCTGGAGATCGCGCTCAAGCCTTATCCCAGCTGCCGCTACACCCATGCGGCCCTCGATGGTCTGCTCGCGCTGCGCACCGAGCACGGCCTTAAGCCCGCCGACATCCGCGCGCTGACCATCGGCCTGCATCCCAACGGCATCACGCTCACCGGCGCGCCTTTGGCCGCCAAGCGGCGGGCGCGGACCGTGGTGGAAGGGCAGTTCTCCATGCCCTTCACCGCCGCCGTGGCCCTCGATCAGGGCAGCTTCGGCTGGGACGACTACCGCCGCCTCGGCGAGCCGGGGCTGGATGCCCTGGCCGACCGCATCGACGTGACCGCCGACCCCTCGCTGGAGAATCTCGCCCATCCGTTCGGC
>CALRNP020000002.1:0-58482 GCA_943369575.1 Azorhizobium sp. AG788 | reverse complement strand
TGGCCGGCCTGGACGCTGTCGGGAGCGTATTCGAGCACGGTCATGCGGCGCAGTTCGGCATGCTGCACGATGTTGTCGCGCGGCACGAAGTAGATCAGGTGGGTGCCGAGCTTCTTGGCCATGGCTTCCGCCAGTTCCAGCTCCTTGTCGGTCTGGCGCTCATTGCAGACCAGCCCGCCCAACCGCACGCCGCCGGAATTGGCGTATTTGAGAATGCCCTTGGAGATGTTGTTGGCCGCATACATGGCCATCATCTCGCCGGACATGACGATGTAGATTTCCTGCGCCTTGTTCTCGCGGATGGGCATGGCGAAACCGCCGCACACCACGTCGCCGAGCACGTCGTAGGAGACGTAATCGATGTCTTCGTAGGCGCCGTTCTCCTCCAGGAAGTTGATGGAGGTGATGACGCCGCGACCGGCGCAGCCGACGCCGGGCTCAGGCCCGCCGGACTCGACGCAACGGATGTCGCGATAGCCGACCTTCATCACCTCTTCCAGCTCCAGATCCTCGACGCTGCCGGCGGCTGCGGCCAGGCTGAGGATGGTGTCCTGGGCCTTGGCATGGAGGATGAGGCGGGTGGAGTCGGCCTTGGGGTCGCAGCCGACGATGAGGATGCGATGCCCCATCTCGGCCAAGGCCGCCAAGGTGTTCTGGGAGGTGGTGGATTTACCGATGCCCCCCTTACCGTAAAATGCGATCTGTCGTAGTGCCGACATCTGGATCTCCTTCCAACCGTTCACAGGAACTGGGGGTCCCTGCGCAGTGCCGCCGGTGTCGGCGGCTTCGTGTTGCGGTGCGGATGCAAACTTGCTCTTTCAAGCCAGAGCGCGGAGCCAGCAGCCAAATCGCTTTGCACAAACTGATTTTGCAACTCCCATGCCAGTGCTTTTGGCTTTCTTGAAATCATTCAAAATCAACGGTTTGTTCTTGATTTCTGCGGCCACCGGACAGGTGTTTCAAACCCGACATCCCTGCACCTGATCCGACGACTTCGAACGAAGCTGTCCGAAAGAACACAGCGCCTTTCTCAGGGCCCGCGCATACGCGGGCGCGATTGCGTCCGCGCGCGCGACCGCGCGGAGAGAGGGGGGAGGGGATCGGGCGCGCCGCCGGGCGGTATGAGGATTGCTTGCGCTGACCGATCGGGCGTGCACGGCGCGTCCCGGATGCTTCTGCCCCGGCGCCGCGCGCGGGGCGCTACCTGCGAGGCCGCCATGGATCTGGACCTGACCACCACCCCGGAGCTGCCCTCCATCGAGGACATCTCCGAGAATTTCGCCCTGCTGGACGATTGGGACGATCGCTACCGCTATGTGATCGAGCTGGGCCGCGCGCTCGCCCCTTTGTCGGAGGCGGAACATGACGGGCAGTACAAGGTGCCGGGCTGCGTCAGCCAGGTGTGGCTGGTGACCCGCGTCGGCCCCGGGCCGGTCCTGCACTTCCGCGGCGACAGCGATGCGCAGATCGTGCGCGGGCTGGTGGCGATCCTGCTCGCCATGCTCTCCGGCCGCATGGCCGCCGACATCCTGGCGGCGGATCCGGTGGCGGTGTTCGAGCAACTGGGTCTGCGCGAGCATCTCACCCCGCAGCGCTCCAACGGCTTTCGCTCCATGGTTGGACGCATCCGCGCCGACGCGCAGGCGGCGATGCTGCAGGCCGCCTGATGAGGCGTGAGCGTGCGCTTAACGCGCGGACCGGCCGCTGTCGGACTTAGGCGTGTCGCAGTCGCGACAGCCTGTCGGGGCCACGACAGCGTGGGGCCGACAGGACGGCGCAAGTGCTTGTAAAACCATTCCAAGGTGGGCTGGCACGGGGCTTGCGTTGAAGGACGGGCGAGATGTCGAACGGACATGTCTCGCGCGCTCGGGAGATCCGTTGATGGCCTACAAAATCGTCGCCTCACAATGCACCGTGTGCGGTGCCTGCGAATTTGAATGTCCCAACGCGGCCATTCGCCTGAAGAACGACATGTACATCATCGATCCGAAGAAATGCACCGAATGCGAAGGCAGCTTCGACACTCCGCAATGCGCGGCGGTGTGCCCGGTGGAGAAGACCTGCGTTCCAGCGTGACGCCCGGTGCGGCCCCGCCCGGCGGGGTCGCACGGCTGCATCCGGCAAGGGGCATGGCCCCCTTAAGGGCTTGAAACTGTTGAGGGGACTTGAGCATGGCAGCCGTACAGGAGACCGTCGAGCAGGTTCGCCGCATCGACGTCGAGCAATATAAGTATGGCTTCGTCACCGAGGTCGAATCCGAGAAGCCGCCGAAAGGCCTGTCGGAAGACATCGTGCGCTACATTTCGGCCAAGAAGAACGAGCCGGAATGGATGCTGGAGTGGCGCCTGGATGCCTATCGCCGCTGGCTGACCATGCGCGAGCCGGAATGGGCGCGGGTGAATTATCCGCAGATCGACTATCAGGATCTGTATTATTACTCCGCGCCCAAGAAGAAGCCGGAACTCTCCTCCCTCGACGAGGTGGATCCGGAGATTCTGAAGACCTATGAGAAGCTGGGCATTCCGCTGCGCGAGCAGGAGCTGCTGGCCGGCGTGGTGCGCCCCGAGGGTGAGCGAAAGATCGCCGTGGATGCGGTGTTCGACAGCGTGTCGGTGGCCACCACCTTCCAGAAGGAATTGAAGGATGCGGGCGTGATCTTCATGCCCATCTCGGAAGCCATCCGTGAGCATCCGGATTTGGTGAAGAAATATCTCGGCAGCGTGGTGCCCACCTCCGACAATTACTTCGCCACGCTGAATTCCGCTGTCTTTTCCGATGGGTCCTTCGTCTATGTGCCCGAGGGCGTGCGCTGCCCGATGGAGCTCTCCACCTATTTCCGCATCAATGAGCGCAACACCGGACAATTTGAGCGCACGCTCATCATTGCCGACAAGGGCGCCTATGTGAGCTATCTGGAAGGCTGTACCGCCCCGCAGCGCGACGAGAACCAGCTCCACGCCGCCGTGGTGGAACTGGTGGTGATGGACGATGCCGAGATCAAATATTCCACCGTCCAGAACTGGTACCCCGGCAATGCCGAGGGCGTGGGCGGTATCTATAATTTCGTCACCAAGCGCGGCGATTGTCGCGGCAAGAATTCCAAGATCTCCTGGACCCAGGTGGAGACCGGATCGGCCATCACCTGGAAATATCCCAGCTGCATTCTGCGCGGGGACAATTCCAGCGGCGAATTCTATTCCATCGCCATTTCCAATGGCCACCAGCAGGTGGATAGCGGCACCAAGATGATCCATCTGGGCAAGAACACGTCCAGCCGCATCATCTCCAAGGGCATCGCCGCCGGGGTGTCGCAGAACACCTATCGCGGGCTCGTCTCCGCCCACAAGAAGGCGGATGGGGCGCGCAATTTCACCGCGTGTGACTCGCTGCTCATCGGCGATCAGTGCGGCGCGCATACCGTGCCTTATATCGAGGCCAAGACGCCGTCGGCGGTGTTCGAGCATGAGGCCACCACCTCGAAGATCTCCGAGGACGTGCTGTTCTACTGCGTCCAGCGCGGGCTCTCGCAGGAAGAGGCGGTGGGGCTGGTGGTGAACGGCTTCGTCAAGGAAGTCCTCCAGCAACTGCCGATGGAATTCGCCGTCGAGGCGCAAAAGCTGATTTCGATCTCGCTGGAAGGCAGCGTCGGCTAGAGCACGCGCCGATCAGCTCGCACCGCAAGCTGATCGGACACCGCGTTCTCTATCACCAAGTTAGAGGGCGATTCCCCGATCAGATTGTTTCAATCTCATCGGATCGCGCTCTAGCCGGTGCCCTCCGCTCTCCCCCTTTGTAACGGAAGGAATTCGCGATGACGGCCCTCTTGGAAATCCGAAACCTTCAAGCCGAGGTTGCCGGCCGGCAGATCCTCAATGGCCTCAACCTCACCGTGAACAAAGGCGAGATCCACGCCATCATGGGGCCGAACGGCGCTGGCAAGTCCACGCTCTCTTATGTGCTGGCGGGCAAGCCGGGCTATGAGATCACCGGCGGCGAAGTGGCCTTCAATGGCGAAGACCTGTTCGCCATGGCCGCCGACGAGCGCGCCGCCAAGGGGCTGTTTCTGGCGTTCCAATATCCGCTGGAAATTCCCGGCGTGGCGACGCTGACCTTCCTGCGCGCCGCGCTCAATGCCCAGCGCCGCACCCGCGGCGAGGAGGAACTGTCCTCCCCCGACCTGCTGAAGCGGGTGCGCGAACTGGCCAAGAAGCTGTCCATTGATGCGGACATGCTGCGGCGACCGCTCAATGTCGGCTTCTCCGGCGGTGAGAAAAAGCGCAACGAAACCCTGCAGATGGCGCTGCTGGAGCCGCTGCTGTGCGTGCTGGATGAGACCGATTCCGGCCTCGACATCGATGCGCTGAAAGTTGTGGCCAATGGCGTCAACCAATTGCGCGCGCCCGAGCGGGGGATGATCGTCATCACCCATTACCAGCGCCTGCTGGATTACATCGTGCCCGACGTGGTGCATGTGCTGGCGGCGGGCCGCATCGTGGAAACCGGCGGCAAGGATCTGGCCTTGCAGCTGGAAGCCACCGGCTATGCGCAATACCAGAGCGAGGCGGCGTGATGAACGCCCCCGTCGCCATCAAGACCGAGGCCGAGACCGGCCTGGCGGAGACCTTCGCCGCCGCCCGTCTGCCCGGCGGCCCTACCGTCTCCGCCGCCCGGGCCGCGGCCTTCGCCGCTTTCTCCGCCAGCGGCTTGCCGCACCGGCGCATGGAAGCGTGGAAATATACCGATCTGCGCCGGCTGATGCGCGATGCCAAGCCGCTGGCCGGTGCCCCCGATGCGCTGGCTCTGGAGCAGGCCGGCACCGCCGGCGCGCTGCTGGCGGGCCTGGGCTTGCGGCGGCTGGTGGTGGTCAACGGCACCTTTGTGCCGGAGCTGTCCGATCTCGCCGATCTGGAGCCGGGTCTGGGCATCCGCGCCATGGCGGACGCTTTGGCGGCGGACAATGCGGTGCTGGGCCACGGCCTCGGCGCGCTGGTGCCGGAGAGCGAACCGGCCTTGGCGCTCAATACCGCTCTGGCCGGCGACGGCGTGGTGGTGACGGTGGCGCCCGGCGCGCGCATCGAACGGCCGCTGCATCTGGCCTTCATCGCCACCGGCGTGACCGCGACCGCCATGGTCACCCGCTCGCTGGTGGTGATCGGCGCCGGCGCTGCGGCCAGCATCATCGAGACCCATGAGGGGCCGGGCGGCAGCGATTATCAGGTCAATACCGCCGTGCAACTGGTGCTGGGCGATGGCGCGCAGCTGGACCATGCCAAGATTATCCAGGAGGGCGGCAGCGCGCTGCATTTGGGCACGCTGCTGGCCCATGTCGGCGCAAGGGCTGTGTTCAATGCCTTCGCCTTCACCCTTGGCGGGCTGGTGGTACGCAACCAGATGTTCGTGAGCCTGGCCGGCGAGGGGACGCAGGCCAACATCAGCGGCGCCAGCCTGCTGGCGGGCAAGCAGCATGGCGACACCACTTTGTCCATCGTCCATGGGGCGCCGGGCAGCCAGAGCCGTGAGGTGTTCAAGGCGGTGGTGGATGAGAGCGCCCGCGCCGTGTTCCAGGGCAAGATCACCGTGGATCAGGTGGCGCAGAAGACCGATGCCCGCATGATGGCCCGCGCTTTGCTGCTCTCGCCCGATGCGGAGGCCGATGCCAAGCCGGAGCTGGAGATCTTCGCCGACGATGTGCAGTGCGGCCATGGCGCCACCACCGGCACGCTGGATGAGCAGCTGAAATTCTACCTCCAGGCCCGCGGCATTCCGCCGAAGGAAGCGGAGGCGCTGTTGATCCAGGCGTTCGTGGGCGAGGCCATGGACGGCGTCGCCCATGAGGGCTTGCGCGCGGCGCTGGAAACGGCCACCGAAGCCTGGCTGGCGGCAAGAAACTGAGGCGTGGATGAGATGATGCACCCGGCGGTCCACAATGGCAGTTACGACGTCGCCCGCATCCGCGCGGATTTCCCCATCCTGGGCATGAGCGTCTATGGCAAGCCGCTGGTCTATCTGGACAATGCCGCCTCGGCGCAGAAGCCGCAGATGGTGCTGGACCGGATGAACCAAGCCTATACCTCCGAATACAGCAATGTGCATCGGGGCATGCATTATCTCGCCAATGCCGCCACCGAAGGCTATGAGGGCGCCCGCCAGCGGGTGGCGAACTTCCTCAATGCCGCCAGCACGGAAGAGATCATCTTCACCCGTGGCGCCACCGAGGCGGTCAATCTGGTGGCGCAGACCTGGGGCCGGGCCAATATCGGGCCGGGCGACGAGATCGTGCTGTCCATCATGGAGCACCACGCCAATATCGTGCCCTGGCATTTCCTGCGCGAGCGCCAGGGGGCGGTGATCAAATGGGCGCCGGTGGATGAGGATGGCAACTTCCTGATCGAGGAATTCGAGAAGCTGCTCACCGAGCGCACCAAGATCGTCGCCATCACCCAGATGTCCAATGTGCTGGGCACGGTGGTGCCGGTGAAGGAGGTGATCCGCCTCGCCCATGCCCGCGGCATTCCGGTGCTGGTGGATGGCGCCCAGGCCAGCGTGCATCTGGATGTGGACGTGCGCGATCTGGATGCGGATTTCTACGTCATCACCGGCCACAAGCTCTATGGCCCCACCGGCATCGGCGCGCTCTATGGCAAGGCTGAGCTGCTGGCGCAGATGCCGCCCTTCAACGGCGGCGGCGAGATGATCCGCGAGGTCTCGCGCGAAACCATCACCTATGGCGATGCGCCCCATCGCTTCGAGGCCGGCACTCCGGCCATCGTCCAGGCCATCGGCCTTGGGGCGGCGCTCGACTATATCGGCTCCATCGGCAAGGCCAAGATCCGCGCCCATGAGGCGGACCTGGTGGATTATGCCACGCAGCGGCTGCGGGAGATCAATTCGCTGCGCATCTATGGCTCGGCGGTGGGGAAGGGGGCCATCGTTTCCTTCGCCATGCAGAACGCCCATGCCCATGACATCGCCACCGTGATCGACCGCTCCGGCATCGCGGTGCGTGCCGGCACCCATTGCGCCATGCCGCTGCTGGAGCGCTTCGGCGTGCCGGCCACCTGCCGCGCGTCGTTCGCGCTCTACAACACGCGGGCGGAAGTCGATGCCTTGGCGGAAGCGTTGGTCAAGGCGCAGGCGTTTTTTGCGTGAGGCAAGTGAGCGACTGATGAATTGATCGGTAGATCCGAGATCGCCAGATTGACCGGGCACACCCGCTCTCCCTCCCCCGCAAGGGGAGAGGGGCCCGCCAGATGGGCGAGGTGTGGCGAGCCGCGAACGTGTTTCACCCCGCCTCATCAATCAGCCGCCGCAGCGCCAGTTCGCGGATTTCGCCCACCGGGTCTTCCGCCATGGCGGGAAGGTGCGCGGGCGGGATGCGCTCGGCCACCGCGAAGCGCACGCGCAGGTCGGGGTCGCGCAGCAGCACGGTGAGGCGGGCCGGGGCCAGGCGCTCGGCTACCTCCCGGCGCACCAGCGGGTCGGGGTCGCCGGCCATAGTGATGAGGTGGGTCAGAGCGATGCGCCGGGCCACTTCGCGCCGCACTTCGCCGTCTTCGTCATAGAGCGCCATCACCAGAGCGCCCGTCGGAGCGCGCCGGGCCGCGATCAGGCGCACACTGGCGTCGGCATCCCCCAGCATGGCGACGAGGTCGCTGCCCTCCAGGCGCTGGGTGATCGCCATGCGCACCCGCCGGTCCGGATCCTTGCGCAGGGCACGGGCGCGGGCGATGGGCAGGCGATAGGCCAGCATGATGCGCACGTCCGGTTCGGGATCGGTGAGCAGCGGGGTGAGCAGGAACAGGCTGGCATGCTTGGCCGCCAGGGTGCGCACCTCGAAATAGGGATGGGTGAGATAGCGCGCGCACAGGTCCGGATTGCGGGCGAAGAAGCCGTCGATGCGCTTGCCGCGGCGGTCAGCGACGCAGATCTTGCCGAGATCGCAGCGGCCGACCGCATGGATGTCCTCATGCGGGCAATCCTGGCAGCGCACCGGGCGGCCTTCCCAGTCCAGCGCCTCGGGCGGGGCGGCCGCCGGCGGTTGCGGCGCCGGTGTCATCGCTCGATCCCGGCGGCGTGGCCGCGGGGCGTTGGGGTGGGGCGCGCAGTCGCCGCGATCGCTGCGGCAGCACGGGGAGAAACGCACACGGACATGGGAGTCTCCGAACCGGATCGTATGGTCTCCAAGCAAGCTTCGTTCCAAGCTTCGTTCCAAATCACCACCGCACGAAACGCCCGAACGGGCAGGCGTTCCGGATCGGCGCGACGGTCGCCGCGCCAACCGGGCCACGGCTCTTTCGCCCCGCATGGGCTGCGATGCCGTGGGCGGCGGGTACCCATTACATCAGCTCCTGGACTGTGCCACCGCTCAGCGGGAGCAGCCGGGCCGGAACGCCCCCAACGGCCCGCCGGGAACTGCGGGCGCGGGCAGGGCAAACGCGACGATGCCTGCGCCCGTCCGCATCCAGCCTTCAGAACCGCTTGATGTCGATGCCGTGCTTGCGCAGGGCATAGCCGATCTGGCGCGGGGTCAGGTTGAGCAGGCGCGCCGCCTTGGCCTGCACCCAGCCGGAGCGTTCCATGGCCTGGAGCAACTGCTCCTTCTCGCTCTGGCGCGAGGGCACCGCCGGGCAGGCGTCGGTGCCCGGGCAGGTGGCGGGGGTGGCGTCCGGGGCGATGGCGCCCGAGGCCACCGCCGCCGTCGGGAACGGAAAAGCCGGAGCCTGGAACGGGGCGCCGCCCGGTGCTTGCGCCGGCGGCGGGGCGGGGCTGACCGGGGGCGGGGACGGCGCCATGGCGCCCACCGCCGGCGGCATAGCCAGCGCCGGCTTGTGGGCGCTGCCTTTCCACAGGATGGCCGAGAGGCACTGGCCGCTGTCGCAGGCGAAGTCGTGCGGGGTGATCACCGCGTCATGGGCCAAAGTCGCCGTGCGCCGCACGCAGTTTTCCAGTTCGCGCACATTGCCGGGGAAATAACAGCGCCGCAGCACATCCAGGGCCGGGGCCGACAGGCTCATGTCCTGCTTGTTTTCCTTGTTGAAGCGATCGAGGAAATTCTTCGCCAGCTTGGGGATGTCGCCCGGCCGTTCGCGCAGCGGCGGCAGGATCAGCGGCACCACATGGATGCGGTAATAGAGATCGGCGCGGAACTCGCCCTTGGAGACCGCCTCCTCGAGATTCTTGTTGGTGGCGCACACGAGGCGCACATCCACCTTCAGCGTGCGATTGCCGCCGACGCGCTCGAACTCGCCCTCCTGCAGCACCCGCAGCAGCTTGGCCTGGAAGGAGGCGGAAATCTCGCCGATCTCGTCCAGGAACAGCGTGCCGCCATGGGCCAGTTCGAACCGGCCCTGGCGCATGTTCAGCGCGCCGGTGAAGGCGCCCTTCTCATGGCCGAACAGTTCGGATTCCAGCACCGCCTCCGGCAGCGCCGCGCAATTCACCTTGATGAACGGCTTGGCCTTGCGCGGGGAGAGGTCGTGGATGGCGCGCGCGAACAATTCCTTGCCGGTGCCGCTTTCCCCGCGCAGCAGCACGGTGGAGTTGGAGCGCGCCACCACCTGGGCGGTGGCGATGAGCCGCTTCACCAGCGGGCTGTCGCCGACGATGCCCATGGAACCGCCGGTGTCCGGCATCTCCTTGGCGGCGGGCTTGTCTTCCTTGAGCGCCTTTTCCAGCCGGTGGGTCTGGGCGATCAGGCGGTCGCGGTCGCTGGCCACCAGAGAGTGCAGGCGCACGGTCTGGCCCACCAGGTTCGCCACCATGGTGAGGAAGCGCACGTCCTCGTCGAAGCGGAAGCGGGCGGTGCCGTCCCACACCCGGTCGATGGACAAGGTGCCCAGCACATGGGTCTCGGCCTTGATCGGCACGCCGATGAAGGAGACGGTGGCCCCATCTACCGGGGCGAACAGATCCTCATGGCCCTGGAACAGCGGATCGGCCGACATGTCCTGCACCACCAGCGGCGTCTGGGTGGCGACGATCTGGTCGATGGCCTTCTGCGGCACCCGGGCGCGGATCTGGCCGGCCATCTCGGGGGTCCAGCCGGTGGTGGCCACCATGTCCGGGTCGCCCTCCCCATCCAGGATCACGATCATGCCGTGCCGCATCTGCAGCATGGAGGACAGCACATTCACCACATTGGCCAGCGTCAGTTCCAGCCGCCGGGGGGCGGTGAGGATCTTGGAGATCTCATAGACCCCGATCAGCGCCACTTCCGGCGAGGTCCCGCGCGACATGGAGGGTGACCCTGCATTGGGGCGCGGGGGCGCGCTGGTGCTGGTGGAGGGGACAGACGGGGACGGTAGCTCGCCAGCGGGCCTCGAGGCGCGCTGCACACGAACCTGGAAGGAATCGGTCATAGGCGTGCTCCCTGCCGCAAGCGGCTCGCGAGGGATCAGCCTCCTGGCGGTGTTCCCTGATACGGTCTCTCACTCGGACCGTTCTCTGCTTGGAAAGGATTGAGTATGGAACCGCCGGAGGTCTGGCTCAGCTTTGATCTAGATCAATTTTAAACGGCAATTGTGCGCCGCCGCACTCATTCGGCGGCGGCGGGGATCATTTCGCCGGCGGCTTCCAGCGCCACGGCGGCTGAGGCGATCACTGCGGCGACCCGCACCGCGGTCTGGATCTGCGCTTCGGTGATGCCGGCCTCCCGCAGCACCGCCTCATGGGCATCGATGCAGCGCCCGCAGCCATTCATGGCCGACACCGCCAGCGACCACAATTCGAAGTCGGCCTTGTCGACGCCGGGATTGCCGATGACGCTCATGCGCAGCCGGGCCGGCAAGGTCTCATAGGCCTTGTTGGAGGCCAGATGGGTGAAGCGGTAGTAGACATTGTTCATGGCCATGATGGAGGCGGCCGCCTTGGCCGCATCCAGGGCCGCGGGCGACAGGTGCGGGGCCGCCTCCGCTTCCAGGGCCTGGGCCACCGCGCCGTTGCGGGTGGTGAGGCCGCAGGCCACCAGCAGCCCATAGAGCTGCTGCGGCGTCAGGCCGTCCTCGCGGGTGAGCGAGGACAGATTGAGCTTCACGTCCTTAGCGAAGGCGGGAAGCTGGCTCTTCAGGGCCTCGATGCTCATGCGCTCAGGCCACCTTCAGCACGTCGCCGCCGACTTCGCGGTTGCAGGGGCACAATTCATCGGTCTGCAAGGCGTCGAGCACCCGCAGGGTGTCCTTGGGGTTGCGGCCCACATTGAGGTTGGTGGCATAGACGTGCTGGATCACATTGTCCGGATCGACCACGAACGTATAGCGATAGGCCACCCCGTCGGGCGAGCGCACGCCGAGGCCATCCACCAGCGCGCCGGTGGTGTCGGCGAACGACCAGATCGGCAGGCGGTTCAGGTCCTTGTGGTCGCGCCGCCAGGCCAGCTTGACGAACTCATTGTCGGTGGAGCCGCCGAGCACCACCGCGTCGCGGTCGGCGAACTCGCCGGCGAGGCGGGCAAACTCGGCGATCTCGGTGGGGCAGACGAAGGTGAAATCCTTCGGATAGAAAAAGATGATCTTCCATTTGCCGGGGAAGCTCTCCTGCGTCAGCGTTTCGAAAGCGGAAACGCCGTTCTCCTCATGAAAATTAAAGCCGGGCTTCACGCCGGTGATGGAAAAGGCGGGGAGGGGGCTGCCGATGCCGAGCATGAAAATCTCCAAGGTCGCCGAAGCGTGAGCGCGCCGCGCTGTCTGGAATGGATCTAGCAAGCCACGTGCCAGCCGTGCTGCACTGCGAAACGCTTCTGATTCCAATCAGCGGCTTTGCGACAGCCCTGGCGTGTCGGCTTTGCGACAGGACACAACAGGGAACCCGTGTCGGCCTGTGTCGCAAACCGCGCGCGCGCGTGGATCGGGCGTTGTCGGCGGGCTGATGGGGCCGCACCATGCGGGCGCGAAGGCTTGCGGATGCTGGCGGGAGCGCTCCCGGACGCGGCAGGGTTGCATGCGAGAGGGTGCGGGCGCGGGGATTTGGCACGAATGTCGCTAGATGGGGGCGGCAGGCCCAGACGGCTGGAGATCCCATGCGCAGCGAAACCCATTTCATCCCGTCCGGGCGTGCGCCGGTGGCCGTGGTGCTCGGCACCAATGACATCGCCTCCGCTGTCGCGCACCGCCTGTTCCATGCGGGCTATGGCGTGGTGCTCTCGCGCGATCCCGGCCAGCCGGTCCTGCGGCGCAGCATGGCGTTCGACGACGCGCTGGTCACCGGCTTTTCCGAACTGGAGGGCCTCGCCGCCCGCCCCGCCGAGACGCTGGTGGAGGTGCTGCGCGGTTTCACCGAGCGCAGCAGCGTGATGGTCACGGCGCTGGAACTGGGAGAATTGCTGTGCCTCGGCCTCATCGATCTCCTGGTGGATGCCCGCATGCGCATGCGCGGCGTGAAGGTGGACATCCGCCCCTATGCCCGCCTCACCGTGGGCCTGGGGCCGGGCTTCACCCCCGGCCGCCATGTGGACGTGGCGGTGGAGACGGCCCCCGAAGCCATCGGCGTGCTGCGCGACGGCACCACCCTGGCGGCCCATGGCCGCTCGATGCCGCTGGGTGGGGCGGGGCGCGAGCGGTTCGCGCGGGCGCCCGGCCCCGGCCTGTGGGAGACCCAGGCGGCCATCGGCGACAGGGTGACGCGGGATGAGATCATCGGCACCTGTGCCACTCTCCCGATCCTGGCACCGTTCACCGGCCATTTGCGCGGGCTGGTGCGCAACGGCATTGAGGTCACGGGCGATTTGAAGCTGGCGGAGGTGGATCCGGGCCGGGACGGTACGCCCAGCTGGCTCGGCATCAACCCGCGCGCCAGCCGCATCGCCGACGCCACGCTGGATGC
Source organism: Azorhizobium sp. AG788 (assembly GCA_943369575.1). Classification (GTDB taxonomy): domain Bacteria; phylum Pseudomonadota; class Alphaproteobacteria; order Rhizobiales; family Xanthobacteraceae; genus Azorhizobium. The sequence goes on along the minus strand of CALRNP020000002.1, from coordinate 45,666 downwards.
GGTGCGCACGGTGGAAGCGATGGACGCCGGTGGCGGCGTGGGCGTCGCCCATTGAGATACATGCGCGGCCGGTCTCCTGCGGGCGGCGGCCCGCTCGGAGGGGGGCTATAATGAGTCTGGGATGGTTGCCGGCGCAATTGGACGGCCTGCTGGCGGAAGACGTGCCCTATGGTGATCTCACCACCCATCTGCTGGGCATCGGCCAGAAGCCGGCGCAGATGCGCTTCCAGATGCGGGCGGCGGGGGTGGTCTGCGGCATCGAGGCGGCGGCCGAATTGATCCGCCGCGCAGGCGGTACGGCGCAGGTGCTGGCGGCCACCGGCACGCGGGTGGCGGCAGGGGCGGATCTCCTGCACGCGACCGGCAGCGCCGGGGCCATCCACCATGCCTGGAAGGTGTCGCAGACTTTGGTGGAATATCTCTCCGGCATCGCCACCGCCACGGCGGCGATCGTGGATGCGGCCCGCGCGGTGGCCCCCGGCATCGCGGTGGTCACCACCCGCAAGACCTTTCCCGGCGCCAAGGCGGCGATGATCGCCGCCATCCGTGCCGGCGGCGCCGAGCCGCACCGGCTGGGCCTGTCGGAAACCATTCTGGTGTTTCCCGAGCATCTCGCCTTTCTGGATGATGCCGCCGCCGCCATCGCCCATTTGCGCCGGGCGGCGCCGGAGAAGACCGTGGTGGTGGAAGTGGCGAGCCCGGCCCAGGCCGCCGCCATGCTGGTGGTGGGGCCGGACATTCTCCAGTGCGAGAAGATGTCGCCGAACATGATCGCCGACGTGGTGGATCTGGCCGATGCGGCCGGGCATGGCACCAAGGTGGCGGCGGCGGGCGGGGTGAATGCCGGCAATGCGGCGGCCTATGCCGACGCCGGGGCGCATATCCTGGTGTCGTCGGCACCTTATTGGGCGGCGCCGGCGGATGTGAAGGTGACCATCACGCCGGGTTGAGCGGGCGATCAGGGTGCGCGCGGCGCTTGCACCCTTTGCCCGGCCCAGACGCTGACCAATACCAGGGCCATGCCCGCCAGTTGCAGCGGGCTCAGGCTCTGGTTCAGGAATGCCCAGCCTAGGATCACCGCCATCACCGGGCTGAGGAAGCCCAGCGAGGCCACCACGGCCGGCTCCAGCCGGGCCAGGCCGCGGAACCACAGGATGTAGGTGAGCCCGGCGCCGATGAAGCCGAGATAGGCCAGGCCCAGAACGGTGCCGGCAGACAGCGCCGGCAGCGGCGGCTCCAGCACCAAGGCCGCCGGCAGCAGCAGCACGCCACCGGCGGTGAGCTGCCAGGCGGTGAAGGTGAGGGGGGAGACCGGCGGCTGCCACAGCCGGCTGAGCACCGTGCCGGCGGCCATGGACACCGCGCCCGCGAAGGCGGCGGCGACGCCGATGCGATCGAGCCCGGCATCCGCCCGCAGCAGCAGCAGCGCCACCCCGGCCATGCCGCCCACCGCCGCCGCCACCGAGAGCGCGCGAATGGGCGTGCCGCGCAGCAGCCGCGCCAGCCCGATGACGATCAGCGGCTGCACCGCGCCCACGGTGGCCGCCACCCCGCCCGGCAGGCGATAGGCGGCGATGAACAGCATGGCCCAGAAGATGGAGAAATTCAGCGCTCCCAGCACGAAGGCGCGCGGCCACCAGATGCCGGTGGGCAATTGGCGCATCAGCGCCAGCAGCAGCAGGCCCGCCGGCAGTGCGCGCAGCGTCGCCACCGTGAGCGGGTAGCCCTGGGGCAGCCATTGGGTGGTGACGATATAGGTGCTGCCCCAGACGGCCGGCGCGATGGCGGTGAGCAACAGGTCAGTGGTGCGGGACATGGGGTTCCTTGGGGGGGCTTTGGCGCGGGCAGGCGGATGCGAGCGGTGAGCGTATTGGGCACGGGCGGAGGGCGTGCCCGCGTGCCGGCGTGTCGGTATGTCGGCGTGTCGGCTTGCGGCGATGGCGCCGTCCGGATACTCTCTCGACGCAATGTATCTTGATGTCAAGACATGTGACGAGGGAGCCGCGGGTGACGGATCGGGCAGGGACAGCGGTGGCGCAATGGCGGCGGGAGCGGCCGGATATCGATCCGTTTCCCATGGAGGTGCTGGGGCGCTTGTGGGAGACGGCGCAGGTCATCAGCCGCGACCGCATCCAGCCGCTGTTCACCGCCCATGGCTTGCAGGCCGGCGAATTCGACGTGCTGGCCACCTTGCGCCGCTCCGGCGCGCCGTATGCGCTCACGCCCACGGCGCTCTATGAGGTGCTGATGGTCTCCTCCGGCGGCATGACCAACCGCATCGACCGGCTGGAAAAGGCCGGCTTCATCGCCCGCCGCAAGCATCCCACCGATCGGCGCGGCACGCTGGTGGAACTCACCGCAGCCGGGCTTGCCCTCATCGACACCATGCTCACCGCCCATGTGGCCAATGAGCGGGCGGCGCTGGCGGCTTTGTCCGGCTCGGAACAGCAGCAGCTCAATATGCTGCTAGCCAAGCTGCTGGCGGGGCTGGCGGAGGGGCCGGACAAGGAGTGACCCCCACGCTATTTCGGCGAAATCGGGTGTTGTCCGTCATGCTCAGATCGTAAAGCAGAAGGCGATGCGCCCCGGAGGCGCCCCCCGCCATATGGGATCAGAGCCATGACCGCCCTTGCAAGCTGGACCTTCTGGCTGACCGCGCTGGTGATCGTCGCCACGCCGGGCACCGGCGCGCTCTATACGCTGGCGGCGGGGATGGCGCGGGGCTGGCGGGCGGGGCTCTGGGCAGCCTTCGCGTCGACGCTGGGCATCGTTCCGCATGCGGTGGCGGCGCTCACCGGCCTTGCGGCATTGCTCCACGCCAGCGCCCTGCTGTTCGATCTGGTGCGATGGTGCGGCGTCGCCTACCTGCTCTATATGGCCTGGGGTCTGTTCCGCGAGGCTGGCGCGCTGGTGCCGGTGTCCGGGCCGGCGCCGAAAACGCGGTGCCGGGTGCTGCTGGATGGGGTGATGCTCAACCTGCTCAATCCCAAGCTCTCGATCTTCTTCGTCGCCTTCCTGCCGCAGTTCATGCCTTTGGACAGCCCGACGCCGCTGGCGGACATGCTGGCGCTCAGCCTTGCCTTCATGGGGCTGACCTTCGCCGTCTTCGCGCTTTACGGCTGTGCGGCGGGCGTCTTCCGCGCCTCGCTTCTCGCCCGTCCGCGTCTGCTGTCGCGGCTGCGCTACGGTCTGGCGGCGGCGTTCGGAGCCTTGGCGGTGCAATTGGCGATCACCGCGCGGCGTTAGAGCACGCGCCGATCAGCTTGCAACGCAGCTGATCGGACAATGCGGTCTCTATCGCGCTCTAGCCCGCCCGTTTGCCTTTCGGCTCGCCTGCGCCCTCAGCCGCGCGGCGCGGTGGGAGCATGCCCATCGCGTCGCTCCGGTTCAGGCCCGCGTCTGCGGCTTTGCGTCCGCCGCCCGTCTTATTTGCCGACCAGGATGCTGGACGACTTGATGATCGCCACCACCTCGTCACCCACCTTGAGGCCAAGCTCGTTCACCGCATCGTCGGTGATGTGGGAGACCAGCACATTGCCGCCGCCGATATCGATGGTCACCTTGCCCGAGATCGGGCCGTGATCCACCGAGACGATCTTGCCCTTGATCTGGTTGCGCGCGCTGAGCTTCATGATGCTGGTCCTTCGATCAGTAGGGAGCATCCCATATCGGGATGGATATAGCTCTATCCGGCCCGCGCCGACTTCGGCAAGGCGGTATTTTACGGAGGTCGGCCTGACCTTACGTCGCCCGCGGCGGCGCGGAACGGCGGTTTGCCGGGCTTGCGACGCGCCTGTCGGGAAGCCGCCAAGGTCTCGCCCCTGTCGGGACGTGGCCGGCGCGCGTCTTCGGAAATGAGAGCAAATTCAATTTGTTGCGCTATGGCATGTGGCTTGCTTCGCCTGTTCCAGACCTATTCTGTCAGAGGAAGAGTCGAGAACGGCCATGCTCGCCAAAACCTCCCATCTCCCGCCCGAGACCGAAACTGCCGCGCCCCTGGACCCGAGGGCCAGTGGCGCCGTGCAGCGCACGGTGTTCCTCAACGACACCACCTTGCGCGATGGCGAGCAGGCCCCCGGCGTCGCCTTCACCCGGCGCGAGAAGATCGAGATCGCCGAGGCGCTGGCCGAGGCCGGCGTGCCGGAGATCGAGGCCGGCACCCCGGCCATGGGCGACGAGGAAATCGAAACTTTGCGCTCCATCGTCTCGCTCAATCTGCCCACCCGCGTCATGGCCTGGTGCCGCATGAGCGAGGGCGACCTGATGGGGGCGGTGGCGGCGGGGGTGCGCATCGTCAACCTCTCCATCCCCACCTCGGACCGCCAACTGGCCGGCAAGCTGAACAAGGACCGCGCCTGGGCGCTGGGCATGGTCACCAAGACCGTCTCCCTGGCCCGCAGCCTCGGCTTCGAGGTGGCGGTGGGCGGCGAGGATGCCTCCCGCGCCGATCCGGATTTCCTGTGCCGGCTGGCGGAAGTGGCGCGGGCCGCCGGGGCCTTCCGCCTGCGGCTGGCGGATACCTTGGGGGTGCTGGACCCCTTCTCCACCTATGCGCTGGTGCGCCGGGTGGCGGCGGCCAGCGACCTGGAACTGGAATTTCATGCCCATGACGATCTGGGCCTTGCCACCGCCAACACCTTGGCGGCGGTGATGGGCGGGGCGCGGCACGCCAGCGTCACCGTGGCGGGCCTGGGCGAGCGGGCCGGCAATGCGGCTTTGGAGGAAGTGGCCATTGCCCTGCGCCAGACCGCGCGGGCGGAAACCGGCATTACCCCCTCCGCGCTGAAGCCGCTGGCGGAACTGGTGTCCGCCGCCGCCAGCCGGCCGGTGCCGCGCGGCAAGGCCATCGTGGGCGCGGACGTGTTCACCCATGAATCCGGCATCCATGTCTCCGGCCTGCTGAAGGACCGCGCCACCTATGAGGCGCTGAACCCCGAACTGTTCGGGCGCGGCCATCGGGTGGTGCTGGGCAAGCATTCGGGCCTGGCGGCGATCGAGAAGGCGCTGGCGGACGAGGGCATCACCGTGGATGTGGCGCGCGGCCGGGCGATCCTGGAGCGGGTGCGGGCGTTCGCCGTGCGCACCAAGGCCAATGTGCCCTCCGACATGCTGCTGCGCTTCTATGAGGAAACCTTCACCGAGGCGGCCCTGCGGCTGCGCCGGTCGGCCGCGATGGGGAGCGCGTCATGATCATGGGCACCTGCCGGCGCGAAGGCGCGACCCCCATAGCGCCCGCCACGGCGCCGGCCATCGCCATCCCGCCCGCGCGTCCCGGCCTGTGGCGGCAGATCCGCGAGGATGTGGCCTGCGTGAAGTCGCGCGATCCGGCGGCGCGGGCCACTGTTGAGATCGTGCTCACTTATCCCGGCGTGCATGCGGTGATCTGGCATCGCCTCGCCCATCGGCTGTGGCGGGGCAAGGCCAAGTTCGCCGCCCGCTTCATCTCCTGGTTCGCGCGGCTGGTGACCAATGTGGACATCCATCCCGGCGCCCGCATCGGCCGGCGCTTCTTCATCGATCACGGCGCCGGCGTGGTGATCGGCGAGACCGCGGAGGTGGGGGACGACGTCACCCTCTATCACGGCGTCACTTTGGGCGGCACCTCCTGGACCGCCGGCAAGCGCCACCCCACTCTGCTGGATGGGGTGCTGGTGGGGGCGGGGGCCAAGATCCTCGGCCCGATCACCGTGGGGGTGGGCGCCCGCGTCGGCGCCAATTCGGTGGTGATCGAGGACGTGGCGCCGGGCATGACCGTGGTCGGCATTCCCGGCCGGGTGGTGAAGCCGGTGAGCGAGCGCCGCCGGCTCGGCGATGGGCGCATCGATCTGGAGCACCATCTGATGCCCGACCCGGTGGGGGAGGCGGTGAGCGCGCTGCTGGACCGGATCGAATTTCTGGAGACCCGCCTTGCCCACCATCAGGAGCAGGGGCACCTGCCGCCGGCCCCGCGCGACCGGACGATCGGCTGAGCCGGGGTGCCCAAAAAGGGGGGCGTTTGACGAGGGGGGCGTCTGAAGAGGGCGGCTCCGCCGGGCGGCTGGGCCCGAACGCTCATCGGGGCGCTGTCCAGCCCGGTCGATCGGGCCGTCCACCTCAGACACCTCGTCCTCCTCTCAAGGCCATCGCCCCCTCCCGGTCGTCATGCGCGGGCTTGTCCCGCGCATCCACGCCGGGCCGCTGGCCCCTCGCCGCGAAGGCCGGTCGCGGCCATGGCCGCCTGGGCTCGTATCAGGCGCTGCCCCATCGCCGGATCATGACCTAAGGAAACGTCGCAAGGGGCGCGTCCATCGGGCGAATGTCGGATCGTGTCGTAAGACAGGGTGTCGCAAAGGCGGAACTGCGCGGCCATCGCCGGTTTCCTCCTGTCATCTGTCGCATGACAATCGTCTCCCACCGCGGTGAGCAGGCCGCGCCGAGGCTGCCTCACCAGACCCCTTGCAATAAAATAATTAGTATCCTAATAAATAGCATGCTTATCGAGAACCTCTCCGCCACCACGGTCTTCGGTCAGGTCGTCATGCAGGTCAGCCGCCTGTGGCGCCGGGAGATCGACCTGGCTCTGGCCAGCCACGGCCTCTCCCAGGCCACGGGCCTGCCGCTGCTGCTGCTGTCGCGCCACGACTGCATGCGCCAGGGCACGCTGGCGGACCAACTGGGCATCGAAGGCCCCTCGCTGGTCCGCCTCATCGACATGCTGGCGGCCGAGCATCTGGTGGAGCGGCGCGAAGACCCCACCGACCGCCGCGCCAAGACCCTTCACATCACCGCAGCCGGCCGCGTCAAAGCGGCGGAAATTGAGACGGTGGTTCAAGGGGTTCGCGCCCATCTGCTCAGCGACATCGCCCCCGCCGACCTGGAGACCGCGCTCACCGTCCTGCACACCGTCGAGGCCCGCCTGCTGCGCGAGGCCGAGGCCCGCCGCCCCGGCGCCGAGGGGAGGGGTGCATGATCGCCCAGCTGCTCGCCCTGCGGGTGAAGCCTTCGGATCTGGCCTTCTCGCTCAAGACCTTCGCCGGTGCCATGCTGGCGCTCTATGTGGCGCTGCGGTTCGGGCTGGAGAAGCCTTATTGGGCCATGGGCACGGCCTATATCGTCTCCCAGCCACTCTCGGGCGCCTTGTCCTCCAAGTCGGCCTATCGGGCCGCCGGCACGGTGCTGGGCGCCCTGATGGCGCTGGTCAGCGTGCCGGCCCTGGTCAATGCGCCTGAACTGCTGTCGCTGGCCCTGGCGCTGTGGGTGGGCCTATGCCTGACCATCTCGCTGCTGGACCGGACGCCGCGCTCCTATGTCTTCATGCTGGCGGGCTATACTGCTGCAATCATTGGCTTTCCCTCGGTCGCCGATCCCTCCGCCGTGTTCGAGACCGCGGTGGCGCGGGTGGAGGAGATCCTGCTGGGCATCACCTGCGCCGGCTTGGTCGGCCATCTGGTCTTTCCCCGCCACGTCGGCCCGGTGATCGCCGGGCGCATGGATGCCTGGCTGCGCGACGCCGGCGCCCTGGCGCTGAGCGCCCTGGCCGGTGAAAGCGGCGAAGAGCCCCGCAAACGTCGCGCCCGCCTGGCCTTCGATGCCAGCGAACTGCACGGCCTCTCGGTGCATCTGGACTATGACGGCTCGGAGCTGCGCGGCACCACCCGCCAGTTGCAGGCCCTGCGCGGCCGCATGCTGCTGATGCTGCCGCTGCTGGGCAGCATCGGCGACCGGGTGGCGGCGCTGAAGGCGCAGGGCCTGCCTCCAGCTCTGGCGCAGGCGCTCACCGACCTGGCCGCCTGGACCGAAGCAGCCGACGCCGCCGACCCGGCCGAGGCGACCCGCCTGCGCGCTGTTCTGGCCGATCTCAAGCCGCAGCCGGGCCCCGATGCCGATTGGAACACGTTGCAATTGCTGTATCTTGTCGACCGCCTGCGGCTGTTCATGGATCTGCGCGAGGAGTGCCGCGCGCTCTGGGAGGCGGTGCGCACCGGCCGCGCCGGCCTGCCGGCCTCAGCCGCCCAACGCCGGCTGCCGGCCCCGGCGCCGGTGCATCGGGACGTCAATTTGGCGCTGCTCTCCGGCGTCGCCGCCAGCCTCTCGGTCCTGCTGTGCTGCGCCTTCTGGATCGCCAGCGGCTGGCCGGAAGGGGCGGGCGCGGCCCAGATCGCGGCGGTGGCGGCCTCGCTGATGGCCAGCTTCGATGATCCGGTGCCGGCGCTGCTGTCCTTCATCCGCGGCACCATCGCCGCGCTGGTGGCGGTCTGCCTCTATCAGTTCGCCATCTTCCCGGCGCTGGATGGCTTCCCGTTGCTGGTGGGGGCGCTGGGGCTCTATCTGGTGCCCGCCGGCACCCTGCTGGCCATCCCCGCCTGGGCCGGCACCGGCATGGCGCTGACGGTCAACTTCGCCGTGCTGAGCAGCATCCAAGAGCGCTTCTCGGCGGATTTCGCCAGCTTTCTCAACGGCAATCTGGCGGCCTTGGCCGGCATGGGCATCAGCGCCATGGTGCTGGCGCTGGTGCGCTCAATGGGCACCGAGCGGGCCATCGCCCGGCTGCTGGCGGCCAACCGCGCCGATTTCGCTCAACTGGCCACCGGGCCCGTGACCTTGCAGGCCGAGCCTTTGGCCGGGCGCATGCTCGACCGCCTGGGCCTGCTGACGCCGCGCCTGGCCAAGGCCGGCCCTGACGCGCCCGACGCCGGCCACGCCCTGCGCGAGGTGAGCGCCGCCATCAATCTGGCGGATCTCAAGCGGGCGGGGCCGGCACTGCCCGAGGCCGCCCGGGCGGCGGTGGGGCGCCTGCTGCCGATGCTGGGGGAAGCCGGGCCGAGCCAAGCGGTGTCGGTGATGCCGGCGGTGCTATCTGCCCTGGATGGGGCGCTGGAGGCGGTTCTCGCGGCCACCGGCAGCCCCCGCAAAGCCGATGCCGCCACCGCTTTGGTGGGTCTGCGCTGTGCGCTGGCGCCCGAGGCCGCACCGTTCCAGGCGCACTCAGGCGCTGCCGGCTGGAAGGAGGCCATCTGATGGGTGAAGTCGATCTCTATGGGGTGTTCGTGCCCACCCTGATGCCGCTGGCGCTGGGGGCTTATCTGGCTCTGGCCGTGGTGCGGCGGGGGCTCCAGTGGGCCGGCGCCTATCGCCTGGTCTGGCACCGCGCTTTGTTCGATGCCTGCCTCTATGTGCTTCTTCTCGGCGGCCTGGTGGCCGCGTCTACCCAATGGGCCGTGTCATGAAATCCTCTCTCGCCACCGCCGGCCGGTTCGGCCTCACCCTTTGCGCCCTGGCGCTGGCTTTCGTGGTGGGTCAGCATCTGTGGACCTATTACATGGACGAGCCCTGGACCCGCGATGGCCGCGTCCGCGCCTCAGTGGTCGAGGTGGCGCCCGACGTCTCCGGCCTCATCGCCGAGGTGGCGGTGGCGGATAATGCGCGGGTGAAGGCCGGCGACCTGTTGTTCCGCATCGATCCGCGCCGGTTCGAGATCGCGCTGGCCCAGGCGGATGCGGCGCTGGCCAACAAGCAGGCCACCCTGGCCCAGGCCCAGCGCGACGCGGACCGCTACGGCAAGCTCAGCGATTCCGCCGTCACCCAGCAGAAGCACGAGCAGGTACAGACTGAACTGGCCCAGGACCTAGCAGCCGTTGCCCAGGCCCAGAGCGATCGGGACCTAGCCGCCCTTAATCTGGAGCGGGCCAGCGTGCGGGCGCCGGTGGATGGCACCATCACCAATTTCGACCTGCGGCCGGGCAATTATGTCAGCGCCGGCAAGGGTGTGGCGGCGCTGGTGGATGCCGGCTCGTTCTATGTGGCCGGCTATTTTGAGGAGACCAAGCTGCCGCGCATCCATGTGGGCGATCCGGTCCGCATCCATCTGATGGGCGCAGCGACCCCGCTCAGCGGCCGGGTGGAGAGCATCGCCGCCGGGATCGAGGATCGCGAGCGCAGCGACGGCGCCACCTTGCTGGCCAACGTGACGCCGACCTTCAGCTGGGTGCGGCTCGCCCAGCGGGTGCCGGTGCGCATCGCCCTTGATGCCCATCCCGGCCAGACCCTGGTGGCCGGCCGCAGCGCCACCGTGGAAGTGCTGCCGGCCCCCGCCGGCAGCTGAGGCCGGGGTGCGGCTCAGCCCAGCAGGGTCGCCAGGGCGGGGTCGCGGCCGAGGCCCGCATCCTGCTCCAGCCGGGGCGCGATGCGGCGGGCTTCGGCCACCAAGGCGGCGGTCAGGGGCGTGGTGGGCTCGCGATGGGGCACCACCAGGCCGATGGAATGGGTGATTTCCGGCTCCACGATCGGGATGGAGCGCAGTTGCGAGGTCAGGCCCAAGCTGTCCGCCAGCATGGCCGGCATGACGCTGGACCATTGGCCGGTGCGCACATGGGTGAACAGCACGATCATGGAATTGGATTCCAGGGTCGGCTTCTGCACCGTGCCCGAGGCCGCCAGCAGGCCATCGACGATGCGGCGGTTCTGCATGTCGGGGGTCAGCAGGCACAGCGGCAGTTCGGCGATCTCGGCCCAGGTCACCTTGTCTCGGTCACCATATTTGGCGCCCGGCGAGGTCACTAGGCGATAGCGCTCGCGATAGAGCGGCACGGTGTTCACCCGGCCCAGCGGCTCATTGTCCAGATAGGTCAGTCCGGCATCAATCTCCAGGTTTTCCAGATGGTTGAGGATCTCGATGGAGGTCGAGGAGATCACCGTGAAGCGCACGTCCGGGTGGCGGGCGCGGAACGGGGTGGTGAGCGCCGCCACCATGGGCAGAGCGGTGGGGATGGCAGCGATGCGCAGCGGCCCGGACAGGCCGCGCTTGAGCGCATCGATGTCCTGGCGCATGGCGCGGCTGTCGGCGACGATGCGGCGCGCCCATTCCAGGGTGCGCTCGCCTTCGGGCGTGAAGCCCATGAAGCGCGAGCCGCGCTGCACCAGCAGCACCCCCAGCGTATCTTCCAGCTGCTTGATTCCCGCCGAGAGGGTCGGCTGGGTGACGCCGCACGCCTCGCCGGCGCGGCCGAAATGGCGCTCCCGGGCGAGGGCGATGAGATATTCCAGCTTGTCGATCATCGGGCCATTTCAATTTTCTATCGTGTTCGGCGCTATCCCTGACAAGGATTGATGGTCCTCGCAAGGCAGCCGGCGCGCGTGGCGCTGGCGCGCGGCCTGACTGGCGGCGCTTCGGAGCGCCCGAGGGGCTGCGGCGGGGGGCGGGGAAACAGTGGCCGCAAGTCCTCTTAAGCACTCGGGCGCGCCAAGCAGCGAGACCTGTTTAAAATGATACCGTTCGCAAGTTCCCTTAGGAGAAGATGCAAGATCAGGATTTGTTAAGCCTACCGGCGCGGCCCTGAGGAGGGGCCGCGATGGCGCCACAACTTGGGGAACTGAATGCAGCCCATCGGATTTTCATCCGCGTACGAAGATCCGTCTTGAAGACGGTGGGGAGTGCAAGAACATGCGAGTTGCCAGTCTATGCGCTGCCGCCCTGCTGGGCGCGCTGGCGTTCGGGTCCACCGCCCAGGCGGCCACGCCGATTTCGCCGGGAATCGCTCCGCCCGCGGCCCAAGGGCTGCCGGTGGAGCCCGCGGCTTGGGTCTGCGGCCCGGCCCGATGCAACTGGGTTCCGGGGCCCCCGCGCGGTCCGGTGCCGCCCTGGGCGCGCGGTTGGGGGCCGCCCCGCCGCGTCGGATGTTACTGGGTCAGCCGGCCGCCGCGCTACTATGGCGGCCCCGCCCGCTGGGTTCAGGTCTGCCGCTAAGCGGCATCATCGGAATGGGAGCGGCGCCTGCGGGCGCCGTTTCTGTTTGGGGGCCTGGGAGGCGATGATGCGGCGGCGGGTAGCCGGCTGGACCTGCTATTCGCCCGCCATCTGGTGCGGGATCGCGCGGGGAGAGGCTTCCAGATCCTGAGCCTCCGGTGCTGGCGGCGCCTCCTCGCGCTCCGCAACGGCCCGGATGCGGGCGGCAAGGCTGAGAGGCGCTGCGGCGCCCTGCGCCGCATCCTCGCGGGCCAGCAGCGCCGGCAAGGGCGAGCCCGGTTCGCGGGCGGCGCGGCCGGCGATCTCGGCGGCGAGCGCACTGATGGCATCCTTCAAAGCGGCCCGCTCCGGTTCGCCTAAGGGAGCGGCGACTGGATCGCTCCCGGCGCGCGCCCGTTCCAGCGCATCCGACATCAGTGCGTGGTCGGCTTTCAGCATATCGAGCGCCTGCGACAGGCGGCGGATCTCCGCCTGGGTGGCGGCAAACTCTTCCGCGCGCTGGTGCTGGAGGGTCTGGAGGATGGTCTGATTGGCCTCGAAATCGGCGGTGACCAAGGCGAGGGCGCCCTCCAATTCGGAAATCCGGCTCGCCTGGGCCGTGAGAGTGGTGCCGCGCCCGGCGCTTTCCTCAATCTTTTCCATCAGTGCCCGCCGGGTCTGGCTAAGTTCGGCGTTGAGCTTGGCTTCCAGGCCGGCCGCTTTGGTTGCTGCCTCAGCGCCCTGCACCTGGGCATCGAACAGCAGCTTGCGGGTATCGGCCAGAACACTGGAGGTCTCGGTGTGGGCGGTACGCTCTAGCGCCAGATCCCGCTCCAGTTCCTCGATCCGCCCATCGCGATGGAGCAGGGTGGTTTCGCGGGTCGCGAGCGTCACTTGCAGTTCCTCGCCGCGGGCGGTCTGCTCCGCCAAGGCAGTGCTGGTGCTGGCGAGCGCGGCGCGGGTGGCGGCCAGGGTGGTGGTGGCCTGCTCCAGCGACAGCGTGCGGTCCACCAGGGCTGCGGCCTCGGCCTCGAACCGGGCGGTGAGGTCCGCATGGGCCAGGGTCAGGGCATCGTGCTCCGCCGTCTTGTGCGCCAGATCCCGCTCCAGATCAAAGATGCGCTGGCGTTGCTTCTCGATGGCGGCGGCGTGCGAAACGATGGTTTCGCGGGTCTGCTCCACCTGAAGCTCCAGCCGGCGCTGGTTCAGGGCGAAGGCAGCGCGCTGCTGGTCCTTGTCCGCCTGGATCTCGAAGATGGACACCGGCACAGCCGCTTCCACGCGCCGGGTGGTGAGCCGCACCGCGCGATGCCAGACGGCGGGCAGCACCAGAAGCGCGACCAAGGTCGCGATCAGCACGCCCAATGCAAAAAACATGATCTGTTCGATCACGCGAAACCTGCGCTTTCACCCCGCGAGAAGGCCCATTCATGACATGCAATCGCCCTGCATGCCACCAGCCATCGGCCTTTGCCGATGGCGCCTGTGGTCGCGTCCTTAATGGTTCGCCCCGCTGTGGCGGCTCAGAACGGGTTCCAGGTGGGCTGGGGGGTGAACTTCAAATATCCGATATTGGCCCCGAGGCGCACGCCGACGCCGGAGCGGATCGGCACCACCACGATATTGTCGGCGGTCAGCGCGGTCATGCCGAAGCCGGCGACGAAATAGGCCGAGCCGGAGGCGCCGCCGAAGCGGCGGAACACATCGTCCACCGTGCGCAGGTTGTAGACCAGGATCATGGTGCGCCCGCCGTCGCCGCCGAAGTCCCAGCCCAGAGACGGACCCTGCCAATAGAGCTTCAGGTCGCCGGCATTGCGGGTATAGAGCACGCCTTCGCCATAGCGCAGGCCGCCCACGAACGCGCCGGTGCCTTCCTGGCCCAGAATATAGCCATTGGGCTGGCCCCATTGGCCCACCGCCTTCTCGATGGTTAGCGCCAAGCCGCGCGACACCGAACCGAAGAAGGAATGGCCCTTGGTCACCAATTCATTGGTGGAATAGGTTCCGGGCTGGGCCGCGGCGCGGGGCGGCTGCTGCTGGGGCTGTTGGGCGGCCGCAGGGCTGGCCAGCGCGGCGAGACAGGCAAGCCCGGCGGCAAATCGGACCAAGGAAGAACGCGGGAAAGTCATGGAGGATCTCGCGGTTGGCGGGGGCAGGATAGCCGCGAATCGGCAGTGAACACTAAAGCGATCAGTGTGACGCAGAGAAGGCGCGGCGCAAGGCCACAGGCCGGCGGCAAGATGCAGCGCCGCCCGCGCTCGGCGTCGCCTCCGTGTGCTGGCGCGGGGCAGGATCAGGCGGCCGGTGCGCCTTCGGCGATGAAGCCGTTCACCAGAAAGCGGTTTTCCGGATGTCCATAGGTGAGTGGCGTGCCGTCCGGCTTGCGCACCTGCCCACCGGCGGCGGACACCAGCGCATGCCCGGCGGCGGAATCCCATTCCATCACTGGCGACAGGCGCGGATAGAAATCCACCTTGCCTTCCGCCAGCAGGCCGAATTTCAGCGCCGAGCCCGCCGAAATGCATTCTTCCACATCCAGGCTATCGATGAGCGCCCGCGTCTGTGGGTCGGCATGGGAGCGGCTGGCCGCCACCCGGATCGGCCCGGATGGGCGGGGCCGGCAGCGCAGGGGCAGCCACCCGGGCCGGTCGACCGCGGCATCCGGCGTGCGCTCGGCCCGGAAAGCCTGCCCCCGCGCGGCGGCATAAAGCAGTCCCTTGGCCGGGGCGTAGATGACGCCGAATGCGGGCGTGCGCCCCGCCACCAAGGCGATGTTGACGGTATATTCGCCATTGCCGGAGATGAATTCGCGGGTGCCGTCCAGCGGATCGACCAGCAGGAAGCGCTCGTCCAGTTGGACCACATGGCCTGCCGCCGTCGCCTCCTCCGCCACCACCGGCACCCCGGGCAGCAGGGTGGCCAGGGCCGCGCAGATCAGGTCCTCGGCGGCTTGGTCGGCATCGGTCACCAGGCTGGCGTCGGCCTTGGTGCGCGCCGTGATGCCGGCGGTCTCGATGCGGCGGATGACTGCACCGGCGGCCAGGGCGATGCTCGCCAGGCTTTCGAGCAGCGTCAGATCGGCGAGGCTGGGGGCGGGAAGGGACATAAGCAGGCCGCAGGTCAGGGGAACGGAGGCGTCAGCTCGGCAGTGCAGTGCACCAGGAGCGCATGTCGCGCTCTGCTTGTAGCCCGGTCGCCGCGCACCGTCGACCCGTCGCAGCTCCGCTTGTAGCCGGCGAAATCAAGGTATATCAGAGCGCGCACGCGCCTTGTGCGGATTCGGTTGCGCTGCATCAAGACGTGCGCGCCTTCGCTTTCGCGGCGTTCGCCATTCTTGGAACCGCAAAACGGATACGCCATGACTTCCGCGCCGTCGACTTCCGCGTCAACGCCCCCTGGCGCTCCGGTGATGCTTGCCGTTTCCGCGCTGGATCTGGCCGCCTTGCTCTGCTCGCGGGTCTGCCACGACGTCATCAGCCCGGTGGGCGCCATCGTCAATGGCCTCGAGGTGCTTGAGGACGAGGACGCGCCCGACATGCGCGAGGTGGCGCTGGACCTGATCGCCAAGAGCGCGCGTCAGGCCTCCGCCCGGCTGCAATTCACCCGCCTGGCCTTCGGCGCCGCCGGTTCCGCCCGCGCCACGCTGGATCTCGGCGATGCCGAGCAGGTGGTGCGCGGCATGATGGACGACGCCCGCACCAAGATCGAATGGATGATGCCGCGGGAGCTGCTGCCCAAGAACCGGGTGAAACTGCTGCTGAACCTGATGCTGCTGGCTGGCATGACCGTGCCGCGCGGCGGCGTGATCCAGGTGTCCCCGGTGGGCACCGGGCCGGAGATGGGCTTCTCCATCGCCGCTACCGGCGTCTCCGCCCGCATTCCCCAGACCGTGACGCCGCTGCTGGAGGGCATCGCGCCCGAAGGCGGGCTGGATGCCCATGCGGTGCAGCCGTTCTACGCCGGTATGCTGGCCCGCGATTGCGGCCTGTCGCTGGGCTTCTCCCAGGATGGCGAGACCGTCACCCTGAGCGCATTGCCGGTCTGAGCTTTCGCAACGGAAGCGGCAAGCCGGGCCTCAGCCCAGCTTGCCGGCGACCTTGAGCGCGAAGATATAGGTCAGCGCCACTTCTTCCAGCCGGTCGAACCGCCCGGCGGCACCGCCGTGTCCGGCCTCCATATTTGTCCGCAGCAGGATCGGCTGGGTGGAGGTGGCCTGCGCCCGCAGGCGGGCCACCCATTTGGCCGGCTCCCAATAGGTCACGCGCGGATCGGTCAGTCCCGCCAGCGCGAAGATGGCCGGATAGGCTTGGGCGCGCACATTATCCACCGGCGAATAGGCCTGGATGGTGCGGAAGGCGTCTTCATCCAGAATGGGGTTTCCCCACTCCGGCCATTCCGGCGGCGTCAGCGGCAGCGTGTCGTCCAGCATGGTGGTCAGTACGTCCACGAACGGCACCTCGGCGATGATGCCCGCGAACAGGTCCGGCCGCATGTTGGCGATGGCGCCCATCAGCATCCCGCCCGCCGAGCCGCCCTGGGCGACGATGCGATCGGGACGGGTGAGGCCCTGCGCCACCAGATGTTCGGCGGCGGCGATGAAATCGCTGAAAGTGTTGGTCTTATGGGCGAGCTTGCCGTCCGCATACCAGTGCCACCCCTTGTCGGTGCCGCCCCGCACATGGGCGATGGCATAGACGAAGCCACGATCCACCAGCGACAGCCGGCTGGTGGAAAAGCCGGCCGGAATGGCGATGCCATAGGCGCCGTAGCCATAGAGCAGGCAGGGGGCCGAGCCATCGAGCGGCGTGTCCGCCCGATAGAGCAGGGACACCGGAATGCGGGCACCGTCGGCGGCGGTGGCGAAGATGCGGCGGGTGACATAGCTGGCAGGATCATGGCCGCTGGGCACCTCCTGGCGCTTCAGCAGAGACCGCTCGCGGGTCGCCATGTCATAGGCCCACCCTTCGGAGGGCGTCGTCATGGAGGCGTAAGTGAAGCGGATGGCGGTGGTGTCGAACTCGTAGCCGCCGTTGAGACCGAGGGAATAAGCGTCCTCGGCAAAGGCGATGGCATGCTCCTCCCCGGAGGCGAGCGCCCGCACCACGATGCGCGGCAGCCCGTCCTGGCGCTCCAGTCGCACCAGATGGTCGCGGTGGGTCACATGGGACAGGATCATGCAGCCGGCCCGGTGCGGCACCAGGTCCTGCCAGTTCGCCCGTGCCGGCGTGGCGGTGGGGGCGGTGACCAGCTTGAAGTCCTCAGCGCCGTCGGCGTTGGTCAGAATGACCAGGCTGTCAGCTCCGGCGAGGTTCGGATGATGCTCCACGTCGTAACGCACCCCGACAGTGCGCTCGGCTACCAGGCATGGGATGGGGTCGGGATCGGCCAGGTCCAGCAGGTGGACCTCGGACGTCTCGTGATCGCCACAGGCGATCAGGCCGAAGGCGCGGGACTGGGTGCGGCCGAGCGAGACGAAGAAGCCTTTGTCGCGCTCCTCATAGATCAGGGTGTCCTGCGCCGGATCCTCGCCGATGCGATGGCGATAGACCAATGAGGGGCGATGCTCGCCATCGCGGCGAATGTAATAGAGCGTGTTGCTGTCGCCACCCCAGATCATGTCGCCGGCGGTGTCTTCGATCTGCAATGCCGAACCTTGGGAGGTAAGAAGATCCGCCCCCGTTTGCAGGTCGCGCACACGAATGGTGAATAATTCCGAGCCGGCTTCGTCGGCGGAATACGCCAGCCGATGATGATCGGGGCTGTGCGTGACCTGGTGCAAGTTGAAATATGCCTTGCCGGACGCTTCCGCGTCACCATCCAGCAGGATCGTCGCTTCGCCGGCCGGAAGCAGCTTGCGGCAGATCAGCCGGTGCTGACCGCCGGTGCGGTGGCGGCTGAAATAGGCATAAGGCCCGTCAGGGGAGGGCACATTGACGTCATCTTCCTTGATGCGCCCGCGCATCTCGGCGATCAGCGCCTCCTTGAGAGCGGCGTGGGCGGCCATGTAGGCGTCGGAGAACGCATTTTCGGCTTCGAGATAGGACCGGATGTCCGTCGGCAACACGGCGGGATCCCGCATGACCTCGCGCCAATTGTCGGCTCGAAGCCAGGCATAGTCATCGGTGAGCGTGACGCCGTGCACCACACGGGAGGTGGGGCGTGGGGCGGCCAAGGGAATGGCAAGGCTGTCAGCAGTCTCAGACGTCACGGGGCTCATCTTCCGGCTTGAGGTCAAGTGCGGCGCCATTCATGCAGAACCGCAGGCCGGTGGGCTGGGGGCCATCGGGAAAGACGTGGCCGAGGTGGCCTTCGCAGCGGGCGCACAGGATTTCCACCCTGCGCATGCCATGGGAGCGATCCTCCACGCTTTTCACGGCGGCGGGGTCGACGGGGGCGTAGAAGCTGGGCCAGCCGCTGCCGGAATCGTACTTGGTTTCCGAGCTGAACAGTGCCGTGCCGCACGAGGCGCAGCAATAAAGCCCCGGCTTCTTCTCATCCCAATAGGGGCCGCTGAAGGCGCGTTCGGTGCCGTGCTGCCGCATCACGCGGTATTGTTCGGGCGTCAGGATCCGGCGCCATTCCGCATCAGATCTGACGACCTTTTCAGGGGCGACATCATCGGCCATGCCAGCACTCCGTAAAACATCTTGCGCAAATTCTTGCCGCCTGAGGTAGGCATTCGCCGGCACATGCGCAAGCGCTGCACCCTACCCGAAACGGTTGCTGTGCGGCATGAAGCCTGCCGGCACTGGTGGATGCGCTCCGTGGTCTTTGCACGTTGCAGTGCTTGTCGCACCTTCTGAGCCTTTTCCAAAGAGCTGGGAAGAAGATCCGTGATCTGCACGAAAATGAACTTGCAAATCACGGCAGATCAACATAGGTAGGCAGTAGCGGCGGTCGCTTGAATCGCTGTGCTGTGGCTGTGCCCTCAAGAAGGCTGTAGCCTTATGAAGACAGTGTTCGCAAGGACACATGCCCCGCAGTGAAGCGTGCCTCTCGATTTTCGTTTCAAACTTGAAGAAAGACCCATGAGCGAAGCTACGGAATCGACCACCTACATCGAGCTGGCCGCGGACATCGTCTCTGCCTACGTCAGCAACAATTCGGTCGCGGCGGCGGACCTGCCCAGCCTCATCAACGAGGTGCACGCTGCGCTCCAGCGCGTCTCCAAGGGCGAAGTCGAGCCGGCTCCTGAGCCGCTGAAGCCCGCCGTGCCGCTGAAGAAGTCGGTCACCCCCGATTTCATCATCTGCCTGGAAGATGGCAAGAAGTTCAAGTCGCTGAAGCGCCACCTGCGCACGCAGTACAACATGAGCCCCGAGCAGTATCGTGAGAAGTGGGGCCTGCCCGCCGATTATCCGATGGTAGCGCCGAATTATGCAGCCGCCCGTTCGGAACTGGCCAAGCAGATGGGCCTCGGCCAGCAGCGTCGCCGTCGCCGCTGAGACGGACGGTTTCACGTCCTGAGAGTTTGAACGCCCGGCACTGCGCGCAGCGGTGCCGGGCGTTTTCTTTGGTCCCGCCGCCGCCGGCCTCACCGGCCGGTGCCGGATTTCACTGCGGCCCCGGTGGTGGTCTGGTCCCGTGTTCTCGCCATCCGGCAGAGTGCCGCATGCCGGGCCGGATCATATCCCGGCCCACCCGCCCGCGCTGCCCGCCGCGCCGCCCTGAGCGCCGCCACAATCTGGGCCGGGCTATCCTGTGCGAATGTCCGCAGGATGCGCAGCCGTCCGACGATCTCCTGTTCCTTCTCCACCGGCCGGAACGCCTGGATGGCACCCGCGCGGTGCCGCATGCCCGCTTGGCGCGGGCTGGGTGCGCAGTCGGCCGCGCTTAGCGGTGGGTATGAGTGGACCGTCTCTGCCGCTGGTGTGTGGCGGTGTGGCCGGTGCTCCCGGCCAGGGCGCGTTGGCGCGGCAAATGATGTGCGATGGCATGCGGGCATGGGTCATTCCCCTTTGTCGTCACATTAGAAGCCGACGAGGGGAGGGGGATAACTTCCTAACAATGGCAAGCCGTGGGTCGAAGTTGTTTCGGCTTAATGCATTGATTAAGAATGGTTTGTTCCCGCTCCCTCCGCGAGGCGGGCCTTGGACTTATCTCCCTTGCAGGCGCATGAGAAAGGATATAGGAAATAAATCCTTTCAAGAGAGGTATTATATGGCTTGCAATGGAAGTGACGGCGCATATTGCACGCCGTCCCACCCCATCCTTCCCGGTGCCGCCCGACTGACCTATGCCGAGCGGCGTCTCACCGGCCACCATTCTCCCCCATCCACGGCCTTGGCTATGCCGGGCGACTGCGGGCCGCCGGTGGATGCGCAAATGCTGTGCCGCCTTGCCGCGCTTCTGGCCG
The DNA here is from genome assembly GCA_943369575.1 of Azorhizobium sp. AG788. Taxonomy (GTDB): domain Bacteria; phylum Pseudomonadota; class Alphaproteobacteria; order Rhizobiales; family Xanthobacteraceae; genus Azorhizobium. Next base: position 25,609 of record CALRNP020000002.1, on the reverse strand, counting down.
CCCGCCAATTGCGCTGCCCAGTCGAAACAATCCTGTCCGATGCGGGCCGTGAAGCCCCGGTGGCGGCGGCGCGGCAACTGGCCATGTATCTCGCCCATGTGGGGCTGGGCTTGTCGCAGCATCAGGTGGCGGTGGGCTTTGCGCGGGATCGGCGCACGGTCTCCCACGCCTGCCACCGGGTCGAGGATCGCCGGGACGACGCGGCCTTCGATGCCCAGGTGACCGACATCGAATCCCAAATTCGGTGGGCCGCCGGACGATGAACGGTCATCCTGGCAACACCACAACGGCGCGCATCGCCACCGCCGCGCACCGTTCCCACCCCGCCAAAGCCGAGATCGGTTCGCGACCGTCCGGTTCCGGCAGCGAACCGGCTGGCCAGACCACGGGAAGCCGCGGGAGCAAGAGCAAGACGCCGGGCTTGGCGCGAGCGACTCGGCCCCACATCAACCTCGACGAAAGCCCGCTGGCTTGGCTGGCGCGGCGCGCCGACAAGACCGGCCGTCCGATGATCTCGGCCTCCCAGCTTCTGGCGGGCGAGCGGCTGCGGGTGGATTTCACCCGCGCCGGTCTCACCCCAAGGGTTACCACCGACTGGTCCTCGCTGGGGAGTAGCGGTGGCGGCGGTCCGGGCACGTTTTCCGATGCGGTGCTGAGCGCCAAGCTCCGGCTGAACGCCGCGCTTTCAGCCGTGGGGCCAGAACTCTCCGGCGTCCTGCTGGATGTCTGCTGCTTCCTCAAGGGCCTGGAGGCGGTGGAGGGGGAGCGGCGCTGGCCGGCGCGCACGGCCAAGGTGGTGTTGGGTCTCGGGCTCGATAGTCTTGCGCGCCATTATGGCCTTGCCGGCGAAACACGCGGGCGGTCCGCCGCGCCCACGCGGGCTTGGCGGGCGGCGACCGCAGCGCCGGAGGATGAGAACCAACCATCTCCGGCAGCCTCAGCCGGGGGCTGAGGCCCATCCATCTGCAGCCCATCGCTCAGCGGCGATGGGCTGCGTTCCTGCAAGAGGCTTGACGTGGGAGGGGCAGGCTGGCCGAATGCCCTCCGCTGGTGCGGTCGGGGGAAGCACGGTGCAGTCTTACATCCGCGTCATGCGCAAGTATGCCGTCTTCAAGGGACGGGCGAGCCGCAGCGAATACTGGCTCTTTCACCTGATCCTGATGTTGCTGTCGCTGGCCGCGTCGATCCTGGACCTTCTCGTCTTCGGCACCGAGATTTCGAAGCATCAAGGGCCCATCGGCGGCATCGTGCTGCTGGTCCATGTGCTGCCGTACATTGCTCTGTCCGTGCGGCGCCTGCACGACATCGATCGCACCGGCTGGTGGCTGGTGCTGGATCTTACCGGCATCGGCGCGCTGGTCATCTTCATCTTCGCCGTGCTGCCGGGGACCCATGGTCCCAACAGCTATGGGCCGGATCCGCTGGCGCCGGCTTCGATCTGACAGGAAGAGCGCCGCTCAGGCAGCAGCCAGAGCCGCGCGGGCATCATTGCGGATGCGCTCCACCATGGAGCGCAGGCCGTTGGAACGTTGCGGCGTGAGGTGCCCCTCCAGGCCGATGCGGCGGAAGACGGCGAGCGCGTCGGTCTTCAGGATCTCCTCGGCGCTATGGCCGGACATCACCTTCAGTAGGACCGCCACCAGGCCGCGCACGATATGGGCATCGGAATCGCCCTGGAATTCCAGCACCGGCCCGCTGGGGCCGGCATGCTGGCGGCTCACCAGCCACACCTGGCTGGTGCAGCCCTGGACCTTGTGGTCCTCGGTGCGCAAGTCCTCGGGGAAGGGGGGCAGCGCGCGACCCAGTTCGATCACGAACCGATAACGGTCCTCCCAATCATCCAGAAGCTCGAAGTCCTCGATCAGATCGTCGGCCGTCTTCGGAGCGTCCATGGGGCGGGGTCTCTTGGCAAAGGGAGCCGTCCGCGGTGCGGGCGGCCCGTCGGGTCGCTGATCGGCTACATATAGGGGCGCATGCTGCCCGTTCAAAGCCGCAGCGACATCGTGCGCCGGCTTGCGGTCTCAGGCCGGGCGGCGTGGGGGCAGGGGGATGGCGGGGCCACGGGCGGGATCGACACTCCACGCGGGGGCGAGATCCTGCGGGGTCAGCGTGTGGGCAGGCTCGCCTTCCTTGTCGGAGGCGGCATTCTGCCGGGCGGGCTCGGAGGGGCCGGCGGCATCGCTCTTGCCGTGGCCGTCAGGCTTGCCGAGGGTTTCGCCCTTGGGGCTGCCGATGGTCTCGTAAACCCATTTGGCGCCGGCCTGGGCCTTGTCCGTGAGATGACCAATCATCTCCCCGCCCACGGCACAGGCATCCGGCTGGCGCTGGCAGAAGCCGCGCATGTCGGCAATCGCCGCCTGGACGGCGCCCATGGCCTGCAACGCGCCGATCTGCCGACCGCCGTCGCTGGACAGGCCGATGGGCAGGATCAGCAAAATCAGAGCCAGCCAGAAGGCCATACGGATCAAGAAAAACATTGGCGCCCTCGCGCATGCCTGGCCAGCCTCCTCCGCCAAGCCCCATCAAATTAGCAGAGACAGGCCGCTCCCGCAGCGCGACAGGGCCGGCCATGCCCGCACTTTTCAAGACATCGTTAACGCTGCTGGGCAAAAGCAGTCGGTCGGGTTTAGCGTTCGCTTAAAGCCTTCCATGCCAAGCTTTCCCGAACTTCATGCAGAGGCGCCGCGTGCGCCTGTCGCGCGGTGGGGCAGATGGACTGGGTCTTGAGCGATCATCGGCAGAGCGGAATGGCGGTTCGGGCGACGCAGGGCGACCATGCGGCCGTGCGCGAGCGCAGTTCCATGGGCGAACTGGCGGTGCTGGGGCGGCATAGCGCCGCCGCCCTCGGCGGCCTGGCTTTCCTCTGCGCTTTGGCCGGTGGCGGCCTGCTGCTGGCGGCGGCCATCGGCTTGTCGGAAACCGGCGTGCCGGAGGGCGGCTGGCTCTTGGGATGCGGCCTGATCTGCGCTGCTCTTGCCGCGGTGGCTGCCGGGCTTTCCCTGGCCGCCGAGCGCCTGGACCGCTCGCTGCTCAGCGTCGACCTTGCCCTCGTGACCCTGCACGGGCGCGGCGGCGAGGTGATCGCCGTGGAGCATGCGGATGCGGTGCGCGGCAGCTTGAGCGATGACGAATGGCTGGGGCTGAGCCTGTTCGAGCGCGTGCTGGTGCCGGATCGTCCGGTCTTCTTGGCCACCCTGTCGAACGCCACGGCCGGGTCTGCGCCCTCGGAGGCACGGTGTGAGGTGCGCCTGCGCTGTGAGCGCGAGGGGGAAGCCCCCGATTTCGTCTGGATGGAGATGCGCTGCCTGCCCGCCGGCGAGGGCCGCGCGCGGGCCCGCTGGCGCGACATCAACGGCAGCAAGCTGCAGGCGGAGGCGGACCATCATGCCCGCGCCGAGGCCGAGCGCGCCAACCTGGCCAAGAGCCGTTTCCTGGCCGCCATGAGCCACGAACTGCGCACGCCGCTGAACACCATCCTCGGCTTTTCCGAACTGCTGGCCACCGACACCGAGCAACGCATCGACCCCCGCCGTAAGGAAGACTACGCCCGCATCATTCATGAGAGCGGTCAGCATCTGCTGGGGGTTGTGAACGATATTCTTGATCTCTCCCGCGTGGAGGCGGGCGCCTATGACCTGGCATTCGAGCCGCTGGACGTGGCCCAACTGGTGGACAGCTGCGTGGAAATGATCGGCCTCGATGCCGCGCGGCGCAATGTGCGCATCACCACCGTGCTTCCCGCCCGCCTTCCGCGTCCCATGGCCGACCAGCGGGCGGTGCGGCAGATGACGCTCAACCTGCTGTCCAATGCGGTGAAATTCTCCGAGCACGGCGGCCGGGTCGAGGTGAATGTCTCGGCCCAGAACGGCGCCCTCAGCCTCAGCGTGCGCGATGCCGGTGCCGGCATGTCGGCGGCGGACATGGCTCGCCTCGGCGAGCCTTTCTTCCAGGCCGGCGATGCCGAACGCCGGGCGCGGGGCAGCGGCCTCGGGCTGGCTGTCGTCCGTGCCCTGGTGAAGCTGCATGATGGCGCCTTCGAGGTCGCCAGCGCCGTCGGGGGCGGCACCACCGTCACCGTGAGCCTGCCGGTGAAGCGCGCCGCCGCCGTGGTGGCGCCCTTCGCCCGCCTGGATGATGAGGATGCCGTTGCGCGCCGCACCGCTGAAGGGCGCAAGATCGCATGAGGATCGACATGGGCGGCTCGCGCGACCTGGATCTGGACGAGGAGCGGATCCCCGCCTTCGAGCCCGCCGGCAACCATCCCTTCGCCGCCCAGGACAGCGCGCGTGCCGTGCGTAAGCGCCGGGCGCTCGATGCTCTGGCCGGGTCGCTGCTGGCCGCTGCCGCCGCCGCCGTGCTGGTCAACGTGTTCGCATTTCAGAACGGCAACCGCCCGAACCTGATGTTCGGGTTCCAGATCCCCGCCGGCCTCAGCAACCGCATCTCCATGGCGCCGCCGGATCCGCCTGCGCCGGTTCCAGCCGCGGCACCGGCGGCTGTGCGTCCCGCGGCTGTCGCGCCGCCCGCGCCCGCCGTCGCGGCCCCGGCGCCACCGGCCGCGCCGCCGCAATCCATAACGGCTCTGCTGAACGGCACCGCGCCGGCACCGACCGCACCCCGGCCGCCGCAACCTCTGGTGGCGGATGTGCAGCGCGAACTCGCGAAGCGCGGCCTGTATGATGGCCCCGCCGACGGGCGCACCGGCCCCAAGACCGAGGCCGCCATTCGCGCCTATGAGCAGAGCGCACGCTTGCGGGTGTCGGGCGAGGCTAGCGAGGCGTTGCTGGCGCAGATGCGCCGCAGCCCTGGCGGCCTCCTGCCGCCGGCCAATGTGGGGCCGAGCGCCGACATCACCGGCGCGGTGCGCCCGCCGGGCGAAATGCCGGCGTCGCCGCGGGTTCTGGCGGTGCAGAAGACCTTGTCCAAGCTGGGCTATGGTCCCATCAAGATCACAGGCCGCCCCTCTGCCGAAACCCGGCAGGCGGTGCAGCGCTTCGAGCGTGATCGCAACCTGCCGGCGGACGGCGAGATTTCCGATCGCCTGGTGCGCGAACTGGCGGCTGTCTCCGGCACGGCGATCGAGTGATGCGACTCAAGAGCGGAATCTTCGTCTCGGCGCTGCTGCGCCGCTGCCAGGTGGAGGGCGCCTACGCCATGGTGCGGCGGCGCGGCTCCGAAGAGGCGGGCGCTGTCTTCGTCAAGGTGGCGCCGCTGGATGGCACCGCCGCGCTCTACGGGCCGGCGCCGCAGAGCGAAATCGACGAATCCTATCCCGCTGACCGCCTGTTCACCGCGGTGGTGGCGCCCGGTTCGCCCGAGGCGGACAGCGAGGCGCGCATGGTCAAGGAAATGCGCTTCGATCCCGATCTGTGGCTGGTGGAGATCGAGGACAAGCAGGGCCGCCACTTCCTGGATCTGGCGAAGGACTGACTGCCGGCTCGGCGGGTGCGCCCCATCGGGGCCCCCTTCCATCCGCGTTCCCGGGGGATTAGCGTGCGCCGCCTTTCCGCGACCGCAGGAACCCCGATTCATGGAACGCATCGACGTCGATCACGTGGTTATCGGAGCCGGCGTGGTGGGGCTGGCATCGGCAGCGTCGCTGGCGCGCACTGGCGCGGAAGTGTTCGTGCTGGAGGCCGGCCCCTGCATCGGCAGCGGCATCTCCTCGCGCAACAGCGAGGTCATTCACTCTGGCGTCTATTATCCCACCGGCACGCTGCGGCATGTGCTGTGCGTGGAGGGGCGCCGCCGGCTCTATGACTATTGCGTCACCCATGGCGTGCCCCATCGCAAGTGCGGCAAGCTGGTGGTCGCCACCTCCGACGCCGAGGCCGAGAAGATCGCCGGCATTGCGGTGCGGGCAGTGGAGAACGGGGTCGAGAATACCGAGCTGATCGACGGCGCCGCAGCGACGGCGTTGGAGCCGGCGCTGCATGCGGTGGCGGCGCTGCATGTGAAGGAAACCGGCATCATCGATACCCACGCCTACATGCTCTCCCTCCAGGGCGAGGTCGAGGCGGCAGGCGGCGCGGTGCTGCTCAGCCACAAGGTGCGCAGCGGCACGGTGCTGTCTGACGGCTTCGAACTGGTGCTGGACGCCCCCTCAGGTCCGCTGCTGCTGCGCGCGCGCACGCTGGTGCTGGCGGCGGGGCCGTGGACCCATCAGGTGGCCGAGCGGATCGCCGGCTACGACATGGCCGGGGTGCCGCCGCTGGTGCTGGCAAAGGGCTCATATTTCTCCTATCCATCCAAGCCGGTGTTCTCGCGGCTGATCTATCCCGCGCCCATCGACGGCGGCCTCGGCACCCATGTGACGCTGGATCTGGCCGGCCGCATGCGCTTTGGCCCCGATGTGGAATGGCTGGATGACAACGCCCCCGACGCGGTGGATTTCGCTGTCGACCCGGCGCGGGCGGAGAGTTTCTATGCCTCGGTGCGCCGCTTTTGGCCGGGCCTGCCCGATGGGGCGCTGACCCCGGATTATTCCGGCGTGCGGCCCAAGCTGGCGGAACGTGGCATCCAGGCGGATTTTTTGATCCGGGGCCCGGCCGACCATGGCCTGCCTGGACTGGTGGCGCTCTACGGCATCGAGAGCCCCGGCCTGACGTCCTCGCTCGCCATCGGCGACCGCGTGGCCGGCCTGCTGGCGCAGGGCTGATGTTGCCGGCATGCAGCATTTTCGGGCAACATATGTGACCTGAAAGTCGAGATTTCGCGCGGACTTGCGCCGACCTTCAGGCCAATGGATCGATTGATCCACTTTCCCTCTGAAATGGTAGGTTTATTTGTACATGGCACAGTGGTTGCAAATTTTGTGCTTCTGCTGCGCAAATCAAGCTTCAGGAAACCTTCGCGTCCGATCCGAGGTTGTTCTCGGAAAACAAAACCGGAGGAAAACACCATGAACACAGTCATCGCCTTCCCCGCCGTCCGCCGCGCCGCCGCCGCCGGACAACCTGTTGCCGGTGTCAGCGCGCAGATCATCATTCTGCCCGTCGTGCGGATCGAGCGTCATGCGGAGCCGGCGGTGGCGGCCAAGCCCGCGCGGATGCCGCGTAAGCGCGTGGCTCCGGTGGCATCGGGGAGCGGTCGTCGCGCGCGCTGAGTTATGAGGGCGCTGGCGCGCAGGTTGCCGCTTCCAATTGGCGGCGCACCACCTCGCGCATGTCGCGATCCCGCGAGAAGGCCCGTACCAGCACGATGCCTGTGGTGGAGGGCGAGGCCACGACCAGCCGGTCGGCCGCGGTGATTTCCTCATCCTCGGGCAAGGCGGCACGCTGCGCCAAGGTCATCAGGTCCAGTTCGATCACCCGCCCCGCGGCCTGGTCGCTGAGTGCATAGAACCCGACGCCGCGCGCGGTGTAGAATGACACCGACGTATAGTCCGCCGTGGCCGGCACCCGCACTTTCAGCGGCTGCTTGCCGAGATTGTAGATGCACACCGCATGCACGAAGGCCGGATCCAGCATGGGCAGCGCCCCGCCGGCCGGCGTGGTATCGGGCAGCAGCACCATCTCATTGACCGCGCTGTCGCGGGACAGCCGGCGATAGGCATCCTGTTCCGCCAGGAACGGCATGGCCAGGATGGTCACCAGATGCACCAGCCCCGCCAGCACCAGCACGATGGCCGCGCCCACCAGGAACGAGGGCCGGGTCGCCGTGGCCGGTACGCGCCAGCGCCAGACTGGCGGCAGGCTGCGGCCGCCGCGCCAGCCGGTGGGCGGGGTACGGAGCGGGCGACGATCGCCGGAGGCGCTCATGGGCATCGCTCCGTCACGATGCGCGGCAGGATGGAGCCGTCCTGCGTCCCCGAGGCGAAGCTGAACGGCGCATCATAGAGCCGCAATGCCACCTGAAGGTTGGGCCGGGCGCCGGTGGGCACCCAATTGTCCGGGCGTGCGCGGGGGCTTAGCACCACATCCAGGTTGCCATTGGTGGTGTAGACCAGTTCCGACGAGGTGAAGCCGTAGCGACGGGCATCGTTCTCGATCAGGCCGCCCTTGGCATCCATCACCGTCAGCGTCCACAGCCGCGCCTGCGGCAGGCGGCCGGTGATGCGGATGTCGCAGCGGCCGTCCAGCTTGCCGCCGGCGCTGTCATGGGTGGCGAGGAACAGCAGGCCGTCCGCCAGTTCCAGCGGCAGTTCGCCGGAGCGGGAGATGGCGGCGCGGGCATAAGGATCCGCCTGCACCGTGCCGGAGCGCGGCCAGCCCTGCCAGGCGCCGGCCCGCACCAGATCCATGCCGCGCGAGGAGGTGACCGCCAGCCAGGTGGCGCCCAGGCCGAGCGCTGCGGCGGCAACGAAGGTGACGGCAAGGGGCAGGGGGCGCACGGGGGCTCGCGGGTTCAGTTGGCGCGGCTGGGCAGCGGCGCCGCCGATGCGGTGGGGCCGGCGGGACGGGCGGGCAGGGGGCCGGCTTCCTTGAACAGCCGCTCCAGGCGCACCAGATCCTCCGCCGCCTTGGGCGAGAGGGTCACGGGGCGCTGGTTGGCCTCCAGACCCGGAACCTGGAGCGTGTTCGGCGTTTCTTCCAGCTTGGGCGCCGGGACATTGCCGACGCCGGGAATGAACTTCAATTCGATGCCCTGGTGAGCATAGGCCATCACCTTCTGCCAGGTCATGGCCGGCAAGGTGCCGCCGGTCATCTTGTTCATGGACTGGTAGTCGTCATTGCCGAACCAGACCCCGCCCACATAATTGCCGGTGAAGCCCATGAACCAGGCGTCGCGATAGGCATTGGTGGTGCCGGTCTTGCCGGCCACCTTGATGCCCTGGAGCCGGGCCCGCCGCCCGGTGCCGTTCTCGATGACGTTGTTCAGCATCGGGTTGATCTCGTCGATGATGTTCGGCGGCAGGATCTGCTTGGGCTTGGGGGCGTCACGGTCGAACCGCCACAGCACCTCGCCATCGCCCACGCGCATCTCCACCATGGCATGGGGATAGACGCTGCGCCCGCCATTGGCGAACACCGAATAGGCGGTGGCCATATCCACGAGCGTCACCTCGGCAGCGCCCAGCGGCAGCGCGGGGGAGGTCTTCAACTCGGAATTGATGCCCATCTTGTGGGCGAGGTCGATGATGTTGCTGCGGCCATACTTGTCGCCGAGGCGCACGGCCACCGTGTTCAGCGAATGCTGGAGCGCGGTGATCAGCGGGATCGAGCCCATGTAGCTGCGACCGTAATTTTGCGGACACCAGTTGCCGTTGCAGTAAGGCGCGTCCACCACGATGGTGTTGGGCTTCATGCCGCCCAGCAGAGCGGTGGTATAGACGAACGGCTTGAAGGACGAGCCGGGCTGGCGCAAGGCATCGGTGGCGCGGTTGAACTGGCTCTCGCCGTAATCGCGGCCGCCGACCATGGCGCGCACGGTGCCGTTGGGCTCCATGACCACGATGGCGCCTTGGGTGACCTTGTAGTCCTTGCCGAATTCCCGCAGCGACTGGTCGAGGGCGGCTTCCGCCACCAACTGGATATTGGGGTCGAGCCCGGTGCGCACCACGAACGAGCGCTCGTTGACGCTCTTGGGCAGGGTCTCGACGAATTTGCGCACCTCGCCAAAGGCATAGTCGAGATAATAGTCCGGCACCGCCTGGTCGCGCCGGTCGATGGGGGTGGCGGGATTGCGCCGGGCGCCGAACACCTGCCCCTCGGTCATGAAGCCGGCATCCACCAGATTGTCGAGCACGGTGGAGGCGCGGGCGCGGGCGGCGGGCAGATTGATATGGGGCGCGAACTTGGTCGGTGCCTTGAACAGGCCGGCCAGCATGGCGGCTTCGGCCAGATTCACCTCGCGCACCGACTTGCCGAAATAATAGCGGGCCGCGGCATCCACCCCATAGGCGCCGCCGCCGAGATAAGCGCGGTCGAGATAGAGCTTGAGGATCTGGCTCTTGGTCAGGCGGCTTTCCAGCCACAGCGCGAGAAACGCTTCCTTGATCTTGCGCTCGATGGTCCGCTCGTTGGAGAGGAACAGGTTCTTGGCCAGTTGCTGCGAGAGCGAGGAGCCGCCCTGGCGCACGCCGCCGGCGCGGGCATTGGTCACCAGGGCGCGCATGGTGCCGGCGACATCGATGCCGAAATGCTCGTAGAAGCGCCGGTCTTCGGTGGCCAGCGTCGCCTTGATGAGGTTGTCCGGGAAATCCTCCAGCGGCACCGTGTCGTTCTGCTTGACCCCGCGCTCGCCGAGGATGTTGCCGTAGCGGTCGAGGAAGGTCACCGCCAGTTCTGTGCGCTTGAGCCAGTCGTCCGAGGTTTCGCGGAAGGCGGGCAGGGCCAGCGCCAGCAGCAGAACCGTACCGGCAGCGCCGAGCGTGAAGCCTTCGGAGGCCATGCCCACCAGGAAGCGCGGAATGCCGCTGAGCGAAAACCGCTCCATGAAGGCGGAATAGGCGGTGATGGCCCGCCGGGTGGCATCGCCCAGCCGGAACAGCCCGCTGTCGACGCGCGAATCCAGGTCCAGCAGCGCGTTGCGCAGCCGTGTCCGGAGGGAGGAGTGCTCGCCTTCGCTCACCGCAGGAGGACCATCTCGCTTGCCGTGGCAGCACGGCGACCATCATTCATCACAGGCGCTTATGGCCGCAACGGGGCCGCAGGCGCGCACCCTCGTCTATAGCGCGCCCGAAGCCCTGGAGCGAGAGGGACGATAACATCATGATTACGTTACCGTTCTTCCCTCACTCCCGCACCGCCCATTCGCCGAATGCGCGAGTGGGACGGCCCGGCCCCTTCTACTGGCGGCCCTGATGCTCTAGGCAGAGCGGATGATCGACACCCCGTTCTGGCGCACCACTCCCCTGGCCCTGATGTCCTCGGCCCAATGGGAGAGCCTGTGCGATGGCTGCGGCCGCTGCTGCTTGGTGAAGCTCGAGGACGAGGACACCGGCCAGGTGGCCTATACGGACGTCGCCTGCCGGCTGCTGGACGGCCAGAGCTGCCGCTGCACCGACTATCCCAACCGCCAGGCGAAGGTGCCGGACTGCGTGCAGCTGACACCGGCAGCGGTGCAGGATCTGGGCTGGCTGCCGCCCACCTGCGCCTACCGGCTGCTGGACGAGGGCAAGGATCTGCCCTGGTGGCATCCTTTGGTCTCGGGCGATCCGGCCACGGTGGGGCAGGCGGGGATCTCGGTGGCGGGGCGCACCGCCGGGTCGGAAGACAGTTTCGCGGTCATGGAATTGATGGATCACCTGGTGTCCTGGCCGGTGCGCTGGCCGCGCGGCGCCAAGGCGGCGCCGGGGACGGGAAGCGCCGGGGCTGCCCCCAAGCCGAAAGCCGCGCGGGGCAGCGCTCGGCGGTAGCCGGCCGCCTCGCCCGCGCGGGCGGGGTGTCTCTCGCAACGTCCGATGCCCGCTCACTTCGGGGCTGGCGGGCAAGCCATGCGCAATGCGCGCTTTTCTCCCGCCGGATCAAGGCCTAACCTGGAATCTCAGCCCGGTCCTCCCGTGTGCCGTTTCCCGGCCGCCTTTGCAGCGGCGGTTCGTGACGAGTCCCCCATGCCATCCCCCCACGCTTCGCGCCCGCAGCCCGGCTACCGCGCCATTGCCTTGATCGTCGCCAGCGCCATGTTCATGGAGCAGCTGGACGCCACCATCCTCGCCACCGCGCTGCCGGCCATGGCCCGGGATTTCAATGTCACCGCGCCGCATATGAGCATCGCGCTGACCTCCTATCTGCTGTCGCTGGCGGTCTTCATCCCGGCTTCGGGCTGGGCGGCGGATCGGTTCGGCTCGCGCACGGTCTTCCGCACCGCCATCGCCGTCTTCACCCTCGGCTCGCTGCTATGCGCCCAAGCCGAGAGCCTGACCTTCCTGGTGGTGGCGCGGCTGATCCAGGGCATGGGCGGGGCGATGATGATCCCGGTGGGGCGCCTGGTGCTGCTGCGCTCGGCTAGCAAGGCGGACCTGGTGTCGGCCATGTCCTGGCTTTTGGTCCCGGCGATGATCGGGCCGGTGGTGGGGCCGCCGGTGGGGGGCTTCCTGGTTACCTATCTGGACTGGCGCTGGATTTTCTACATCAACCTGCCCATCGGCGTGCTGGGGCTGGTGCTGGTCAGCCTGTTCATCGGCAATGCCAAGGCCGAGCGGCCGGACAAGTTCGATGGCATCGGGCTGCTGCTGTCGGGGGGCTCGCTGGGCGGGCTGCTGTTTGCCTTCGAGCTGTCCAGCCGGGGCGAGGCGGACCTGCGGGTGACCCTGGCGCTGATGGCGGTGGGGCTGGCCAGCGGCGCCCTCTATCTGCGCCATGCCCGCCGGCTGAGCGCCGGGGGGCTGGTGCCGATCCTCGATATCTCCTTGATGCGCATAGAGACTTTCCGCCTCTCGGTGATCGCCGGCAACATCACCCGCATCACCCAGGGCGCCCATCCCTTCCTGTTGCCCTTGATGCTGCAGTTGGGGTTCGGCATGAGTGCGGCCCAGAGCGGGCTCATCACCTTGGCCACCGCCTGCGGCTCGCTGCTGATGCGCGGGGTGGCGCCCAAGGTGCTGCGGCGGTTCGGGTTTCGCAACACGCTGCTGGTCAATGGGGTGATCTGCGCTTCGGTCTATGCGCTCTGCGCCCTGATGCGCCCCTCCTGGCCGGAGTGGAGCCTCTATGTGCTGCTGACCGCGGGGGGCTTCTTCATGTCCCTGCAATTCACCTCTTACAACACCGTGGCATATGACGAGATTCCCGCCGCGCGCATGAGTGCCGCGTCGAGCTTCTACACCACGTTCCAGCAACTGATGTTGTCCATGGGCATCTGCGTCGCCGGCTACGCGCTCTATCTGTCCATGGCGGCCAACGGGCGCAGCGTGCCGGGGCTGGCGGATTTTTCCGTGGCCTTCATCACGGTGACCACCATCGCCATGGGCGCCACCTTCTGGAATGCCCGCCTGCCCCACGATGCGGGCGCCGACATCTCCGGCCACCGCAAGCGCCGCAGCCTCGCCGCCGCCGTCAACGAGGCTACCGACGCGCCCGATTGAGGCGGAAGGCCATCCCGCCGGAGCGGGTCGCACCGGCTCCGGGATCAGCCCTGGGCGTCCGCCGCAGGACGTGCGCCGGGCTGGGCGTCAGCCACGGCAAAGTAATGGCCGGGGGAGTCGCCGAAGGCCCGGCGGAACATGGCGATGAAATTGCTGGGCGTCGCATAGCCCAGCGCGTCGGCCACCACCGCGACCGGCTCGCCGCGCGCCAGCATCTCCAGAGCATGGACGAGCCGGGCCTGCTGCCGCCAATGCGCGAAGGTCATGCCGGTCTCGGCCAGGAACAGGCGCCGGGCGGTGCGGGGGGAGAGCGCGGCCCAGGCGGCCCACGCCTCCAGCGTCCGGTCCTCCTGCGGGCGGTCGAGGATGGCGGTGGCGATCCGCAGCAGGCGGCGGTCGGTGGGCATCGGCAGATGCAGCGGCTCGTCGGTGGCGGCGGCGATTTCGTCCAGCAGCACCTGGGTCAGCCGCTCCTGCTGCGGATCCAGCTGATCGCTGTAGGTCCAGGTGGCGGCGCGCGCGACCAGCGCCCGCATCAGCGCGCCGACGCCGATCACCTGCGGGCGGTCGGGCAGCACATCGCAGACCGCCGGCGCCAGTAGCACGCTCCAGCCCGACAGCGCCCCGCTCATGCTGCCCCAATGGCGGGTGCCGGGCGGGATCCAGCCGGCCCGGTGCGGCGGCAGCAGCCATGAGCCCTGGGCGGTGCGGATGTGCAGCAGCCCGGTTTCGATGCAGACCAACTGCCCGCGCCGATGGCTGTGCCAGCCGGTCTCGCGGTCACCGAGCCGGAAGGCACTGGCGGCGTCCTGGCCGCCGGTGAGGGCGATCAGCGCCGGTCCGTCCTCCCGCTCGGTCAGATCGATCCGGTCCATGTCCGGCTCCATGTCCCGCTCCTGTCAGTTTGGCAGCTTTGCATTATTATCTGTCAGGATACGGTTATCGCTGCAAGTCGGATAGCGCTTAGCGTCCTTGGAGGAAGGCGGCCTCCGTCGCCTGTCGCCAACCGAGCACGCGAGAACCTGATGTCAACCACTGCCACCGCCGGCCATCCGGCACCCATGCCCGCATCGCTTCTGAATGCCGGCGTTCCACCCTGGCTGGCCACGCTCGTGGCCTGCCTGTCGTCCTTCATGGTGGTCATGGACGGGGCGATCGTGAACGTCGCGCTCCCCGCCATGACGGCCGACCTGGGGCTGTCCGCCGTCGGCCAGCAATGGGTGGTGGATGCCTATCTCATCACCCTGGGCGGCTTCATGCTGCTGTCGGCGCGCCTGGGCGATCTGCTTGGACGGCGCCGCATCCTGCAAGCCGGCCTGGTGCTGTTCACCGGCGCCAGCCTGGTGGGCGGTCTGGCGCAGGGGGCCGGGCTGCTGCTGGCGGCGCGGGCGGTGCAGGGCCTTGGCGCCTCGGTGCTGGCGACCTCCACTTTGGCGGTGATCGTCGCGGTCTATCCGCGGGGCAAGGCGCGGGATCGGGCCATCGGCCTGTGGACCGCTTCCGGCGCGGTGGCGGCGGCCTTCGGTGTGCTGGCGGGCGGCCTGCTCACGGCCTATGCGAGCTGGCGCTGGGTGATGTTCGTCAATGTGCCGGTCGGGCTGGTGCTGCTGGCTCTGACCGCCCTCTGCCTCGCCGCGCCGGTGCCTTCGGCCGAACGCCGCACGCTCGACATTGCCGGTGCGGTGACGGTGACCGGCGCGGCGGCGGGCCTCGTCTATGCGCTGGCCGAGAGCGGGACGCACGGCTGGGGCTCGCCGCTGGTGGTCGCGGTGCTGGCGGGCGCCTTGGCGTTGGCGCTGCTGTTTCTCGCCATCGAGGCGGGGGCCAAGCAGCCCTTGGTGCGGCTCGGCCTGTTCCGCCAGCGCAATGTGTCGGTGGGCAATGCCATGCTGCTCTGCCTCGGCGCCACGCTCACGGCCTCGCTGTTCTTCCTGTCGATCGCGCTGCACCAGCTCATCGGCTATGACGCACGGGAGACGGGGCTCGCCATGCTGCCCATGTGCCTGGCCATCGCCGCCGCTGCCATCGGCGCCCGCAGCCTGCGTGACCGGGGCGTGCCGCATTTGCCGTTCATCGGCGGGATCATTGCGGCGGCCGGGCTGTTCTGGCTGGCGGCGCTGCCGATCGATGGCCGCTTCCTCCCGCATCTGCTGGGGCCGACGCTGCTCGTCGGTTGCGGCCTGGGGCTGATGATCGCCACCGCCGTGCATGCGGCCATCGCTGGCATCCCGCCGGCCGAGACCGGGCTTGCGTCCGGCCTGCTCAATACCACCCGCCAACTCGGCGGGGCGCTCGGCATCGCCGTCCTGGCGACGCTGGTGCAGACGGTGACCAACGGCCAGATGGCGGCCGGCATGCCGGCGGAGGCGGCGGTGCTCGCCGGCTATCACGCCGCCTTCCTGGCCACCGGCGGCGTCAGCGCACTGACAGGGCTGGCCTCGCTGCTGCTCCGGCATGCCCCCGCCTGAGACGAGAGCGGATAAGGCGACGCATGATAGGGGCCCCGACCCGGCGGATCAGCCGGGTCGGCGGCGTTCTTGCCCGGCGGATCAGCCGGGCGGGAGAGGCGTGTCCTCCGGCGATGAAGCCCCTCAGGCCGCCCGGCCCCACACCGGGAAGGGGTCCGGCAGATGGGCGAGGGCGGCGAAATCCAGCGCCGCTGGATCGGTCGGCCCCACCAGGCAGGCATCCAAAGCGGCGCGGATGCCGGCCTCGTCCAGATCCATGCCGATGAACACCAGTTCCTGACGGCGATCGCCATAGAAGGCGGTCCAGTGCCGCTTCAGCTCGGCACGCCAGCCGGCATCGTCCGGCCAGCGGTCCTTGGGCACCGCCGCCCACCAATAGCCCAGCGCCTCGGTGCGGCAGAGCGCGCCAGCCAGACTCATCTCGCCCACATGGGCATCGCGGGTGGCCAGCCAGAACATGCCCTTGGCGCGGATCAGCCCCGGCCAGGTGCGCTTGAGGAAGTCCGAGAACTTCTGTGGGTGGAACGGGCGGCGGGCGCGATAGACGAAGCTGCCGACGCCATATTCCTCGGTTTCGGGCACATGGTCGGTGAAGTGGTTCAGCTCCCGGTACCAGAGCGGATGCTGGTGGGCGGCCTCGAAATCGAAGCGGCCGGTGTCCAGCACCCGGTCGAGGGGAACCTGGCCGAAGTCGGCCTCGATCAGGGTGGCTGTGGGGTTCAGCGCCTTGATGATGCCCCGCGCCAAAGTGAGCTGGTCCGGCGTGGTGGCGGAGACCTTGTTGAGCACGATGGCATCGGCGAACTCAATCTGGTCCACCATCAAATCCACCAGGGTGCGGTTGTCCTCCTCGCCCAGGCTCTCGCCACGATCGCGCAGGAAGTCGGCGCTGGCATAGTCCTTCAGCAGGTTGGCCGCATCCACCACCGTGACCATGCTGTCGAGGCGGGCGATGTCGGACAGCGAGACGCCCTCTTCATCGCGAAACTCGAAGGTGGCGGCCACCGGCAAAGGCTCGGCGATGCCGGTGCTTTCGATCAGCAAAGCGTCGAAGCGGCCCTCGGCGGCCAGCTTGCGCACTTCCACCAGCAGATCGTCGCGCAGGGTGCAGCAGATGCAGCCATTGGTCATCTCCACCAGGGTTTCCTCGGTGCGCGACAGGCCGGCGGTGCCGGAGCGCACCAATTCGGCGTCGATATTCACCTCGGACATGTCGTTGACGATCACCGCCACCCGGCGGCCCTCGCGGTTGGCCAGCACATGGTTCAGCAGCGTGGTCTTGCCCGCGCCGAGGAAGCCCGAAAGGACGGTGACAGGCAGGCGCGTGTCGGCTGCGGTCATGGGGTGCTCCGTTTAAATGATATAATGTATCATTATCGACCAGCACGCCGCTTGGCAAGGGGGGAGACAGGTTGCGTTGATCGGCGAACATACCTCCAAAATGGAGCAAAACCGTTGCAGGCGCAGGAAAGTTCGGCAGCGTGGCGCAACCTTGGCGCGCTATGGTCGCCATCAAAGGATACACACGCTCGGGAGGAGCGATGATGGCGACCTATATCACTGCGAGCATGAACGCGGCCGAGGGCGAGCATCAGTTCGATGATCGCACCGCATATTGCACCCGCTGCGGCTGCCATTGGAACGTGGCCTATCAGATGCGGCGTGGCTGCACCGACGCGCCGAACATCACCGCCATCTCGCATCTGCGGGCGCGGGCGCGCCTGGACGCCATGCTGGCCCTGCGCCACCAGATCCGGCCGCCGCAGGGCGCGTGAGGCGGCGCCGGGCACGGGCCAATTCCGCTAGAAGATAAAAAGCCTAGGAAAATATGCCTTGACAGCGGTGCGCTGCTTCGGCATCATGATCCCACGTTCCAGAGTTGCGTCTGAGACATTCCATCGCCGCCCCACTGGGCGATGGAAGCCGGGGCGAGAGCCGCTCTCCCCGTGCCGTCGTAGCCCTGCAGAGATTTCAATTTTGCCCTTGGGCCATGTGCAGATCGCCGCCACGCCGTTTCACGACGGGGTGCAGGCAAGCCCCTGGGCTTGCCCGGCAGCTGCCATCGGCCCCTCGCGCCCGGCCCCTGCGGATCCCCCCCCCACCGCAGGGGCCGGTGACGCGCTGCTTCAGAACGCCCGGTTGATGGAGACGGCCATTGCTGGCCGGCCGCCCGGTTTCGTTGCCGCTCAGCATGCCAGTGCCCGTGAGCCCGCGGGCACTGGACGCATGTGCGGCTCTCGTCTCGGCCCGATGGCCTCTCGGCCGCCTGCCTCTGGCGGCCGCACGATCCTCGTCCTTCCTCTCGGAGGTTCCCCATGATGCCGCGCACCTCGCCGGAAGCGGCGGAGCGGGCTCGTGCGCTCTATGCGCAGGGCACGCCCGTCAAGGTCATCAGCCAGGAGACCGGGCTCAGCACCCGGCAGATCTATTATTGGCTCGACCGCGAGGCGGGGGCCGACCGCCGGCCGGGCCTCCCCGCCGCCACGCCCACCGCCCGGCGCCGTCGCGCCGATCTCGCCCGCCCGCCCGGCGCCCAATCCCGCCGCCGGCTCATGAGCCGATTGTGGAAGGCGGCGGAACGCCAGATCGGCGAGATCGAAACCCGCCTCGGCACCGCCGCGCTCTCAGCCGAGGCCGCCGATGGCGGCGAACCGGCCAAGCGCGATGCCGAGCGCGAGGCCCGCGCCCTGGCGGTCCTGGCCCGCGTGCTGCGGGAACTGACCGCGCTCGAAGCCGTCGCCGCCCGGCCCCGCCCCGAAGCGGCGGCCAAAGGCGCGGCGCCTCCGGAGGCCGCCCGCGACGCCGACACCTTCCGCCGCGAACTGGCGCGGCGCCTGGCGCAACTGCACGACGAAAGCGAAGCGGAGGCTCCGCCTGTCGCACCCGCGCCGGAGTAAGCGCGCCTCTCGTTCTGCCAGCGCGCCGCTGTGTCCCGAACCGGGACGGCGCGGCGGCCGGGCCGGAACGGCACGAGATCAAAGCCGGCCCGAATCAGCTGCGGCGTCCTGTGCCGGTTCTGTTCCGGCGCTCGGCGGGGCATTTGGCGTGTGCCGAAGCGGGACGCCGAGCGGACTTGCGCGGAACGGCGCGAGACCAAAGGGCGTCCGAATCAGCGGCGCTCGCATGTGCCGCCTTCGTTCCATGCCGTGTCCGCCAGCCGCGCCGCCCCGCCGCGCCCTGTCTCACAGCGGGACATGCGCTCCGCCGGTGCGGAACACCGCGCGATCAAAGCATGTCCGAATCAGCCGCAGCCGTTTGTACCGGCTTCGTTCGGCCGTTCCCGCATCCTGGGCGCGTTCATCCCTAAAGTGAGGAGGTCCGCTGATGGCTCGGCAGAAAGCGGATCGCCCGGCGCCGCCTGATCCGCCCCTGACGCCGCAGACCCTGCGCGCCGCGCTGACCGCCTGCATGGCGCATCCCGCCAAGGCGCAGCGCCTGCTAGCGGAAATCGGCGAAGCCGGCGCCCAGCGCCTGCTCACCGACTGGGAACTCTGGGCCCGGCCCGATCAATTGCCGCCCGCATCCACCGCCACCGGCGTTCCCTGGTCCACCTGGCTGGTGCTGGGCGGGCGCGGCGCGGGCAAGACGCGGGCGGGGGCCGAATGGGTGCGCGGGCTGGCGCTGGGCCGCCCGCCGTTCGCCCGCCGTGCGGTGGGGCGGATCGCTTTGGTGGCCGAGACCATGGCCGATGTGCGCGAGGTGATGGTGGACGGGGTGTCCGGCCTGCTCGCCATCCATCCCGATGGCGAGCGCCCGGCCTGGGAGGCGACGCGCCGTCGGCTGGTGTGGCCCAACGGCGCCGTGGCGCAGGGCTTTTCGGCGGAAGACCCGGAAAGCCTGCGCGGCCCGCAGTTCGAAGCCGCCTGGCTGGACGAACTGGCCAAATGGCGGCGTGGGCAGGCCACCTTCGACATGCTGCAATTCGGCCTGCGCCTGGGCGACCAGCCGCGCCAGATGATCACCACCACCCCGCGCCCCTCGGCGCTGCTGCGCCGGCTGCTGGACGACCCGGCCACCGTGGTCAGCCGCGCCCGCACGGCGCAGAACGCCTTTCATCTCGCCCCCTCCTTTCTGGCGGCGGTGCTGTCGCGCTATGGCGGCACGCGGCTCGGCCGCCAGGAACTGGAGGGCGAGATCATTGAGGATCGCCCCGACGCCTTGTGGTCGCGCCCCGCTTTGGAGGCCGCCCGCGAAGAGACGGCGCCGCCCTTGGTACGGATCGTGGTAGCGGTGGATCCGCCCGCCTCCTCGCGGGCCGGGGCGGATGCCTGCGGCATCGTCGGGGCGGGCATTGATGCCTTGGGCGGCCTGCATGTGCTGGCGGACGACAGCGCCGCCGGCCTGCGCCCGGCGCAATGGGCGGCCCGCGCCATCGATCTGTTCCGCCGCCTGGAGGCGGACGCGGTGGTGGCCGAGGTCAATCAGGGTGGCGAGATGGTGCGCGCCGTGCTGGGCGAGGTGGATGCCGGCGTGCCGGTGATTGCCGTGCGCGCCACCCGCGGCAAATATCTGCGCGCCGAGCCGGTGGCCGCGCTCTATGAGCAGGGCCGGGTGCGCCATGCGGGCGCCTTCGCGGCGCTGGAGGATGAATTGTGCGACTTCGGCCCCGGCGGCCTGTCATCGGGTCGCTCGCCGGACCGGCTGGATGCGCTGGTGTGGGCGATCACCGAACTGGCGTTGGGGCCAAAGGCAAATGTGCCGCGGGTGCGGCACTTTTGAGCGCGGGCAGGGGCAGGCCGAACAGCCGCGCCGGCGTCTCCAACAGCAGCTGCCGCCGCATTTCGACCTCGGGAAACGCCTGCATCAGCTGCGCGCGCGCCCCGGCCGGATCGGCGGCATCTTCATGGGCGGTGTGCGGCCAGTCGCTGCCCCACATCAATTGGCCCGGCCCGAACGCCGCCCGCGCCGCGCCCATCAGCGCCAGCGGATCGCAGCCGCCGAGCCGATAGGGCGCCGATAGCTTGAGATAGAGCCGGTCCGAGCGGGCGGCGAGGGCCAGGATGGCCTGGAATGCCGGATCATCGGCGCCAAGGACGGGATCGGGCAAGGCGAAATGGTCCAGCACCACCGCCGGCACGTCGCTGGCGAGGATCTGCGGCAGCAGCCGCGCGAGGCGATGGGCCTGGGCCTGGATCTCGATCTGGAACCCCACCGTGGCGGCGGCGGTCAGCAGGCCCTGCCAGCCCGGCGCGGACAGATCGGGATCGGCCTGGCCGATGAGGTTCAGCCGCAGACCAACGATGCCGCCCGCCGCCAGATCCCGCAGGCTGCCCACCGTGCAGCCCGGCGCCACCACGGCGATGCCCTTCAGCCGCTCCGGTGCGCGGGCCAGCGCCGCCAGGAGATAGCTGTTGTCGGTGCCGAGAAAGCTCGGCTGCACCAGCACGCCGCCGATGCTGTTCGTCTGCGCCAGCATGGCGAGGTAGCACAGGGGCAGAGCGTCATATTTCGGCACGTAGCGGGCGTCCGGCGCGGTGGGAAGACCGCGCTGGAACACATGGGCATGGGTGTCGATGGCCGCCTCCTGAGGGGCGGCCATGGTCGGCATCGGCCTCATTCAGCCCCCTGCCGGGCAAGGCTGGGAGCGGGCGCGGCGCCGGTGTCGGCATCGAGCCGCACGGCGCGGGTTTCCGGCAGCATCAGCACCGCCACCACCACCAGCGAATAAGCGATGGCCGCATCGATGCCGATGGCCGCGCCCAGCGGAATGCTCTCGCTCATATGGCCCACCAGGAAGGGGAAAATCGCCGAAACGATGCGCCCGGCATTGTAGCAGAAGCCCACCCCGGTGCCGCGAATGCCGCCGGGATAGAGCTCCGAGAACAGCGCCCCCATGCTGGCGGGAATGCCGGCCGAGCAGAAGCCGAGCGGAAAGCCCAGCACCAGCATGGCGGTGTCGCCGAACGGCAGGAACACATAGGCCAGCACCACGATGACGCAGGCGACCGCGAACAGCCCCACCGTGCGCTTGCGGCCGATGCGATCCAGCAGATGGGCGGCGGCGATGCAGCCGCAGAAGAAAGCGACGATGATCACCGCCAGATAGGCGCCGGTGCCCAGCGTCGAGAGCTGGCGTTCGACCTTGAGATAGGTGGGCAGCCAGGCGGTGACCGCATAATAGCCGCCGTGGGCGCCGGTGCCGAGCAGCAGGCCCACCAATGTCACCCGCAGCACGTCGGGGGAGAAGATGCCCAGCAGCGGCGTGCGGGCGCCGGCGATGCGCGGGGCGCGGGCGGGGGAGGCCTCGGGCTCCGGCACATGACGGCGCACGAAGATCACCAGCAGCGCCGGCAGCAGGCCGATGCCGAACAGGATGCGCCAGGCGTATTCCGGCGGCACGAAGGAATAGATGCCGGTTTGCAGCAGCACCGCCACGCCCCAGCCGATGGCCCAGGCGCTCTGCACCGTGCCCAGCGCCTTGCCGCGATGGGCGGGGCGGATGGCTTCGCTCATGAGCGCCACGCCGGCGGCCCATTCGCCGCCGAAGCCGAGGCCCTGCAAGGCTTTCAGCACCAGAAGCTGGTTGTAGTTCTGGGCGAAGGCGGAGAGGAAGGTGGAGAGCGCGAACCACAGGATCATCACCTGCAGGGCACGGACGCGGCCGATGCGGTCGGAGATTGCCCCACCGACCCAGCCGCCCAGCGCCGAGGCGATGAGGGTGACGCTGGTGACCATGCCGGCGTCTGCCTTGCTGATGTGCCACAGGCCCAGCAAGGTGGGGATGACCAGCGAGAACAATTGCACGTCGAGCGCATCCAGCGCCCAGCCGCCAAAGCAGGCCCAGAAGGTCTTGCGCTCGGCGCTGTTGATATCCTTGAACCACGTGAACATGGCACGTCCTCCCGACGCGGGCATGAGAGAGTTTGGACACAGCTCTTGCGGCTGCTTGGGCGATGCGTTCAGAGCCATGGGCGCGCACGATCGCGGCCTCCGCTTAGGAGGCCCGGACGCGCGGAAGACGGGGACGTCAGTGGGTGGGCGTCAGCGAATTTCGATGCGATAGCGGAAGCGATCCGCCGGGCCGCGTGAGCGGCGCCATTCGATGGCGTGGCGGTCGTAGCCGCGGGCGATGCGGTCCACCACCACCACCGGCGCGGCCTTGGCGATCTTGAGCGCGCGGGCATCCGCCGCGCTGGCCAGATCCACGCTTAGGGTCTCGTCGGCGCTGGCCACCACCTCGCCGCACAGCCGCTCATAGAGCGGATAAAGCAGATCGCCGAAGCCGGTGAGCGGCAGCTCTTGCAGCGGCGCGAAGCGGTCGCGGTCCAGCCAGATTTCCTCGGCGAACACCGGCGTCCCGGACACCAGACGCAGGCGGTCGATGCGCAGCGCCGGGGCGCGGGCCTCAAGGCCCAGAACGGCCGCGGGAATGGCCGGGCAGGGCGCGATCTTGCGGGCAAGAATGCGCCCCTCGGGCATGGTGCGTTCGCCGGTGGCGTCCTCGGCGCGGAAGAAGCGGAATAAGGAGCGATCCAGCGAGGGCCGGCGCACGAAGGTGCCGCGGCCCTGCATGCGGTCCAGCACCCCTTCCGCCACCAGCGTCTCCACCGCCTTGCGCACGGTGCCGATGGCGACCCCATTGGCCTTTGCAATCTCGGTTTCGGAGGGAATGGCGCTGCCCGGCATCCAGGCGCCGGCCACGATGCGGGCGATCATGGCATCGCGCAGCCGCTGATACAGCGGCAGCCGCGCATCGGCGGCATCGTCCAGCAGGGGGTCCAATAGCGCCTGGTCGGTCATGGCGGGCTCTCTAAAGGCGGTCGCTCAATGAGTAGTCATCTATATGACTATTTGTGTGAATGGGTGGCGTCAAGAGGCGTGATTGCCGGTGCGGCAAGGTTTTGCGCCGGTGGGAGCGCCGGCAGCCGCCGTTCCCCGTCGTCAAAAGCGCGCTCTTCATCAGCGCGCCGCGCTCCCTCCCCCCTTGCGGGGGAGGGGTGGGGAGGGGGGTGAAATGGCCATCGTTGCAGAGCTGGCTTGGTGATGCCCCGTCTGGTCGGGCGACGCATTGAGCTGATCCAGGCGGTCGCCCAGTCCCAGCCGTTTCACCCCCCTCCCTGCTTCCCCCGCAAGGGGGGAAGGGCCCGCGCCCCCAGCCATGCCGTCGCGCTCCCACCTGCACCTGACGGGCGAGGCGCGCCCTGGTCCTTCGCATGCCACCCGCCTGTCCGCCTCTCGCGGCTCTCGCCGCTGTCCCGGAGTCCGCCCATGCTCGCCTCCCTGTTCGATGCCTTCCGCTCCCGCCCGCCCGAGGGAAAAGCCAGCCGCACCGCCGCGCTGGTGGCGCTGCTCACCACCGGGCGGGCGCGCTGGTCGCCGCGCGATTATGCCGGCCTCGCCCGCGAGGGGTTCGCCCGCAACGCGGTGGCCTATCGCGCTGTGCGGCTGATCAGCGAGGCCGCCGCCAGCGTGCCGCTGCTGCTGATGGACGGCGGCCGCGAGATCGATGCCCATCCGCTGCTGGATCTGCTCGCCCGGCCCAATCCCCGTGCCACGGGCACCGAATGGCTGGAGAGCGTCTATGGCCATCTGCTGGTGGCCGGCAATGCTTATGTGGAGGCGGTGGCGCTGGACGGGCAGGTGCGCGAACTCTATGCCCTGCGCCCCGACCGCATGAAGGTGGTGCCCGGCCCCAGCGGCTGGCCGGAGGCGTTCGACTATACGCTGGACGGGCGCACCCTGCGCATTGCCCAGGACAGTCTGGTGCCCGGCGCCCATTTGCCGCCGATCCTGCATCTGGCCTTGTTCAACCCGCTGGACGACCATTACGGCTTCGCGCCGCTGGAGGCCGCCGCCCAGGCGCTGGACCTGCACAACAGTGCCGGTGACTGGAACAAGGCGCTCTTGGACAATGCTGCCCGCCCGTCCGGCGCACTGATCTATGGCGGCACCGGCAGCCTCACCGACGACCAGTTCGAGCGGCTGAAGGGCGAGCTGGAGGCCAGCTTCCAGGGCGCCGGCAATGCCGGGCGGCCCATGCTGCTGGAGGGCGGGCTGGATTGGAAGCCGCTGGGCCTCAGCCCCAAGGAGATGGATTTCGAAGCGGCCCGCGCCGGCGCGGCGCGGGAGATCGCCTTGGCGCTGGGGGTGCCACCCATGCTGCTGGGCATTCCTGGCGACAACACCTTCGCCAATTATGCCGAGGCCAACCGGGTGCTGTGGCGCCAGAGCGTGCTGCCGCTGGTGAAGCGCGTGGCCGGGGCGCTCGGTACCTGGCTGGCGGCGGCTGATGGGCGCCCGCTCAGTTTCGTGCCCGATCTGGACCAAGTGGAGGCGCTCGCCGCCGAGCGCTCGGACTTGTGGGGCCGGGTGGGGGCCGCGACCTTCCTCAGCGACGCGGAAAAGCGCGCGGCGGTGGGCTACGGCCCTGCCGGCGCCTGAGCGCCATGTCCGGAGTCCCGCCATGGACAGCGTGATCCGCATCTTCGCCGAGCGCGGCGACCTGGCCCATCTGGCGCTAGCCGCCTGGGCGGTGAGCGCCTCCGGCGCGGCGCTGGCGGCGCTCACCGCGCTCACCCGCGCCCATCAGCGCATGGACGATTTCGTCCGCGAACTGGCGCGCTTCAACGCCCGCGCCGGCGAAGACTGAACCTTAACTCACCCCTGGAGACCCTTCCGCCATGCGAGCCCCGTTTCTCGTCAAGGCGCCGGCGCCGCGCATCCGTGCGCTCGGCCCCGGCCCGGCGCGCCCCGCCGCCGCGCCGCCCTCGGCCAATGTGTTCCGTGATTTCGTCGCCACCTTGGAGCGGCTGGAGCGCGGCAAGCGGCGCAAGTCCACCCCCGCCGGCCGCAAGGCCCCGTGATGGCGCCGGCCCCTGATCCGTCCGCGCCCGTGGCCACCTTCGAGGGCTATGCCTGCCTGTTCGACCAGGTTGATCTGGGCCGCGACGTCATCGCCCCCGGCGCCTTTGCCGAGAGCCTCGCCCGGCGCGGCCCCGCCGGGGTGCGGCTGCTCTATCAGCATGATCCGGCCGAGCCCATCGGGGTGTGGGCGCAACTCACCGAGGATGCCATCGGGCTCAAGGTGCGCGGCTGCCTCACCCTGGAGGTGGAGCGCGCCCGCGATGTGGCGGCCCTGGTGCAGGCCGGGGCGCTGGATGGCCTGTCCATCGGCTTCAAGGCGGTGGAGGCCCGCACCGATCCGCGCACGCGGGTGCGGCGCATCACCCGCATC
>CALRNP020000001.1:0-66259 GCA_943369575.1 Azorhizobium sp. AG788 | reverse complement strand
CTCAGGCCCGCCTGATCGCGGCGAGAGGCAGAGACGCGGACATAAGAATGCTTACTATGTAAAACGCCCGCGGAGGCTGTCCGCGGGCGTTTTTTATTGCCTAAGTCCTTGCCGCTGCGTGGCAACGGCCGAACGGTCTCGATGTCAGCCGCGCGGCCAGGTGCGGATGTCGACGAAGTGGCCGGCGATGGCCGCCGCCGCCGCCATGGCCGGCGACACCAGATGGGTGCGGCCCTTGAAGCCCTGACGCCCCTCGAAATTGCGGTTCGAGGTGGAGGCGCAGCGCTCCTCCGGCGACAGTCGGTCGGCATTCATGGCCAGGCACATGGAGCAGCCCGGCTCGCGCCATTCGAAGCCCGCGGCCAGGAAGATCTTGTCCAGGCCCTCGGCTTCCGCCTGCGCCTTCACCAGGCCCGAGCCCGGCACCACCATGGCATTCACATTGGCGTTGACCTTGTGACCCTCGACCATCTTGGCCGCCTGCCGCAGATCCTCGATGCGCCCGTTGGTGCAGGAGCCGATGAACACCCGGTCCAGGGTGATGTCGGTGATCTTGGTCTGGGCGGTGAGGCCCATATAGGCCAGCGCCCGCTTCTTGGCGTCGCGCTTCACCGCATCGGCGATCAGCTCCGGGTCCGGCACGCGGCCGTCCACCGCGATCACGTCTTCCGGGCTGGTGCCCCAGGAGACGATGGGCGGGAGGTTGGCGCCGTCCAACCGGATCTCGCTGTCAAAGAAGGCGCCCTCGTCCGAGCGCAGCGTCTCCCAATAGGCCACCGCCTTGTCCCAGTCGGCGCCCTTGGGCGCGCGCGGACGGTCCTTGAGATAGGCGAACGCCTTCTCATCCGGGGCCACCATGCCGGCGCGGGCCCCGCCCTCGATCGACATGTTGCAGACCGTCATGCGGCCTTCCACGGAGAGGTCGCGGATCACCTGGCCGGCATATTCGATCACATAGCCGGTGCCGCCGGCGGTGCCGATGGCGCCGATGATGGCCAGCGTCACGTCCTTGGCGCCGACCCCTTCGGGCAGCACGCCGTCGACGGTGACGCGCATGTTCTTGGCCTTCTTCTGGATCAGCGTCTGGGTAGCGAGCACATGCTCCACCTCCGAGGTGCCGATGCCATGGGCCAGGGCGCCGAACGCCCCATGGGTGGAGGTGTGGCTGTCGCCGCAGACGATGGTGGTGCCGGGCAGCGTGAAGCCCTGCTCGGGGCCGACCACATGGACGATGCCCTGGCGGATATCGAAGCCGTCATAATATTCGATGCCGAACTCGCGGGTGTTCTCTGCCAGCGCCGCAATCTGGGCCACGCTCTCCGCATCGGGATTGGGCTTGGTGCGGTCGGTGGTCGGCACGTTGTGGTCCACCACCGCCAGGGTCTTCTGCGGCGCGTGCACGGTGCGGCCGGTCATGCGCAGGCCCTCGAATGCCTGCGGGCTGGTGACCTCATGCACCAGATGGCGGTCGATATAGAGCAGGCAGGTGCCGTCTTCCTGACGGGCGACCACGTGGTCGTCGAAAACCTTGTCGTAGAGGGTCCGGGGGCCGCTGGTGGGGGCGTTCATGGCGATGTGTCCTGAGGAGCATGAGCCCGGCGGCGCGCGCCGCGGGCGGGTCTTGAGATCGGACGAAAAGGGGGATGCGTCGGCATCCGCCCCAAAGGCGCGTCAGCGACCGAGGGCGGCGAGCGCGGCCGTGGTGAAACGCCCGAAGAACCGGCCCGGCAGGCGCACGTGATCGGGCACCGCGGCGAAGTCCATGGTGTCGCACACGAATGGCCCGACGGCGCAGAAGGCCGCCTTGGACAGGCGCGGGGCACGGGTGGACGAGCAGGTCATGACGGATTTTTAGCAGTTCCAGCCTCGCGCCACAATGCATCTGGAACCGCGCAGCGCGCTGCGATGCAGCGACGCCCATGCGCCCGGACAGCGCTCGTGCCGCCTCGCCGAGGCCCGGCGCCCCTTGATTTGGCACGTCGCGCCGTTCCCACGGCTCCTCGCCCGGCGCCGCCACCGCCGCGCCTCAGCTCTGCGCCGGGCACAGGGCAGAGCCGATTGCCATGACGCCGGGAACATTGTGCATCGCAAGATATTATGTTGCGATGCGGGATATTCTTCATCGGGGGGTCGACGGAGAGCGAGATGCGATTGGACATGGTGGTTCTGGGTGGTCTGGTGGTTGCGGCCAGCGCGGCGATCTTCGGCGATCTGGGGCGGGCCGCCGCGCCGGAAACCAGCGCCCCGCTGGCGGAAGTGCTGGAGCGTGGCTCGGTGTCCGTGACCCCCGCCGCCCAACCCGCCTGCACCAGCCGCAGCCCCGGCGAGCCCATGGCCACCTCGCTGCGCTTCCTGGAGCCCGGCAGCTACGGTACCTCCGACTTTACCCCGGACGCGAATTGCACCCCAGCCCGCTGAATGAGGGCTGCCCGGTTTCGGCCGTGGGGCAGTAAAGCAGAGCTCGGCGCCGGCCTCTCGCGCGGCCCGTCTTGCAACAGACGACCGTCATCCCCGGACGTGATCCGGGGATCCACGCGGCGCCGCCGGACCGAACCTCCAGAGCCGAGCGAATTGCTGTCTGGAGGCCCGTCGTCTTCACGGCCACACAGGTGCGCCATCCAGCCCTGCCGTTTCAGGCAGGCCGCAGATCAAATTGGCATTCTGCACCGCCTGCCCGGCCGCTCCCTTGCCAAGATTGTCGACCACGCCCATCGCCATCACCAAGTTGCGCTCTGGATCGGCCGCATAGCTGACAAATGCCAGGTTCGAGCCCGTAGCCCATTTGGTCTGCGGCGGCTTGTCGGTCACGCGCACGAACGCCCGCCCGGCGTAGAAGCGCCGGGCCGCGTCCAGGCACTGCTCCGTGGTGGCGCTGCCGCGGCAGTAGATGGTGGCGAGGACGCCGCGCGTCATCGGCACCAGGTGCGGCGTGAACACCAGCCCGGCGGCGCTGCCACCGCTGAGCTGCTCGATCGTCTTGGCCATCTCGGGCATGTGGACATGCTTGAGCAGGCCGTAGGGCACCAAGTTCTCATTGCTCTCGGCGTAGCTGAACTTGCTGTCGGCGCTGCCCCGGCCGGCACCGGAGATGCCGGTCTTGGCGTCGATCACGATGTTGCCCGGCTCAATCAGCTTGTTGGCCAGCAGCGGCGCCAGCGCGGTCAGCGTCGCGGCGGGGAAGCAGCCGGGGTTGGCAATACGGGTCTGGCCCGCGATCTGGGCAGGCCAGACGTCGGCCAGGCCGTACGCCCAGCCCGCGACGTAGCGGTGGTCGCCGCCGATATCGACGATCTTCACGTCCTTGGACACCCGCGCCAGCGCCTCGGCCGAAGCGCCCGTGGGCAGCGACGCGAACAGCACGTCGAGCTTCGGCAAGGTCGCAGGATCCCACTTCTCGATCACCAGTTCGGCCAGCTTGGCCGGCACACCGGGGAAGCGGTCCACCAGACGGCTGCCGGCGCTGCCCTCGCCGGCGGCGTAGACCAGTTCGAACGACGGGTGGCTTGCGATCAGGCGCATCGCTTCGCCGCCGCCAAAACCGCTGATTCCGACAATGCCGACGCGCATGCTCATGGTGGGTATCCTTCTGGAATTTAGGCAAAATAAAACCCCCGGAGCCGGGGGCTGCGGGGGTTCAGGAACGCGGGTCAGGTCCGCTCCGGCGGGTGGGGCCTACAGTGAGGCC
The DNA here is from genome assembly GCA_943369575.1 of Azorhizobium sp. AG788. Lineage (GTDB taxonomy): Bacteria > Pseudomonadota > Alphaproteobacteria > Rhizobiales > Xanthobacteraceae > Azorhizobium. Next base: position 62,574 of record CALRNP020000001.1, on the reverse strand, counting down.
ATCCCCATGCGGACGGACGCTGATCGACGCGCAGCCGGAAGAGCCGCAGCTGGGGTGCAGCGGCGTCGGCGTCGATCAAAAATGGTCTCGTTCCTGAGCATGTTTCGACACATGCCGCTGCTCCCATTCATGGTCAAGGGGAATGTGCGCTAACGGGGGCGGCGCAGGCGGCGCGCACCAGCGGCGTCGCCGCCACCCACAGCACCAATCCGAAGATGGCGGCGCTGCCGAGGAACAGGAAGGCGACGCCATAGCCGAAGTGGGCCGCCACCAGCCCCGCCACCGCCGGGCTGAGCGCCGCGCCCACCCCCTGCAAGGTCATGACCCCGCCGAGCCCGGCATTCACATGGCCTGAGCCGCGCAGGATGCGCGCCACCAGCCCCGGCGTCGCCACCCCCAGCAGGCCGGCGCCGACGCCATCGAGGATCTGCACCGGGATCATCGCCCAGGGGCTGGCCCACAAGCCGGCGATGGCGCCCCGGAGCGGCAGCGCCGCCAGCGCCAGCACCAGCACGATCCAATAGCCCCGCGTCTCCGCCAGCCGGGCGGCCAGCAGCGCCATGGGGATCATGACCAGTTGGGCAATGATGACAGTGAGCGCCGCATAAGCGGCGGGATCAAAGGTGCCGGCGGTGGCCACCGCCTGGCTCAGCAGCGGCAGCATGGCGGCATTGCCGAAGTGAAACAGCATCAAGGTGCCCGCCAGCACCAGCAGCGGCGCCGAGCGCAGCAGCACGGCGACATTGGGTACATGCGCCCCGGCCGGCGTCCCCGCCTCCAGGCCGCGGGCGACGTCATGGTCGATGTCCCGCGGCCGGATCAGGCTCAGCGCCACCAGCGAGCCCAGCGCCATCAGCCCCATGAGCACGAACACCGCGGCGATGCCGTAGAGATAGCCGAAGATGCCCGCCAAGGCGGCGGCGGCAAAGTTGCCGGCATGGTTCCAGGCCTCGTTGCGGCCCAATTGCGCCGGCAGCCCCGCCTGACCCACCAGCCCCAGAGTGAGGCCGGCGATGGCCGGGCCGATGGCCGCCCCCGCCACGCCGGTCGCCACCTGCGAGAAGGCCACCAGCGGGCCGATGGGCCACACCAGCAGGATGAGCGAGCCCGCCACCACCAGCACGGCAGAGACCGCCACGATCATCCGCTTGGCGTGGGTGGCATCCGCCAGCATCCCCAGCGGCGTGGTGGCGAGCATGCCGGCGAGGCCGCCCAGGGTCATCACATAGCCGATGGCATCGGGCGCCCAGCCCTTGCCCACCAGGAAGATGCCGAGAAACGGCCCCAGCCCATCGCGCACATCCGCAAGGAAGAAGTTCAGCAGCCCGAGGGCACGGGCATGGCGGGATGGGGCCGGGGCGGCCGGGAGCGTCGCCGCTCGTCGCCCTGCCGGGCCGGGATGCAGAAGCGCGGCATCATCTGTCGTCATCGAACCATCCCGTCGGGCGGCAGCGCGGCCCTATTGCAAAGCTGCCGCCTTCAACGCGACGCTTCAACGACGGTTCCAGGATGCCGTTAGAGGAGGTGGCACAAAAGTGCAAAGCCCGGTCGGGGCGCTGCGGCAAGCGCAGCGCAGGGGGAGGACGGGGCAGTTGGCAGGCCGGCTCATAGCGCGGAGCGCGGGCCGGGCGAATGCTGGTCGAGCGGCCGGGGATGACAAGGGCCGCGTGACGCGTGACAGAGGACGGGGATACGGGACGGAGGGACGCGGGCGGCCGCCACCCCTCCCCCTTCCGTCATGCGACGGACGGTGCCGAAATCTGTCGCATGCGACGGTGGCGCATGCGGGGAATTGCGGGGCGATACACATGGCACTGTCGTACGACACGCTGTGTCACCGCCCACCGCGAACGGCGGGCGATGACGGCGACCAGCGACCTTGCCGCCGGATCATTCGGCGGCGATGCGCACCTGCGGCTGGGCCTCGCGCACAGCGGCGTCCACGTGGGATTCGAACTTGGCGAAGTTCTCCTGGAACATGGAGACCAGCCGCCGTGCGGTGGCATCAAACGCCGCCTTGTCCGCCCAAGTCTTTGACGGATAAAGGATATGCGGCTCGATGCCCGGCACCGAGGTCGGCACCTGGAAGCCGAAATAAGGATCGGTGCGGGTCGCCGCCCCCTTGAGCGAGCCGTCCAAGGCGGCGGTCAGCAGGGTGCGGGTGACCTTGATCGGCATGCGGCGGCCCTCGCCGAACTTGCCCCCGGTCCAGCCGGTGTTCACCAGCCAGCAATCCACCTCGAACCTGGCGATCAAGTCCCTGAGCATATTGCCATAAACCGAGGGATGCCTGGGCATGAAGGGGGCGCCAAAGCAGGTGGAGAAGGTCGCCTCCGGGTCCTTCACCCCCTTCTCGGTGCCCGCCACCTTGGCGGTGTAGCCGGAGAGGAAATGGTACATGGCCTGGGCCGGGGTGAGGCGGGCGATGGGCGGCATCACGCCGAACGCATCCGCCGTCAACATGATGATATTCTTGGGAATTCCTGCCCGCCCGGTGGGGCTGGCATTGGGGATGAAGTCCAGAGGATAGGCCGAGCGGGTGTTCTCGGTCAGCCGACCGTCATCGAAGTCCGGGACGCGGGTGACCTCATCCAGGATGACATTCTCAAGTATCGTCCCGAAACGATCCGAAGCGGCGAAGATTTCCGGCTCGGCCTCCTTGGACAAGCGGATGGTCTTGGCATAACAACCACCCTCGAAATTGAACACGCCGGCCTCGCTCCAGCCATGTTCATCATCGCCCAGCAGGGTGCGGGCGGGGTCGGCGGACAAAGTGGTCTTGCCGGTGCCTGACAGACCGAAGAACAGCGCCACATCGCCATCCTTGCCCGCATTGGCCGAGCAATGCATGGGCATGATGCCCTTGGCGGGCAGGAGGTAGTTGAGGAAAGTAAAGACCGACTTCTTCATCTCGCCGGCATAAGATGAATTGCCGATCAGAACGATGCCGCGCTTGAAATCCACCGCGATCACCGTATCGCTGCGCACCCCGTGGCGGGCGGGATCCGCCTTGAAGCTGGGCAAATCGATGATGGTCATTTCCGGCACGAAGCCGGCCAGATCTTCCCGCGGCGGCCGGCGCAGCATGGTGCGGATGAACAGCGAGTGCCAGGCATATTCGGTATAGACGCGGGTCTTGATCCGGCTGGCCGGGTCGGCGCCACCGTAGAGATCCTGGGCGAACAGCGTCTTGCCTTCGGCGCATTTTAGAAAATCCGCATGCAGCAGATCGAACTGCTGCGGGGTGATGGCGCCGTTATTATCCCACCACACCTCGCCCTCGGTGGCGGCATCGCGCACCACGAACTTATCCTTGGGGCTGCGGCCGGTGTGTACGCCGGTATTGGCGGCCAATGCCCCACCGGCGGCCAGTTGCGCCTCGCCCTTGGCGATGGCGTGCTCATAGAGGAGCGGCTCCGTCAGGTTCCAATGCACCCCGGCGAGATTGTTCAGGCCGAAGCTTTCCGCGCCCACGGCGCTGTTGCGGTGTCCTGTCTCGATCACGGATCGCCTCCTTCGAGCGCTGCGTAACGCGGCGCGTGCCTGTCCGGTCCGGGACGGAGCGGCTCTGAAGAGGTGACGTTACGGCGCGCTGTTCTTCTTGTGAACTGCTTCAAATCGTTTGAAAGCTCATTTTATCGTCGTTCGCGCTTGCGTTACGAGCGCCACCAAAACTTGCCGCACCGCAGCAACATCTGTCACGCGCTGCGGAAATTCCAGCCGCCGCACCGTCCCGCCGGTGGCGATCTCGCAGCCTTCCGGATCCAGGCCGACCATTCGCCAGACCACATCCGGGCTCTCCGGCTCGCCCAAAAGGCGGGTGGCATAGAGCGCCACCGCATCGGCATGGTCGGCATTCATATGCTCGACCACGCCCGCCACCGCCGCCCGCACCGCATCGGCGCCCTCCCAGGAGGTGAGCAGGCCAGAGGCCGGCAAGGTGACGATGCGCCCGAACCCCTCCACCAGATGCGCCTCGCGCAAGTCCAGGCGATAGAAGGCGAAATCGGTAAAGTCGGCATATTGCGCGGCCTCCGGATGGCGGGCCAGGAAGCGGGCCCGGGCCTCGGCATCTGGCGTCGCCGCGATCCGCCCCAATAGGCTGGCGCGGGGGGCATTTAAAGGATCGCCCGAGGCGCCGGTGGCCAGCAGCAGCGAAGCGCGCGGGTCACGCTGGAGATTGCGGGTATGGCGGGCGAGGCCCGACATCAGCAGCACCGGCGCCCCCTCCGCATCAGGCGCCACCGCCACCAGGGAGGCATAAGGCGCCCCGTCTGCCTCCAGCGTGCCCAAGGCCCCGAAGCGGGCCTCCCGCATCAGGCGGCGGATCACAACGCTTGCATGCGCAACAGCTTCACCCACGGTTGATCTCCCCTTGGCCCTGCGACCGTGCGCCCACATCGCCAAGCCGCCCCCGGCCCTGTCAAGCGCGGGGCATTGCGGAGGGCCGGCAGGGCGCGCCTATAAATCAGCCACGCGAGCCCGCGCCGCCCAATGTTAAGCTGGCGCTCCTTCTTCGGACGCGCGAGGCGCCATGCTGGCACCCCTTCTCAAGGCGGCGGTTTCCGACGGCATTCCCCGCCGCTCCCTGGTGGTGGCGGCCGTGGTGGGCACAGCGCTCAATCTGATCAACCAGGGCGATGCGCTGTGGACTGGCGCAAGCGTGATGTGGGGCAAGGTGGCGCTGACCTATGCGGTGCCCTATTGCGTGGCCAGCTATGGCGCTGCGGCAACGACGCTGCGCTACCGCAGCCGGCGGGAGCGCGAAGGCGCTTGAGCGACCGAAATCAGCCTTGGCCGTGATCCGCATTGGCGACTCAAGGTTTTCCAGCTATTTTACCGTACGAAAAATGCGCGGTGTCACATTTCGGCCACGCAAACCGGCTTCACCCCACGAGGCCGTGAAGACGGACCGACCCGCCGGACCGACCCGACGCTTGAAAGAGGTGTCATGCCCACTATCGCCCTCGTCGACGACGATCGCAATATCCTGACCTCCGTCTCCATCGCCCTGGAAGCGGAAGGCTATCGCATCGATACCTACACCGACGGGGCCTCGGCGCTGGATGGGTTCAAGACCAATCCGCCCGATCTCGCCATCCTCGACATCAAGATGCCGCGCATGGACGGCATGGAACTGCTGCGCCGCCTGCGCCAGAAGACCGACATGCCGGTTATCTTCCTCACCTCCAAGGATGAGGAGATCGACGAATTGTTCGGCCTCAAGATGGGCGCCGACGACTTCATCAAGAAGCCCTTCTCCCAGCGCCTGCTGGTGGAACGCGTCAAGGCGGTGCTGCGCCGCGTGGCGGCCAAGGACGGCACCGTGCCGCGCGAGACCGACAGCGCCAAGGTGCTGGAGCGCGGCCTGTTGCGCATGGATCCCGAGCGCCACACCTGCACCTGGAAGAATGATCCGGTGACCCTCACCGTCACCGAATTCCTGATCCTCCAGGCGCTCGCCCAGCGCCCCGGCGTGGTCAAGAGCCGCAACGCTTTGATGGACGCGGCCTATGACGACCAGGTCTATGTGGACGACCGCACCATCGACAGCCACATCAAGCGGCTGCGCAAGAAGTTCAAATCCACCGACGACAATTTCGACATGATCGAAACCCTTTACGGTGTCGGCTATCGCTTCAAGGAAGCCTGAAGGCGGGCGCGGGTCGCCATATGACATGACCGACGCCGCGGACCAGCACACGAGCGCCCAAGCCCCCGCCCGTCGGGGACTTGGTATCCTGTCGGCGCTGCGTCGCGCCCGCCGGTTCGTGGCGCTCAAGAGCTTCTCCAGCCTCACTCGCCGTATCGTTCTGCTCAACCTGGCCGGCCTGTGCGCGCTGGTCTCGGGCATCCTTTACCTGTCCGAATTCCGCGCCGGTCTGATCGACGCCCGGGTGCAGAGCCTGCTGGTGCAGGGCGAGATCATCGCCGGCGCCATCGCCGCCTCGGCCCAGGTGGAAACCAACGCCATCACCATCGACCCCGAGCGGTTGCTGGAACTGCAGGCGGGCGAGAGCTACGGCGCCAGCGAAGAGGGCTTCGCGCCTCTGGAATTCCCCATCAATCCTGAGCGCGTCGCTCCGGTTCTGCGCCGCCTGGTGGGCCCCACCCGTACGCGGGCGCGGATCTATGACCGCGAAGGCATCATGCTGCTGGATTCGCGCTCGCTCTATTCCAAGGGCGAGATCCTGCGCTTCGACCTGCCGCCCCCCACTCAGGCTCCTCCCGGCCTGCTGGAACGGGCCTGGCGCGGGCTGCAGGGCTGGATCGGCCGCGGCGACCTGCCGCTCTACAAGGAATTCGGGCCGCAGAGCGGCAAGGAATATCCCGAAGTCGCCTCCGCTGCTTTGGGCCAGAAGGCCAGTGCGGTGCGGGTGGATGATCGCGGCCGGGTGGTGGTCTCGGTGGCGGTGCCGATCCAGCGCTTCCGCGCCATCCTCGGCGTGCTGCTGCTGTCCACCCAGGGCGGCGAGATCGACGAGGCGGTGGAAGCCGAGCGCTTCGTGATCGTGCGGGTGTTCCTGGTGGCGGCGGCGGTCATGGTGCTGGTTTCGGTGCTGCTGGCCGGCACCATCGCCGATCCGGTGCGCAAGCTGGCGGATGCGGCCGAGCGGGTGCGCCGGCGAATCAAGTCGCGGGTGGAGATCCCGGATTTCACCGCCCGTTCCGACGAGATCGGCCATCTCTCCGGGGCTTTGCGCGATATGACATCGGCGCTCTACAACCGCATCGAGGCCATCGAGAGCTTCGCCGCCGACGTGGCCCATGAACTCAAGAACCCCCTCACCTCTTTGCGCTCGGCGGTGGAAACCCTGCCGCTGGCGAAGAATGATGTCTCCCGCGGACGCCTGCTGGATGTGATCCAGCACGACGTGAAGCGCCTCGACCGGCTGATTTCGGATATCTCCGATGCCAGCCGCCTCGACGCCGAACTCCAGCGTCAGGAAGCGGTCAGCGTCGATCTCAGGCAATTGCTGGAGATGGTGGTCGGCATGGCGCAGGACGTGCGCAAGGATGACGGCGTGAAGGTCCGGCTGAGCTTCGACCGGGCGGCCGGTGCGCCGATGGACTTCGAACTGGCTGGGCATGCCTCGCGCCTGGGCCAGGTGGTGGACAATCTGGTTTCCAACGCCCGCTCCTTCTCGCCGGAAGGTGGCACGGTGCGGGTGATGTGCCGCCGGCTGAAAAGCGGGGCGGAGATCGTGGTCGAGGATGAGGGGCCGGGCATCCGCCCCGATGCCCTCGCGCGCATCTTTGAGCGCTTCTACACCGACCGGCCGCATCAGGGCTTCGGCCAGAACTCCGGTCTTGGCCTGTCCATCTCCAAGCAGATCGTCGAAGCCCATGGCGGCCAGATCTGGGCGGAAAACCGCGTAGACCCCGGCGCCACCGGCGAGGACGCGCCGGTGTTGGGGGCCCGCTTCATCGTTCGCCTGCCCAACAACTGAGCGCCATGCCGAACGTACGCCCCTCCACCCCCAGCATCCACGCCAGTTGCGTGCGGGTCGGCGAGCATGGGGTGCTGATCCGAGGGCCTTCCGGGGCGGGCAAGTCGCTGTTGGCGCTGCGGCTGATGCTGGATCCTCCGCGCATCCTGCCGCACGCGGAGTTTGTTGCCGACGACCGAGTGCTACTGGAAGCTGCACAAGGCACGCTCACTGCGCGGGCGCCCGATGCCCTCGCCGGCATCATTGAGGTCCGGCACCTGGGTTTGCGGCGGGTTCCCCATCTTTTTTCTGTGAAGGTGAACATCGTTGTTGACCTTTCGGCAGCAGTGGCCAGTCGCCTTCCTGCCCTTGAGGAGACCAGCGTAACTCTCGACGGAATAACGGTTTCACGCATCGCAGTCCCGCCAGGAGCGGATGCCGCCCTATTGCTGGCCGCGGCTCTGACCACCACTCCGGTGCCGCACGCGTGATGCTTTTGTGCGCTGCACCCCTTGCGTAATTTTTGAGCCGCTCTGAATATGGCGACCCCGCAGTGCGGGAGGCCTTCACCCCGAAGAGGTGAAGGCGGAGGCAACATGATCGGTCTCGTGCTCGTCACCCATGGCCGCCTGGCCGCTGAGTTCTGCTCTGCCTTGGAGCACGTGATGGGGCCGCAAGCCCAGGTCGCGGCTGTCACCATTGGCCCCGACGACGACATGGAGCGTCGGCGGCACGACATCATTGATGCCGTCGCCCAGGTCCAGAGCGGCCAGGGCGTCGTGATCCTCACCGACATGTTCGGCGGCACGCCCTCCAATCTTGCCATTTCGGTGATGAACGCACCGGACGTGGAAGTGGTGGCGGGCATCAATCTGCCCATGCTGGTGAAGCTGGCCAAGGTCCGGGGGGAACTTCCCCTCGCCGAGGCGGTTGATGTCGCCCAGGAAGCCGGACGCAAGTACATCAATGTCGCCAGCCGCGTCCTCGCAGGGAAATAACGTGCCCGTCACCGCAGCCATGACATCGTGCGCCGATGAGGACGTGGAAGCCGCCTGCGGCGCTCCGGCGGCGGATGGCGCCTTGGTTCGGGCCCTGCCCATTATCAACAAGCGCGGCTTGCATGCGCGGGCTTCGGCCAAGTTCGTGCAAATGGTGGAAAGCTTCGATGCCCATGTCACTGTCTGCCGCAATGGCGAAGCGGTGGGCGGCAATTCCATCATGGGGCTGATGATGCTCGCAGCCGCCCCCGGCACCACCGTGGTGGTCACCGCCACCGGCAATGCAGCGGAAGCGGTTCTCGACGCCCTGGAGGGCCTGGTGGCCAATCGCTTCGGCGAGGAAGAATAGTCCGGTACAAGGGCAAACGAGCGCCCTGCCCTAGCTTGGGCCGCACCTGCACACCAAACCGCCACCTTCTTCACTTATGCGCGAGATCACGAAGATCCGACGGCACATGGTCGCGCGTATGAATGTCATGAGCCCACAGCCCACCGAGGGAACCGCGCCGCCCGTTCCCGCCGTGCATCGGCGGGTGCGGTTCGGGCTGTCCTCCAAGCTGCTGATGCTCACCGTGGCATTCGTGACCATGGCGGAGGTGGCGATCTTCGTGCCGACCATGGCCAATTTCCGCATATCCTGGCTGTCTGACCGGCTGGCGGCGGCGCGGATCGCGGCCCTGGTGCTGGATGCGGCGCCCGAGGAAATGATCCCCATGGATCTCACCCGGCAGTTGCTAAAAAGCGTCGGCGCCAAGGTGGTCGTGGTCAAGCGCGAGGAAACCCGCCGGCTGCTGGCCATGTCGGACATGCCGCCGCCCATCGATCGCCATGTGGACATGCGCGACACCTCGTTCTGGCAAGCGGTGGTGGAAGCCTTCGACACCCTCGCCGCCGGCAACGGCCGCACCCTGCGGGTGGTGGGCGATGCGCCGCGCGGCGGCGAATTCCTGGAAATCGTCATTTCCGAATCCCCGCTGCGCACCGCCATGCTGCGGTTCGCGGCAACCGTGCTCGTCATCTCGCTGGCGCTGTCGCTGATGGCGGGAGCGCTGGTGTATTTCAGCCTGCACTGGCTGTTCGTGCGGCCCATGCGGCGCCTCACCGAACGCATGGCGGCATTCCGCGATGCGCCGGAGGACGCCTCCCGCATCATCGTGCCCAGCGGCCGTTCCGACGAGATCGGCATCGCCGAGGAGGCGCTGGCGGACCTGCAGACCGAACTGGTGCAGACCCTGGCCCAGAAGACCCATCTGGCCGCATTGGGCCTGGCCGTGTCGAAGATCAATCATGATCTGCGCAATCTGCTGGCATCGGCGCAATTGATCTCCGATCGCCTGGTGGCGCTGCCCGACCCCGCCGTGCAACGCTTTGCCCCGAAACTGATGGCGGCGCTGGACCGCGCCATCACCTATTGCCAGCAGACCCTCTCCTACGGACGGGCGCAGGAGCCCCTGCCCGACCGGCGGGAGGTGGATGTGGCGGCGCTGCTCAATGAAGTGCGCCAGACCCTCGGGCTGCATCCGGAGGCCGCCATCGGCTGGGTGGCGGAGGTGGATCGCCATCTGATCGCCGATGCCGATCCCGACCAATTGTTCCGGGTGCTGCTCAATCTGGTCCGCAACGCCGTCCAGGCCCTGGAGGCCCTCGCACCCAACGAACCGCAGCGCGACCTGATTCGGGTCAGCGGCCGGCGGGTGGGCAGCATTGTCGAGATCGAGGTCTCCGACACCGGCCCGGGCATTCCCGAGGCCCGCCGCGACCGGCTGTTCGCGGCCTTCCAGGGCTCGGCCCGGCGCGGGGGGACCGGCCTTGGCCTCCCCATCGCCGACGAGTTGGTTCGAGCCCATGGCGGTGAGCTGCGGCTGCTGGATGCGGCCTCAGGCACCACATTCCTCATCGCCATTCCTGATCGCCCGGCCGAGATGCGCCAGCGCACGCAGCGCGCCCGCGCCTGAGCCTCGTCCGGACGCGATTAGCCGGCACGCTATCCACAGGCTGAGAGCCCCGTGTGACCTTCGAACGGGAGAGGGCCTTGCCAGGGCGAAAAAAACGCAGTACTTCACGCACCTCGCTGGCGGCAACCCGCTGCGAGCCCTCGGGGAATACCCCCGGATCCCGGACATCCAACCGGTGATTTTAGGGAAATGCGCCCGTAGCTCAGCTGGATAGAGCACCAGACTACGAATCTGGGGGTCAGAGGTTCGAATCCTTTCGGGCGCGCCATTTCCTTCAACGACTTAGCAGTATTTTACCGTTTCAGACGAAGAGGCTGAAACGGATTTCGTTGAAGTTTACGACTGCCCCTCATCGCATGCGCTTTTTCTCGATTGGGCTACCGGCAACCATCCTCGCACTTCAGTACGGCGGCGTGCGCGACCATCTAATTCGAGTGCGGCAGCGCAGGCTCACCGATCATATCCAACTTGGTATCTTGGGTTCGAATCCCCATACCCGTGGAAAATTCGACACCAAATCAGATACTTCGCGGGGGGCGGCATGCCGCCGGCGAAGCCGTCGTTAACGCACCCCCGCACCAAGCTTAGCAGAGCCGCCAAGCTGTCCGAGCATTGGGGCCCCTGTCTCTCCCTCCCGGGACGAAATCGTCCACCGTCCAGATGACAAGGACGGCGGACGGCCCTTTTGAGGAGCGCTAGATCTTGATGAACTGGTGGGCTGACAGCGAGCCGAAGGGCAGCGACGCCAGCGGTCCACCGATATCAAGCGGGCCGAGATCAACGGGGAAGAATCCGATGGCGTCGATGATCGCGCGAACCTCGGTCTTTGCGGCGGTGTCATCGCCTGAATAAAACAGCACGCGCTTGCCACCCGACGCCTCGGGCTCATTCAAGACGTTGACGTCGAGGTGATTGAACGCCTTGACGACCCGAGCGCCTGGAACGTGCTGGCGGAATATCTCGCTCGAGTGCTTTCCACCCAGATCCACGGCCTTGATGCCATAGGCCGCGAGGGGATTACTGGGGTCCGTCGCATCGGGTGAATTCGGATCGATGAATTCTACCGGGTTGGTGCCGTCGATAACGATCCGTCCGTTCCAGGCCGGCAATGCGCCGAACACCTTGCCTGAATCCACCCAACGGACGGCTGCTAGGACAATGTCGGCACTGGCCGCCTCTTCCACGGTGCCTGCCTTGATGGAGGCGCCAAGTTCCTGCACCAGGGCGGCCAGAGACTGCGGTCCGCGGCTGTTCGAGATCGTGGCCGAGATCCCTTTGCGGGCAAGGGCCCGGGCGAAGTTAGAGCCGAGGGCGCCGGCGCCGATGATACCAATACTCATGATGGTCTCCTGATGCGTGGGGGACTTGGGAGGATGGGAACCGTCAGTGCCCCCGGAAGCCTGGACGGTCTCTCGCTGTTGCTTTCAGGCCTCAGCGGAACTTAAATGGTTATGTGTCGTCGCCTCTATGACATTTAAAGGCAAAACGATTACCAGACGAGCGGAATAGAGAACTTACCGAGCCGGGCGACCTCTGAAGCAATGTCGGCTATTGTCGTTTTGCCAAGTTCATCTTCCAGCGCCGTGCGAGCCCGCGACAAGGTTGGGCGTATGGCCTCAAGTATGTTGCCCCCCACAGCGCAGTTTTCGCAGGGGGGTGTCCTGTGCACTGAAAATAGCTCGGTGTCCTCGACGGCTTCATAGACATCGAGCAATCGTATCTTCTCGGCCGGCTTCGCCAATAGCGCGCCGCCGCCGGCGCCGAGCTGCGAACGTGTCAGTCCAGCATCGCTCAGGCGCGACAGCAGCCCCCGGATGACCACCGCTCCGGTATTTGCCGAATAGGCGAGGTCCTCGGAACGCAGCGGCTTGCCGTCGCTGACGGCGAGGGCCGTAAGGACATGGACGGCGACGGCAAACCGCGTACTGGTTGGCATCATGAACTTCCCAAATATGTCGCTATGGCTACGACACACTTATGGTCATGTCAACGAGCCACCGAACTGGCTTTCGTTCGGGCACTGTTTCAGGCGCTCGATCATCCACCGGCCTGCGGGGCCGGGCGGCGCCGCATTCCGGTAGACGGCGGACATGGGCAGCTTCAATCCGCCAGGCGGCACGTCTTCGATCGAGAGCTCCACCAGCCGTCCCACGGTGATGTCGTTTGCCACGGCATGAAGCGGCATCCCGCCCCAGCCCAAGCCACTGAGAAGAAACGCGTGCTTGGCAAAGAGGTCGGCCAGCCGCCAGGTTGATGGCGACATGACACCGAACTCCCGACCCGCCGAGAGGTCGGATCGGTCCGTCAGCACCAGTTGGACGTGCCGCGCCAACTCCTCGCGCGGGATGAGACCGGCATGGGCCGCCAGCGGATGGTCCATGCTCGCGACCATGACGAAGTCGATGCTGGTGACGCGCTCGGCTACGAGCCCGGCGGGAAGTGTCGGCAGGGAAATGACGAGGCCAAAACTGGCACGCCCATCGATCACGGGTTGCACGACGCCGCCGAGCGCCTCGACATAAAGCCGCAACGGCGTGGCCGGAAACTGGTCGCGGAATTCGCGCGCAACTTCGGCGATCACGCCGATGGGGAAGAAGACATCAATAACCGCGGCGAGTTCCGCCTCCAGCCCGCCGGAAATCCCCTTGGCGCGGGCCTTCATGCCGTCTACGCCCGCGACAATGCCTCGGGCATCAGCCAGCAGGATCGTGCCCTCACGCGTCAGCCGCGGATAGCGTGCGCTACGGTCGAAAAGCGCAACGGCGAGTTGGGCTTCGAGGTTGGCGATGGATTCGCTGACGGCCGACTGGGTGCGCCGGAGGCGCCGTGCGGCGGCGGAGAAGCTGCCTTCGTCGGCGGCGGCGAGAAAGATCCGCAATTGGTCAAGCGATACGCCGTCGAGCATGTCGGCTTCCTCGTATCTACTGGCCGGACGATAGCCGTCCTCGCGAGCTTGTACCATCGGCAAAATAGATGGGTTGGATCGGCTTATACCGGCTTCACCGCCAGGTCTGAGCGTGGCACCCATCCCTCCATGCTCGACGCCATCAAGAAACTGTTTTCCCGCATCGCTTCAGCCCCCGTCATCGGCCGGCCCGAGGATCAATCCATGACCACCATCCTGCATATCGACTCCAGCATTCTCGGCGGCTATTCGGCCACTCGCTCCCTCACCGCCGATATCGTGGCCCGGCAGCTTGCGCTGCATCCGGGCGCGCAGCTCATCCGGCGGGATCTCGTCGTGGACGCGGCGATGCATCTGTCCGGCGCGCACATGGCGGTGTTTCAAGGTGGCGCGGTTTCCGATCCTCTGCTCGGCCAGGATCTCGCCACCGGCGGCGCCTATATCGACGACCTCTTCGCCGCCGATATCATCGTCATCGGCGCGCCGATGTATAATTTCTCGATCCCGACGCAGTTGAAGGGGTGGATCGACCGGGTCGCCGTGGCAGGTCGTACTTTCAAGTACGGCGCGAATGGTCCCGAGGGACTGGTGACCGGCAAGAAGGTGATCCTGGCGTCCGCGCGCGGCGGCGTCTACAGCGGCGAAAGTCCGATGGCGGCTCTCGATCATCAGGAATCGTACCTGCTCACCGCGCTCGGCTTCATCGGCTTGACCGATGTCACGATCATCCGGGCCGAGGGCTTGGCCCTGGGCGAGGAAGCAAAGGCGGCAGCGCTGGCCGACGCCAAGGCGCAGATCGCCGCGCTAGCGGCCTGATCGCGCACGCATCCGACATCCCACTTCCAGACGCCAAGGCTGACGACCATGTCCCAGACCAACCTTCTTGCGGCAGTCGGTCGTCTGTTGATCGCACTCATCTTCATCGCCAGCGGGCTCGGCAAGATTGCCGCGCCCGATGCAACGCAGGGTTACATCGCGACGGCAGGCCTGCCGCTGCCGATGATCTCCTACCTGATCGCAGTCATTGTCGAACTGGCGGGGGGCATCGTGATTTTGATCGGTTATCAGGCCCGGATTACAGGCCTTGTGCTCGCCGCCTTCACCCTGGCGACCGCCGCGATCTTCCACACCAACTTCGCCGATCAAAATCAGATGATTCATTTCCTGAAGAACGTCGCCATCGCGGGCGGCCTCCTGCAGGTGGGGGCATTCGGCGCAGGCGCCCTCAGCCTCGACGGACGGCGTCTCCGCTCTCGCTGAATACGGAATGGCCGACGGCGAAGAGAGGTTATGGACATGGAAATCGGCATCGATAGCTTTGCGGCCACCATCCCCAATCCGGCGACCGGCCAGACCCTGCCGGCATCGGATCGGATGGAGGCCTTGCTGGCGGAGGTGGAAACCGCCGACCGCGTCGGCCTCGACGTGTTCGGCATCGGCGAACACCACCGCAAGGAGTTCCTCGATTCCGCGCCGGCCGTCATCCTGGCGGCGGCGGCGGCCCGTACCAGGAATATTCGCCTGACCAGCGCGGTTACCGTGCTGAGCGCCGCGGATCCGGTGCGGGTCTTCCAGGACTTTGCCACCATCGATCTCATCGCCAAAGGCCGTGCGGAGATTGTCGTGGGGCGTGGTTCCTTTGGCGAGGCCTATCCGCTGTTCGGGTTCGCCAAGGAAGACTACGATGCCCTGTTTGCCGAAAAGCTTGATCTTCTCCTCAAGCTGCGCGAGGCGACCACCATCTCCTGGCGCGGCCGGTTTCGGCCGGCGCTCACCGGCCAGGGGGTTTTTCCCCGGCCGCATCAGGACAGGATCCCGATCTGGCTCGGCGTCGGTGGCACGCCGCAATCCTTTGTCCGCGCCGGAGTGCTTGGCCTTCCATTGATGGTGGCGATCATCGGCGGGAGCTTTGCTCGCTTCCGTCCGCTGGTGGACCTCTATCGCGAGGCGGGCCGGCGAGCAGGACACGCGCCGGAGACGCTGAAGGTCGGCATTCATGCCATGGGGTTCGTCGGCGACACCGATCGCAGCGCCGCGGACGCATTCTTTCCCGGCTGGGCCCACATGTTCACCGAGATCGGACGTGAACGCGGCTGGTCGACGGCGACGCGGGCGCAGTTTGATGCGATGTGCGGTCCGCAGGGCGCCTTTTTGATCGGAAACCCGCAGACAGTGCACGATAAGATCCTCGCGGCCAACGACGCGCTCGGCGGGATCTCGCGCCTGACCTTCCAAATGAGTTCAGCCATGCTGGAGACCGAGGCCATGCAGCGCTCGATCACGTTGCTGGGCACCGAGGTTGCACCTGCGGTGAAAGCCGCGCTGGGGCAAAGGCCTAGCCATGGGTGAGATAATCAACGGAACCTGGCGAAGATGCGGCGTTGAAAGCGTGTTGAGCGACGGCGAATTAAACCGTCCTCCGTCGTTTTTCGCGATGGGATCACTCCAAAAGGAGATGGCCCATTCAAGCCTGCTACGGGCCGCTATCACCTCTATGTTTCGCTCGATTGACCGAGGCGGACATTCGGCTGTTCACGACCCTCGTGCGATTTGACGTGGTCTACCATGGCCACTTCAAGTGCAACCGCCGGGCGCTGACCGACTATCCGGCCCTATGGGCCTCTACGAGAGACCTGTATCAACACCCGGCCATCCGACCGACGGTCGATTTCCATCATATCAAGGCGCACTATTGCGGCAGCCATGCGTGGCTCAATCCGAGCGGCATCATTCCCATCGGCCCTGATCGCGATTTCGAACGGGCCTCGGACCGTTCAAACCTGGAAGAAGGACGATAGCCGCATCTGCCCCCTCTCTGCAGACCAGGTTCCCTCTCCGGCTATAGCGTTGAACTGCGCGCCCGCATCATCGTAAGCATCGTCGTCAGGCCACGTTGCTGAGGGCGAACTGTGCTGGGTTGGCCCATGGGATGAGGTCGTCGACCTTGCTGTTGGGGATAGCCGTTGACGATGTGATTGATGACGTCAGCGACGAGCGAGGCGATGACAGCCCAGCGCGAAGCCGATGACGCCCGCGACCAGCAGGGCTGGCAATGGACGGTGTACCGGCTGAAAGCGCGGCGATGTCAGGGCGCGAGATAGAGCTTCAAACGGGCTGCGGCGTTCTCCAGGTGGGTGATGGCGGCGGCCTGGGCCAATCCAGCGTCACCCGCGGCCACGGCATCGAAAATCGCCTGGTGCTCGCGCTGAACGGCCTCGGTCACGCCCTGCATGCGCGCGGTATTCGACCGTGCAGCGCGGATAAAGGTGCGCACCCGCCGGTCGAGAAAATCTGACAGATCCCGAAAGAACGGATTTCCGGTGGCCTCGACGATGGCGCGATGAAAAGCAACGTCCTCATCCACACCCGGGTCGCCACGGTCGATCGCCGCCTGCATGGCATCAAGCTGGGCCTGGATTTGCTGAAGATCATGCATCGAGCGGCGCACCGCGGCATGGGCGGTGGCGGTGGATTCCACGGCCATCAGCAGTTCCACGATGTGACCGATCTCGTCGGCATTTTGAAAATCGGTGATGTCGATGCGAAAGGTCGAAGCGGCGCTCGGCTCCGCCACGAAGGCCCCTGCCCCCTGCCGTGTCAGCACGAGCCCGTCGTGCTTGAGGCGCCCCACGGCCTCCCGCACGATGGGGCGGGAAACGCCATAAGTACCGGCAATCTGCTGCTCGGTCGGGAGCCGCTCGCCGGGACGCAGCCGTCCCGAGGCGATTTCTTCGCGCAACCGAAGCGCCAGAGTGTCCGCCAGCGAAGGACCGCGTCCGATGATGTCGTAGGTCCTAGTCATACTCTTCACTCCAGATCGCTCAGTGCGCCTTGAGCGCCGGCCGCAGCTGCAAAGAAACCACTTGCACGCGTCCATCCCAACGGAACGTCCGTCGCGCCTGCAAAGGGAGGGAGCGGGATTGACGTGCCGGCGGCCGCTGAGCAAAGGCACCGGATCCCAGACCCCGATCCATTTAAGATGGAGAGCGCTTCCACCTCAACTTGCAATATAAAGTCCCCCATTGACGTGCACCGTCTCGCCAGTGACGAAACCGGCCCAGTCGGAGCACAGGAAAGCCACAACGCGGGCGATTTCCTCAACGGTCCCGAGGCGCTTCATGGGTGTCTGGTCCAGGAGCGCCGCGCCCTTGGCATCCATCAGGCCACGCACCATGGGCGTGTCGATCAATCCCGGAGAGACAGCATTGACCCGCACGCGCGGCGCAAGCTCGATGGCGAGCGACCGCGAGAAAGCCAGCACAGCCCCTTTGGCGGCGGAGTAGTCCGCATGGGCAAAGCTGCCGCGATGCCCGGCCATGGAGGCGAGGTTGACGATGGCCGCCCCGTCCGCAAACAGCGGGATCGCCCGCCGGCAGGTGTAGAACACGCCATCGAGATTGACCGCGATGCCTTTGCGCCAATGCGCATCGTCCATCTCCGCCACCTGCCGCGCCCGATAGAGCCCGGCGGAGGTGACGAGGAAATCAAGCGCACCGAACCGATCCTTGACAACCGTAAGCGCGCGGTCGGCATGGTCGGGGTCGGCGGCATCCTGGCCCGTGGCCACGACACGTGCGCCGCTCGGGTCCAAGCTGCGGGCGAACGCCTCGACACCGTCGGCATCGAGATCGGTAAGCACGCAATTGGCTCCGAGATCAAAAAACGTCTGCGCTACCGCCCGCGAGATCCCGCCATTGGCGCCGGTCAGAAACAGTGTTTTTCCTGTGAAGTCGAACATCTGGAGACGATCCGTCTGTGAAGCGCTGGCGGCTCAGGTCATCAGCCAACCGCCGGCCACATCCACCACCTGCCCGGTGACGAAACCCGCCGCCTCCGAGGTGAGGAACAGGCACGTGCCGGCAACATCCTCGGGAGACCCGAGTCGGCGCAGAGGCGTCGCCATGCGGGCGGCCTCATTGGCCTCGGGTGCGGTGCCGCGCATGAGCGGCGTGTCAATGCGGCCTGGTGCGATCGCATTCACCGTGATGCCCAGGGGCCCAAGTTCGCCCGCCAGATGCTTGGTGAAGCCGATGAGCGCCGCTTTGGAGGCGGCATAATGCACGGCGACGATGTCGCAATATGTGCGGCCGGCGACCGATGACACATTAACGATGCGCCCACGCCCGAGATCGCGCATCCCCGGCAGGACCACTCGGCTGCAATTGAAGGCGCCGGTGAGGTTGACGTCCAGCACCCGCCGCCATTCTGCCGGATCCATGGCGAAAGCATCCACGCGGCGCTTGTCGGCGCCGCTCTTGGGCGAAATGCCGGCATTGTTCACCAGCACGTCGATGGGGCCGAGGGCAGACGCGGCGATTGCGATGGCGGCGGCAACCGCATCGTAATCCGCCACATCCGCCGACACACCCACCGCATTGACGCCGCGCGCCTTGGCGGAATCTGCGGCTTCCTGCGCCAGGGCCGGATCGTGGTCGAGATAGGCGACGGCCGCGCCCGCATCGGCATGGGCATCGGCCATGGCACGGCCGATGCCACGGCCGGAGCCCGTGACGAGTACCACACGCCCGCGATGGGTGCCTTGCGATCCGCTCATTTGCCCGTCTCCAGCATGATCTTTCCGGAATGGGCACTTGATTCCATCAAGGCGTGGGCAGCTTGCGCTTGCTCAAGCGGGAAGGTCGCATGAATCACAGGGCGTACAGTGCCCGTATCCAGAAGCGGCCACACGTCGCGCCGCAGATGATCGGCGATGGCCGCCTTCAGCGCCACGGACCGCGCACGCAGGGTCGAGCCGGTAATTGTCAGCCGCCGCAACATGACGGGCATCAGATCGATATCCACCCGGCTCGACTGCAGGAACGCGATCTGGACCAGGCGCCCCTCCAGCGCAAGCGCGGCGAGGTTTCGGGCGATATAGGGGCCACCCACCATATCGAGGATCACATCCACGCCCTTGCCGTCGGTGAGGCGCTTGACCTCGGCGACAAAATCTTCGGCGCGATAATTGATGGCCGCATCTGCACCCAGGCTGGTGCAGAAATCGCATTTGTCTTGCGATCCGGCGGTGGCGAACACAGTCGCGCCCGCATGCTTGGCAAGCTGGATGGCCGTGGAGCCGATGCCGCTCGATCCGCCATGGACAAGGATGGTCTCCCCGGCGACCAAGCGGCCGCGGGTAAAGATGTTGTCGTAAACGGTGTAATAATTTTCCGGCAATCCGGCGGCTTCGAGAACGGAAAGCGGCTTCGGCACCGGCAGGCAAAGCGGTGCCTCAGCGACGCAATATTCCGCATAGCCGCCGCTGATCACCAGGGCGCAGACCTCATCGCCGAGCTTCGGCGTGGTCACGCCCTCGCCCATGGCGACCACCCGTCCGCCGATTTCCAGGCCGGGAATATCGGTGGCACCGGGAGGCGGCGGATAGCCACCCGCGCGCTGCAGACAATCGGGACGGTTGACGCCTGCGGCGACCACTTCCACCAGCACCTGGCCGGGACCCGGCACCGGGACCGGCGCGGTCTCGATACGGATGACGTCTGGACCACCCGACCCTGCGAAACGGATCTGGCGCATGGATGTGGGCAAATCTGACATCGGCATATTTCCTCCGCGCGGCTCTTAATCGGCTGGCCGCAATTGGTGTCAGACGCTAACAATTTTCCACTTGTCAGGCAACTTGGTTATCTGCAAGTTAGAGGAAAGGTCGCTCCTGAGCGGCCGCTGATGTCGTCGGTCTACGGCGCGTTCATGGAGGAAACGATGAGGAAAATTGCGCGGGCAGCGCTGGCTGCCGCTATGCTTTTGAGCGCGACGCCGCTCGTTGGGATCACACCCGCCGCCGCCCAGCAGGCCATCAAATTCGGCGCGCTCTATCCGTTCTCCGGCGGCCTCGCTCTGCTCGGTGACGAAAGCTTCCGCGGCCTGGAAATCGCCGTCGAGGAGCGCAATGCCGCCGGCGGCATCAATGGTAAGTCCATCACCCTCATCAAGGGTGATGCGGTGGACCCCAACCAGGCCGTGGGCGAAGCCCGTCGCCTGACCTCGGTCGATAATGTCTCTGCCATCTTCGGCACCTACTCCTCATCCCTGTCGCTTGCGGCGACACAAGTGGCAGAATTGGCCGGCGTGCCCTATTTCGAACTCGGCGCGGTCTCTGATCCGATTACTGAGCGCGGCTTCAAGAACGTGTTCCGCACCAATGCGACCGCCAAGGACTTCTCGGTGCGCATGGTCGATTCGATCTCCGATGCGATCGCCCCGGCCCTCGGCAAGAAGCCGGAAGAGCTGAAAATCGGCATCATTTATGAGGACTCCCTCTACGGCCAGACCATGTCCGGCTATCAGAAGTCCCGCGCCGCTGAAAAGAAGCTGAATGTGGTCGAGGCAATGGCCTATTCTGCCAAGTCCGTTGACCTCACCCCTGTCATCCTGCGCCTCAAGAGCGCCGGCGTGGATGTGGTGCTGCAAACCTCCTACCAGAACGACACCGTGCTGTTCTTCCGCCAGATGAAGGATCAGGGCTTTAAGCCCAAGGCGGTGATCGGTGCCGGCGGCGGCTATTCCACGCGAGACACGGTCGTGGCGGTCGGCCCCGAGAATATGGAAGGCGCGCTGGACGTCGATTTCACACAGTATCACACCAACCCGAAGGCGGCTCCGGGTATCGAACAGTTCGTGACAAAGTATAAGGCGAAGTATAATATCAATCCCCGCTCCGGGCACAGCCTCGCCAACTACATGGGCGCGAAGGTGTTCTTCGACGCCATCGCCGCCGCCAAGGACCTGACGGCGGAGAACGTCCGCGCCCAGGTGATGAAGGTCGATCTGCCCATCGGCAGCACGGCGACCGGCTGGGGCGCCAAGTTCTCCGAGAACGGACAGAACACCCGCGCCCTTCCCTTCCTGATGCAGTGGCAGGGCGGCGAACTCGTCACCGTGTTCCCCGCAGAAGCCGCAGTCGCCAAGATGAAGGTCGGCGTCGGCACCAACTGAGCCTGCCGGCTTGCACCTTGCGGCCGCCGCCCTCCGCGGTGGCCGTTCTTTCCCAACAGACGCCGTCGGTCCTCTCCTCTGGGGCGGCTGACGCTCGCCGTGCCGTAGCCCACGGCGCTTTCCGCCCGCCCCGTCCGCCTGGAGTCCGCGCGATGGACGTTTTCATTCAGCTCCTGGTCAACGGCATTCTGCTTGGCAGCATGTACGCGATCATCAGCGTTGGCCTGACCCTCATATTCGGCATCGTCCGGGTGGTGAACTTCGCCCATGGCGAGTTCCTGATGGTCGGCATGTATGGTGCCTATCTGCTCGCAGCGAAATTCGGCTTGCACCCTTATGTCTCAGCGATCCCCATCGTGCTGCTGCTGTTCGCCTTCGGCGCCCTGGTGCAGCGTTTCATCATCCAGCCGCTGCTATCCGCCGAAGAACATATCCAGATCTTCGCCACCGTCGGACTGTCCACCGCGCTGATGAACCTCGCGCTGATGATCTTCGGCGCCGACCTCTATTCGGTCCCCCCTTCCGTGGTTCAGCATTCCATCAATATCGGCGGCTTCACTTTGGTGATCGGCCAGATTGTGATGTTCGTCTGCGCCCTGGCGCTGGTCGCCGGTCTTCACCTGTTCATGCAGTCCACCCCGCTCGGGCGCGCCATCCGCGCCACGGCTCAAAACCGCAACGCAGCACTGCTCATGGGCGTTCGCGTGGACCGTATCTATGTCATCGCCTTCGGCCTGGGTACGGCCTGCGTCGGGCTTGCGAGCGCGCTCGTGATGCCGCTTTATCCCGTCACGCCCACGATCGGCACCTATTTCGTCCTCACCGCCTTCGTGGTTGTGGTGCTCGGCGGCATGCGCTCCATGTATGGGGCCTTTTTCGGCGCCATGATCATCGGAGTCGTGGATAGTCTCTCGGGATATTACATCGCGCCCGACCTCAAGGAGGTCGTCTATTTCGTGATCTTCATCCTGATCTTGATCTTCAAGCCGACCGGCCTGTTCGGCCTCGGCCGCGGGACGGAGTGATCCCATGACCGTGAAAGCCACCTCCGCCCCTTCCGTGCAGCCGAAAGGCTCCAGCCTTCTCACCGCGCTGACCAACCCGCGCGTCTATTGTTCCCTGATCGCGCTGGCCTTGTTGCTGATCATCCCGATGGTCTCCGGCTCGCCCTTCGTGGTGCATGTGTTCGTGACCATCTGCGTGTTCGCCGCCCTGTCCACGGCCTGGAATATCGTCGGTGGCTATGCCGGCCAGCTGTCGCTCGGCCATATGGTGTTCTATGGCATCGGCGGCTACACAACCGCCCTGCTGATCTCCCATTTCGGCCTGTCGCCTTGGTTCGGCATGTGCGTCGGCGCTGTGCTCGCCGCCGTTGTCGGATTGGCCATCGGCTATCCCTGCTTCCGCCTGCGCGGTCCGTTCTTCTCGCTCGCCACCATCGCGTTCCTGGAAGTGGTCCGGTTGCTCGCCATCCATTTCCATGAAGTCACCGGCGGGTCGGCGGGCCTGATCGTGCCGCTGAAGCTCGGCTGGGCGTGGATGATCTTTCGCGACAAGATGAATTATCTCTATATCGCCTTCGGCCTGCTGCTGCTTTGCATTGCGGTGTCGTATCTGATCCGCAACTCGCGTCTCGGCTTTTACCTCACAGCCGTGCGCGAGCGTGATCCCGCGGCTCTGGCGGCGGGCGTTAACAACAATGCGGTGAAGTTGCAGGCAATCGCCATATCGGCGGCTCTGACGGCCCTCGTTGGCGCCTTCCATGCCATGTACATGACGTTCCTGGAACCGGCGACGATGTTCTCGCTGGCCACGTCCATCGAGATCGCCATGTTCTCGCTCATTGGCGGCCTCGGCACCGTGGCGGGACCTCTGCTGGGCACGGTGCTTGTCGTGCCACTGGCCGAACTCGCCCGTGGATGGCTCGGCGCCTCGGCCAACGGCCTGCACGGATTTGTCTACGGCACGGTTCTGGTGATCATCACCCTGACCTTGCCCGGCGGCCTCGTCGGCACGTTCGGCAAGCGGGTCGGCCGCTGGATCGATGCTTTGCCGGGCGGCGGGCGGGTTGTTCCGGTGCGCGAAGCGCCCGCTCTGACCGCCATCACCGGCATCCCCGGAGAGCCGGTCCTTGTGGCCAAGAATCTGGTGAAGACCTTCGGCGGACTGATCGCCACCGACAATATCTCGCTCACGCTCAGGCGTGGAGAGATCCTCGGGATCATCGGCCCGAACGGGGCGGGCAAGACCACGTTCTTCAACCAGCTCTCGGGCTTTCTGTGGCCCAATTCCGGCTCGGTGGAGATCATCGGCACTGATGGAGTTTCGGTGACGCCGAAGAGTGCGGACGGCTTTGCCCGGCGCGGCATCGGCCGCACCTTCCAGATCGTGCAGCCCTTCGGCAAGCTCACCGTGCTGGAGAACATCATGATCGGCGCCTTCCTGCGCCATCCCAAGGTGGAAGACGCCCGCGCCGCCGCCCTTAAGGTGGCGCAGATTGTCGGGCTTGACGATGTGAAGGACGTCGAGGCCGGCACCCTGCC
Source organism: Azorhizobium sp. AG788 (assembly GCA_943369575.1). GTDB lineage: Bacteria > Pseudomonadota > Alphaproteobacteria > Rhizobiales > Xanthobacteraceae > Azorhizobium. Next base: position 38,790 of record CALRNP020000001.1, on the reverse strand, counting down.
CATAGGTGGCCTGAAGCGGCTGGAAGTCGCTCGCACGCTGGCCACTGAACCCACCATCCTGCTGCTGGACGAAGTGATGGCCGGGCAGAGCCAGGCCGACACCCAGCGAATGGTGCAGCTCATCCGCACCATTCGCGACCATGGCGTCACCGTTGTGGCCATCGAGCACAACATGCAGGCGATCATGAGCCTGTCGGATCGCATCGCGGTGATCGATTCCGGCAAGCTGATCGCGGAAGGCCCGCCGCAAGATGTGGTGCGTGACCGCCGCGTGATCGAAGCCTATCTCGGAGAGGATTACGCCGATGCTCAAGGTCTCTGAGATTTCGGCCGGCTATGGCCGCACCATCATCCTCGAAGATGTCTCGATCCGCGTCGGTCGCGGCGAGGTGGTCACCATCATCGGCGCCAACGGCGCCGGCAAGACCACTTTGCTACGCGCCATCACCGGCCTGGTGAAGCCGGGCCGCGGCGAGATCACCTTCGATGGCCAGCGTATCGACCGCATGGACCCGGCCGACATCGTCGGGCGGGGGCTGGTCATGGTGCCTGAAGCGCGCCAGCTCTTCCCAGTCATGACGGTGAAGGACAATGTGCTGATGGGGTGTTACCACCCCAATGCCCGCGAAGGCGCCGCCCAACGCTACGAGGAAGTGCTCGACATCTTCCCCCGCGTCCGCGAGCGCCTCAGCCAAATGGCCGGTTCTCTCTCCGGCGGCGAGCAGCAGATGGTAGCCATCGCGCGCGGCCTTATGGCGGCGCCCAAGCTCTTAATGCTGGACGAGCCATCGCTCGGCCTTGCCCCCATCATCGTGCAACAGATGTTCGATGTGCTCGACCGCATCTGCAAGATGGGCACAACGGTGCTGCTGGTGGAGCAGAAGGCCTTCCACGCTCTGAAGATCGCCGACCGCGCCTATGTGATCGAGAACGGCCGCATCGCCATTGAGAACACCGGCCCCGGTTTGCTCGCCGACCCGCACATCAAGACCGTCTATCTCGGGATTTGAACCTTCGGAACCTTTGCCATGCTGCACAAGAACTTCATTGCCGGCGACTGGATCGAAGGCACGCGCATCAACCGCAATATCAACCCGTCCAACTTGAATGATCTGGTCGGCGAATATGCCCTCGCTGATGCCCCGCAGGCGCAGGCCGCCATCGATGCTGCCTTCACCGCCTTTCCGGCCTGGGCCGCCGCGAGCCCGGAACTGCGGGCCGACGCGCTGGATCGCATCGGCACGGAAATCCTCGCCCGCAAGGAGGAGCTTGGCCATTTGCTGTCCCGCGAGGAAGGCAAAACGCTGGCCGAAGGCATCGGGGAGGCCGCCCGCGCCGGACGGGTGTTCAAGTTTTTCTCCGGCGAGGCCCTGCGCCTCACCGGCGACACGCTCGCATCCGTGCGGCCGGGCGTGGAGGTGGAAATCACCCGCGAGCCGGAAGGCGTCGTCGGCCTGATTACGCCGTGGAATTTCCCGATCGCGATTCCCGCTTGGAAAATCGCGCCCGCCCTCGCCTACGGCAATTGCGTGGTGTTCAAGCCGGCGGAACTGGTGCCCGGCTCCGCCTGGGCGCTTTCCGAAATCATCGCCCGCTCCGGCCTGCCGGAAGGCGTGTTCAATCTGGTGATGGGCCCGGGCTCTCAAGTCGGCAATGCGCTTGTGAATTCTCCCAAGGTACGTGCCATCTCATTTACCGGCTCGGTGGCGGTGGGCCGCCGCATTGCCGGCGATCTCGTGGCGCGCGGCGCCAAATTTCAATTGGAGATGGGCGGCAAGAACCCGCTCGTGGTGCTGGACGACGCGGACCTGAAGACCGCCGTTGACTGTGCGCTCAACGGCGCGTTCTATTCCACAGGCCAGCGTTGCACCGCCTCTTCGCGGCTGATCGTGCAGAGCGGCATCCACAACCGCTTCGTCGGGGCGCTGGCCGAGCGGCTCGCCGCCCTCAAGGTGGACGATGCGCTCAAAGCCGACACCGACATCGGCCCGGTGGTGAGCCAGGATCAGCTAGACCAGGATCTCGACTATGTCGGCATCGGCAAGTCCGAGGGCGCCACGGTCATTGGCGGCGAGCGCCTGGAGCGCGCAACCCCCGGCTATTACATGGCCCCGGCCCTGATGACCGAGACCGACAACGCCATGCGCATCAATCGGGAAGAGATCTTCGGCCCGGTGGCCAGCGTGATCCGCGTGGATGATTACGAACACGCCGTCGCGGTCGCCAATGATACCGAATTCGGCCTGTCTTCCGGCATCTGCACCACTTCGCTGAAGCACGCGAGCGATTTCCGCCGCCGTTCCCAAGCCGGCATGGTCATGGTGAACCTCGCCACCGCAGGTGTCGACTATCACGCCCCGTTCGGCGGCCGGAAGGGCTCATCCTACGGCCCCCGCGAGCAGGGCGCCTATGCCCGCGAATTCTACACCGCGGTGAAGACCGCCTACACGTTGGCAGGCTGAGCATGAGCACTTCGTCGCACCAGATCACCGGACACACCCGGATCTTCGGCATATTGGCCGATCCGATCCACCATGTGAAAACGCCGCAGGGGCTCAACGCCCTGATGCAACGCGTGGGGTACGACGGCGTGCTGGTGCCGCTCCATGCCAGCGCCGACGATCTCGCCAGCGTGGTCGCAGGCCTGCGTTTGCTGCGCAATCTCGGCGGGCTCATCGTCACCGTCCCGCATAAGACCGCCGTTGTCGATTTATGCGACGAGGTCAGCGAGAGCGCGCGCCTGATCGGCGCGGTCAATACCATCCGCCGCGCGGCGGACGGTCGGCTCGTAGGTGAGATGCTGGACGGCCACGGCTTCGTCGCAGGCCTGCGCCAGAATGGCATCGAGCCCGCAGGTCGCAGCGCCTATCTGGTCGGCGCCGGCGGGGCTGCCAATGCAATCGCCTTCGCCCTCGCCCAGGCCGGCGTGTCGCGCCTGACCATCGCTAACCGCACCCGCGCCAAGGCGGAAGACCTCGCGAGCCGCCTCGCCGGTGCGTTCCCGACCCTGCACGTGGACATCGGCACGCCCGATCCCTCCGGTCACGACCTGGTGGTCAACGCCACCTCACTCGGGTTGAAAGAAGGCGACCCGTTGCCGCTGGATGCTTCCCGGCTCACCGCTGACCAGACCGTGGCGGAAATCATTATGCAACCTGCCACCACGGCCCTTCTTGCGGCGGCACAGGCACGCGGTTGCCGCATTCAGCCCGGCCAACCCATGCTCGATTGCCAACTTGAACTGATGGCCAAATTCGTCGGGATGGAACCGTGAACGTTTTACACGCCTCCGCTGCCCCGGCCGCGGGCCTGCTGCCCGGCCGCTGCGCCCTCGTCACCGGCGGCGCTTCGGGCATCGGCCTTGCCGTAAGCCGGGCCTTGCGAGACCAGGGCGCGCGCCTGGTGCTGCTCGATCCCGATCCGAAGGCGGGCACTGTCGCCGATGATCTCGGCGAAAGCATCGCCATCTCCGGTTCGGTCACAAACCGCGCCGATGTGGCACGGGCTTGCGACGCCGCAGCGGATTTCGGTGGGCTCGACATCGTACTCGCCAATGCCGGGATCTCCTCCAATCAGCCGACGCTGGAGGTCACCGACGCCGATTGGCAGAAGGTGATGGACATCAACCTCACCGGCGTTTTCCTCACCGCCCAGGAAGCGGGCCGGCGGATGCTGGAGCGCGGGCGCGGCTCGATCTTGCTGATGGCGTCCATGTATGGCGTCGTCGCAGCCCCGGAGCGCATCGGCTACTGCGTCTCCAAGGCGGGCGTGGTCATGATGGCCAAGGCGTTGGCCGTGGAATGGGCGGCACGCGGCGTGCGCGTGAACGCCATCGCCCCCGGCTATGTGCGCACACCGTTTTTGGATGACCTTGCCGCGCGCGGCCGCCTCGATCTCAACCGGCTGGAACAGCGCACCCCCATTGGCCGGCTGATCACACCGGACGAAGTGGCGCAGGCGGCGGTTTTCCTTGCCAGCGATCATGCCAGCGCGATCACGGGGCAAGTGCTCGGCGTCGACGGCGGCTGGGCCGCCTACGGATATCTCTGAAGTTTAGAACGAAGAGACGGGCCCGGGCCGGTCTTGAGGAGAATGATGATGGTCGACCGCATCGCGCTGCAAGCCGCGGCACCCTGGATAGAACTGCGCACCACCGAAGTCGACTGGCAGCAGGCCGATCCGAAGCTTCTGGGCGAACTCCTCACCCAGATGAATCTCATCCGCGCGTTCGAGGAAACGGTGCTGGAACTCGCCGGCGAAGGCCTGGTGCACGGCCCGGCGCATTCATCGATCGGGCAGGAGGGCGGCGCGGCCGGCTCCATCGTCGGGCTGCGGCCGGGAGACCAGGTGAACGGCTCCCATCGGGGGCACCATCAGTTCCTTGCCAAAGCCCTGGCCTATATCGCCCCCGGCATCGACCCGAAGGCGGACTTCCCGGACGGGACCGAGCCGCTCATGTACCAGTCGATGGCGGAGATTCTTGGGCTTGAGCCCGGCTTCGGCCACGGGCGTGGCGGCTCCATGCATCTGCGCTGGGGCGACTGCGGCGCCATCGGCACCAATGCCATCGTGGGCGGCGGCGTGCCGCTCGCGGCGGGCGCGGCCATGGCCCACAAGCTGGCCGGCACCGGCGATGTCGCCATCACCTATTTCGGCGACGGCGCGGTGAACATCGGCGCGGTGCTGGAGACCATGAATCTGGCTGCCGCATGGAATTTGCCGCTGCTGTTCTTCATCGAGAACAACGGCTATGCGGTCGCCACCACGGTGGCCGAGGCGACACGCGATCCGCGTCTGTCCGGCCGCGGCCCCGGCTTCGGCATTCCCTCCTGGCGGGTGGACGGTATGGATCCGCTGGCGGTGCATCTGGCGACCCAGGAAGCGCTCGCCGTGATGCGATCGGGCCAGGGACCGGCGGTGATCGAAGCCGAGGTCTATCGCTATTTCCACCAGAATGGCCCCTTGCCCGGCTCGGCCTTCGGGTATCGCACCAAGGAAGAGGAAGCCTCATGGCGGGCCCGCGATCCCATCGATCGCACCGGGCGCGCCTTGGTCGAAATGGGTGCGCTCACCCCGTCGGATCTGGAATCCCTGCGCGAACGCTGCAAGGCGCTGATGGGGGATGTCGCGGCCCGACTGGTGGAGCCAGACGGCAACCGCCGCCGGGTGCGACCGGCGCTCTGGCCAGATGTCGGCTTCGTCGACACAGGTATTCGCGGCGACCTCTCGGAGCTGTCAGGCAAGCGCACGCAGGAGGCTTCGACCTTCACCGGCGCGACCACCGACCGCAAATTCGTGGACGTCATCGCCGACGTGCTGCATCGCCGTTTCGAGACCGATGAGACCTTGCTCATCATGGGCGAGGACATCCACCGCCTGAAGGGCGGCACCAATGGCGCCACGCGCGGCCTTGCCGCCGCCTTTCCCGGCCGTGTATTCGGCACCCCCATCAGCGAGGGCGCATTTGCCGGCCTCGCGGGTGGGCTTGCCATGGACGGACGTTACCGCCCGATCATTGAGTTCATGTATCCCGACTTTATGTGGGTCGCGGCCGATCAGGTGTTCAACCAGATCGGCAAGGCGCGGCACATGTTCGGCGCCGACGTGGATGTGCCGCTCGTGCTGCGCACCAAGATCGCCATGGGCACCGGCTATGGCTCCCAGCATTCCCTCGACCCGGCGGGGATGTTCGCAACCTCGCCCGGCTGGCGCATCGTTGCCCCTTCGAGCCCGTTCGATTATGTGGGCCTGATGAATGCGGCTTTGGCCTGCAACGACCCGGTGCTCGTCATCGAGCATGTGGATCTCTATCAGACCATGGGTGCGATCCCTTCCGACGATCTCGACTACATCATCCCGCTTGGCCAAGCCCGCGTCGTGCGGCCGGGCAACGATCTCACCATCCTGACCTATTCCGCCATGGTGCACCGCAGCCAGGAGGCGGTCGAGCAGCTGGGCGTCGATGCCGAAATCATCGATCTGCGCACCCTCGACCGCGCCTCGCTGGACTGGGACACCATCGGTGACAGCATCCGCAAGACCAATAATGTCCTGATCGTTGAACAGGGCTCGGTCGGCACCTCCTACGGCAGCTTCCTCGCGGACGAAATCCAGCGCCGCTACATGGATTGGCTGGACCAGCCGATCCAGCGCGTCACCGGCAAGGAAGCCTCGCCCACCATCTCCAAGATCCTGGAGCGCGCCGCTTATGCCGGAACGCCGGAAGTGATGGAGGGGCTGGCGGTTACCATGGCCGCGCGCGGCACGCCGCTGTCGCCCGCATTATTGGCGCAGGGTGCGTCATGAGCGGCGTCAGCGGCGTCAACGCCGCACTCCTCACGCACCTCGCCGCTATCGTCGGTCCTGCCGGGCTCATCACCGATGAGACCGACATGGAACTCTATGCCATCGACTGGCGCCGGCAGTTTCCGGGCAAGGCGCTGTGCGTGGTGCGGCCCGCCTCCACGGCCGAGGTCTCGCAGGTGGTGCGGGCCTGCGCCGAAGCAGGCGCAGCCCTCGTGCCTCAGGGCGGCAATACCGGGCTCGCCGCCGGTGCGGTGCCCGATGGCTCGGGGGCGCAGGTGGTGCTCTCGCTGACCCGCATGAACACCGTGCGCGCGCTCGACCCCATCGGCATGACGCTGGAAGCGGACGCCGGCTGCATCCTGAAGGTGGCGCAGGACGCTGCCGCCGACGCCGGCCGCCTGCTGCCGGTCAGCCTCGCGGCGGAAGGTTCGGCCACCGTCGGCGGCGTCATCTCCACCAATGCGGGTGGCGTGAACGTGCTCCGCTATGGCATGACCCGCGCGCTGGTGCTGGGCCTGGAAGTCGTCCTAGCCGATGGCACCATCGTCAATGGCATGCGGCGCCTGCGTAAGGACAATGCCGGCTATGATTGGAAGCAGATCTTCATCGGCAGCGAGGGCACGCTCGGCATCGTCACCGCCGCCATTCTGCGTCTGGTGCCCCGCCCTAAGCACACGGTCACCGCGCTGCTGAGCGTCCCCTCCCCGGCCACCGCCCTGCAATTGCTGGCCCTGGCGCAGGATGAACTGGGCGATTCCATTTCCGCCTTCGAGCTGATCTCCAGCGTCTCGTTCGATCTGGTCCGCCGCCATGCCGGTCTGACCCCGCCAATTGCCGCCGGCGACTGGTTCGTTTTGATCGAGGCCGGCGCTAGCCTCAGCGGGCTGCGCGATGCCGCCGAAGCCGCGCTTGCGGCGGCGCTGGAACAGGAGATCGCCCTCGACGGCGTGGTGGCGGAATCGGGCGCCCAGGCGGCCCAGCTTTGGGCTTTGCGTGAGCACATCTCGGAGGGTGAAGCCCGCGAGGGCAAAAGCCTGAAGCACGACATCTCCGTGCCCATCACCGACATTCCGGCCTTCCTCGAGGCGGCCGACGCCGCACTGGCGGCCGGAGCGCCGGGCGCCGTCGCCAATGTGTTCGGCCATGTGGGTGACGGCAACCTGCACTACAACGTTTTGGTTGACGCCAGCCATGACGGTGTCGCCATCAACCGCCTCGTGCATGACGTGGTGACCAGCTTCGGCGGCTCCATCTCGGCCGAGCACGGCATCGGCCAATACCGGGTGGACGAGCTTTTGCGTCGCCGCTCGGCAGAGGAGACCGCCTTGTGCGCGACCCTCAAGGCCGCCCTCGATCCGCAGCAGCGGCTCAATCCCGGAAAGGTGCTGCCCGTCCGCGCGTGAGCGCGGGCAGGTACGCCCATCAAGAAGAGGCCCCCCAGGGGGATGGCATGGAAACGTTCGACTATATCATTGTCGGCGGTGGCACCGCCGGGTGCATCCTCGCTGCGCGCCTCTCGGAAGATCAAAAGCACACGGTGCTGCTGGTGGAGGCGGGCGGCCCCGACAACGGCTTCTGGATTCCCATTCCCGCGGGTTTCTCGAAGCTGTTGAGCGGCGCCGCCTTCAACTGGCGCTTCACTACCGAGAAGGAAGAAAACACTGGCAATCGCGAGATTGTGGTGCCGCGAGGCAAGGGGCTCGGCGGCTCTACCCTCATCAACGGCATGATCTTCGTGCGTGGCCAGCCCCAGGATTACGACGGCTGGACGCAGCGCGGCGCCACCGGCTGGAGCGCCGACGACGTGCTCCCCTATTTCAAGAAGATGGAGACCTTCGTCGAGCCGGGGGCCGACCCTTCGCGCGGCACCTCAGGCCCGCTCAACATCGTGCGTGTGGCGGAGCGCCCGGTGCTCTCCGAAGCCTTCATCACAGCCGCCGAGCAAGCCGGATATGCCCGTAACCCGGACTATAATGGCCCCGCCCAGGACGGCTTCGGCTATTATCAGGTGAACCAGAAGAACGGCCGGCGCTGGACCGTTGTGGATGCCTATCTGCGCCCAGCCCTCGGCCGGCCGAACCTGAAGGTCGTCACACACGCCCATGTCCTGAAGCTGGAATTCAACGACCGACGCGCCGTCGGAATCCGCTATCGGCTGGGCGGCAAGGATGTGGCGGCCCAGGCGCGCGGCGAGGTCATCCTGACCGCCGGCGCGGTGCAATCGCCGCAATTGTTGGAACTGTCCGGTATCGGGCACCCTGAAACGCTGTCCGCCGCCGGCCTGCCGGTGTTTCATGCACTGCAGGGTGTCGGCAATAATTACCGCGACCATTTCGCCACGCGTATGAATTGGCGGGTGAAACTGCCCATCACCCTGAACGAGCAGACCCGGGGCCTAAAACTCGGCAAGGCGGTGGCGCAGTATTTTCTCACCCGCACCGGCATCCTCACCCTCGGCACCGGCCTGGCCCATGGCTTCGTGAAGACCCGACCGGAGCTGGAAACCCCCGACATCCAATATTTTTTCATGCATGCGAGCTATGCCAACGCCGCCGACCGGGCGCTCGACCATCTGCCCGGCATGACCATCGGCGTCACCCAATTGCGCCCGCAGTCCATCGGGTCGATCCATGTGAAATCGGCGGATCCTTATGCCCAACCCTCCATCCGCCCGAATTTCCTGGCGGTCCAGGAGGATTGCGACGCCCTGGTGGGCGGCATGAAGATTGCCCGGGCCATTGTTGAGCAGACCGCCATGGACCCCTATCGGGCCTATGAGATGAACCCGGGGCCGGACGTGCAAACCGACGCGCAATGGCTGGATTTCGCCCGCACCACGGGTCAAACCATCTATCATCCGATCGGCACCTGCGCGATGGGGACTGGCCCCTCTGCCGTGGTTGACCCACGCCTGAAAGTGCATGGACTTGACGGGTTGCGGGTGGTGGATGCCGCCATCATGCCAACCATTGTCTCGGCCAATACCCAGGCAGCCGTGATGATGATCGCCGAAAAGGCCGCCGATCTCATCAAGGCCGACGCGAGACGATAGTCAGACTCACGATGGATGCTTTGGGGGCGCGAGGGCATCACAACGACAAGTGAGGCACCCAAGCCTCCGGGCAAACTAAGCTCTCGCTCTAAACGAAAGGCTACGGCAGAGCGAGCAAGGCCTCCGACCGGATCGCAAGCTTCTGGTTGATCAGCCGGCCCGATCGCTCGATGTGTTCGCGCATCACCGCTTCGGCGCGGGTGCCTTGGCGTGCCAGGATCGCGTCGCCAATGTCGAGGTGGTCATCCTGTGAGCGGCGATAGGCCGCCCGATCCCACCAGACCACGGCCCGCTCCGCCGCGAAGGTCTTCAGTCCCCGCTCGGTTAGCACCGGCAATGTGCGGGTGCGCTGGATCGAGGCGGCAAGATAATTGTTCTGGGTCGCGGCGCAGATCATGCCGTGAAAGGCGATGTTCAACGCACCCCACCGCTCCTGCTGTTCGGCCTCCCAGTCCTGGCCCGACACGAGGTGCTCCATCTCGTCCAGTGTAGCCTGAAAGCGGGCGCGCTCCATGTCGGCGAGACCGATTTCCGCAGCCAGACGGGCGGCCAACCCCTCCAGGGAGGCCCGCACCGTATAGATATGGGCGGCATCATTGAGCGAAATCCGCCGAACCACATAACCGCAGTTCGGTTCGTAATCGAGCAAGCCCTCAGCAAAGAGCACGCTGAGCGCCGCCCGAATGGGCGTACGGGAGACCGCCATGGCCTCTGCCAGCGCCATCTCGTTGAGCCGGGCCCCTGGCGCGTACCCGCCTTCCAATATGGCCGTGCGCAATTGCTTTGTAACGGTTTCCGCCCGCGTCACCATGAAACGCCCTCCCGACTAGGGAAACCGGGCTCGATCCGCCCTGACATCGCTGCGGCGACACCCATGCCCATTTTGTACACAACTTCAAGAGGCGGCACAAACAGGCTTCGAGAGCCAAAAAGACCTACAGATTTCGATTTAACAGCCACTTAGGCTCCATGTTTGCCCCAATCTGACGTGTGATTAGGCACACTTTTCCGCACGTCGCACACCCTTGCGGCAGGATTGGGCACCTTGGGTGTGGTGGCTGATTTAGCTATGCAACCTACGCAGGCATTCGCAAATACGCCCAAACGCTGATGCGGGCGCGTAAAATTTAATTACATATATTTCAACTACTTAGTAAGATTTTTGCCCACTTCGCTGCACCCCCGCATGGCTTGGCATGTGGATTGCGAAGGCAAGCGCAGGCATGGCTCGCAGGCGGTGAGACAGGGCCCGATTAATTGTATCCAATCCGTCGGCAATGATCGGGGCGCACAGATGTCGATTGCCCAATCTGCAGCACAGGAAGACAGCGGCATCGGTGATCGTAGCCCCGGCGACATTGGCTTGAGCGATCTGGGCATCGCGGACCTCGGCCGCTTGATGCGTGCCGGAACAGTCTCTCCGGTCGAGGTCGCCACCGCCTGCCTGGAGCGGATTGCGCGGCTGGACGGCGCCCTCAACAGCTTCATCACCGTAACCGCGGAAACCGCCCTGACCCAGGCGCGCCGGGCAGAGGCGGAACTGGCCCAGGGCGAGGACCGGGGCCCGTTTCACGGTATCCCCTATGCTTTGAAGGATAATGTCGATACCGCAGGCATCCTGTCCTCCTCCCATTCCAGGATCTTCGCCGACCGCATCCCGAACCACAGCGCCATCGTTGCGCAAAAGCTGGAAGCGGCCGGAGGCGTTCTGATCGGCAAGACCTCCACCTTCGAATTCGCCATCGGCGGCCCGTCCTGGGATCTGCCCTGGCCGCCCGCGCGCAACCCGTGGGACCGGGACTATCTGCCCGGCGGATCCTCGTCCGGGTCTGGCGCGGCGGTGGGCGCGCGGTTCGTGCCGGCAGCCATCGGCACCGATACGGGTGGCTCCATCCGCTGGCCCGCCGCCATGTGCGGCATCACCGGCCTCAAGCCCACCTATGGCCGGGTCAGCCGCCGCGGCGTGCATCCGAACACCTTTTCCATCGACCATTGCGGCCCAATGGCCCGCTCGGCGGAGGATTGCGCGCTCATGCTCGGTGCCTGCGCCGGATATGATCCCGGCGACCCCGGCTCCATCGACACGCCGGTGGCAGATTATGCCGCCGGCCTCACCGGATCGATCCGGGGCCTGCGCATCGGCCTCGTGCGTCATTGGTATGAAGAGGACGCCACCGACGAGGTGATCGCCGCCGTAGATGCCGCCGTGGAGGTTCTGAGCGATCTCGGCGCCATCGTTGAGCCCGTGACCCTCGATCCGCTACGCGACTATGTGGACGCCAAGACCACCATCTCCATTTCCGAGCTGTTCTCGGTGCACGAACAGGATTTGCGCACTCGGCCGCGCGACTTCAGCAAGCTGCTGCGAAGCCGGGTCATGGTGGGCGGGCTGGTGCGCGCCGAAGACTATGTCCAGGCCATGCGCTGGCGCGCGGAGCTGAGCACCCGCCTGATGGCGCAGTTCGCCCGCTTCGATCTCTTCGTCACTGCCGGCTGGCTGGCGCCGGCCGACCCTGCCGATCCGGAGGGCGTGGACTTCTTCAAGAAGCGCCAGTTGGTGACCATGCCCTTCAGCCTCACCGGCATGCCCGCCCTGGCCCTGCCCTGCGGTTTTTCGTCCACGGGCCTGCCCCTCTCGCTGCAGATCGCCGGGCGCCCCTTTGATGAGGCCACCGTGCTGCGCGCCGGCGATGCCTACCAGAGGTTCACCTCCTGGCATCTCGCCAAGCCCCACCTCGCCTGAAGGGAGCTCACGACCATGGCCACCACCGTTCCGCCACGGCCCGCCACCCGCGAGGAGATCGCCATCCTGGCCCGCAACGCCGGCCTCGATCTGCCCCCGGACCTGTTCGAGGAACTGGTCCAGGCATATGGCAACGTGGAGCCCATGCTGATGCGGCTGCGACGCGGACGTGACCGCGCCGACGAGCCCGCCCATGTGTTCGATCCCCGCAAATTCATGCCGCGGGAAGACTGAGCCCATGGGCACGCCCCTGCACGAGCTGACGATTGCCGAGGCCGGGCGCCGGTTCCGTGCCCGCACGCTCTCTCCGGTGGAACTCACCCAAGCCTATCTCGCCCGCATCGCGGCGCTGGACAGCACGCTGAACAGCTTCATCACCCTGACGCCGGAGCGGGCGCTGGACGAGGCCCGTGCGGCGGAGCGCCTGTTCGCGCAGGGCATCGACACCAGCCCCATGCAGGGCATCCCCTATGGCCTGAAGGACATCTATGACACCGCCGGCCTGTTGACGACGGCGCACTCCAAGCTGCTGGCAACCCATGTGCCGACGCAGGACAGCGCCGTGCAGGCGCGGCTGCGGGCGGGCGGCGGCGTGCTGCTGGGCAAGCAGGCCACCTGGGAATTCGCCATGGGCGGCCCCTCGTTCGACCTCCCCTGGCCGCCGGCCCGCAATCCCTGGGACCTCTCGCGCTCGCCCATGGGCTCATCCAGCGGTGCCGGCGCGTCCATTGCCGCCGGCCTGTGTCCGGCAGCCACGGGCAGCGACACGGGTGGCTCCATCCGCATGCCGGCCAGCGTGTGCGGCATCGCCGGCCTCAAGCCCACCTATGGCTTGGTTAGCCGCTACGGGGTGCAGCCGAATTCCTATTCCTTCGATCATTGCGGGCCGATGGCCTGGACGGTGGAGGATTGCGCCCTGATGCTCAAGGTCATGGCCGGCTACGATCCAGGCGATCCCGGCTCGCTGGATCTGCCAGCGGAGGACTATGCCGCCGGCCTGAATGCGCCGGTGGCAGGGCTGCGCATCGGCGTGGTACGGCACTGGTATGAAGACGAGCTGGAGGCCGACCCGGCGGTGATTGCCGCCATGGATGCGAGCATCGCGACCTTTCGGCGCCTGGGCTGCATCGTCTCGGAGGTGAGCCTGCCGAGCCTGCGGACCTTCACCGACTCCAAGATGCCGCTGACCGCCGCGGAAATCTTCACGCTGCATGAGCACGATCTGCGCACCCGGCCGCGGGATTTTGGCCGCAGCATGCGCTTCCGCATCCTCGCCGGCGCCCTGCTGCGGGCGGATGACTATGTGCAGGCCATGCGGGCGCGGGCCGAGCTCACCGCCATCACCTTCGCCGTGATGAAGAATGTGGACATCCTGCTCACCGCCGGCAGCGCCCATCCGGCGCCGGAGTTGCTGCCCGACGAGCCGCCCACCTTCTTCGGGGCGAAGACGCCCTCCCTGACCGCGCAATTCAACCTGACCGGCCAACCTGCCCTTGCCCTTTGCAACGGGTTCGACGCCGCCGGTCTGCCGCTGGGCATGCAGCTTGCGGGCCGGCCGGGCGAGGATGCCCTGGTGCTGCGCCTGGGGCACGCCTTTGAGCGGGCCACCCAATTCCGCCACCGGCGGCCCGAGATCGACGCGCCAGCGCAAGCCCTGGCCGCGCAATGACAACGAGCGGCCGCCAACGGTCGCCAGGTTCTGGGAAACGCACGACGAGCAACCGGACATGAGCAGGGAAGGTTTCCGTCCATGAACAGACGTTCGTTTATGAAGCTGCTTTCGGGGGTATCGCTGACGGCGGTGTCGCTGACGGCTACCGGGCTGGGACTGGGCCTGGAGCCGGCTCAGGCGCAAAGCAAGCCGGGCGTTCTGCGGGTGGCCATGACCGCCGCCGACATTCCCCTCACCACCGGCCAGCCAAGCCAGGGCGCGGAAGGCATCCGCTTCCTGGGCATCACGCTCTATGACGGCCTCACCCGCTGGGACCTGTCCAAGGCGGACAAGGCGGCGCAGGTCATTCCGGACCTTGCCGAGAGCTGGATCGTCGACCCCAAGGACCAGAAGATCTGGACTTTCAAGTTGCGGCAGGGGGTGAAATTCCATGACGGCTCCGAGTTCAACGCCGATGCGGTGGTGTGGAACTTCGACAAGCTGATGAAGACCGATGCACCGCAGTTCGACCAGGCGCAGGCCAATCAGGCCGCCTCCTATGACGCGAACATCGGCTCCTGGCGCAAGATCGACGACTATACGGTGGAGGTCATTACCAAGCGGGTGGATGCGGTCCTGCCCTACAATCTTGCCGGCCTGTTCATGTCCAGCCCCAAGCGCTGGGAGGATCTTGGCAAGGACTGGAGCAAGTTCGCCGAAAAACCCTCCGGCACCGGGCCATGGATTCTCGAATCCTTCAAGCCGCGCGAGCGGGCGGAGATGGTCCGCAACCCCAATCACTGGGACAAGACCCGCATCCCCAAGTCGGAGCGGCTGGTGCTGCTGCCCATCCCCGACGCCAACACCCGCGTCGCCGCGCTGCTGTCGGGCCAGGTGGACTGGATCGAGGCGCCGCCGCCGGACGCGGTGCCGCGCCTCAAGTCGCAGAAGATGCAGATCGTCACCAATCTCTATCCCCATGTCTGGCCCTACCAGCTCTCCTTCCTGGAGGATTCGCCGTTCAAGGACGTCCGCGTGCGCAAGGCCGCCAACCTCGCCATCGATCGCGAGGGGCTGGTGAAGCTGCTGGGCGGCCTCGCCGCCCCGGCCAAGGGCATGGTGGACGAAAAGCATCCCTGGTTCGGCAAGCCCACCTTCGAGATCAAATACGATCCCGAAGGGGCCAAGAAGCTGCTGAAGGAAGCGGGCTACGGCCCCGACAAGCCGGTGAAGGCCAAGTTCATCATCTCCCCGTCCGGCTCGGGGCAGATGCTGCCCCTGCCCATGAACGAGTTCATCAAGGAGAACTTCAAGGACGTGGGCATCGACCTGGAATTCGAGGTGCTGGACTGGGAGGCCCTGCGCGCCCGCCGCCGCCTCGGGGCCTGGGCGCCGGAGAACAAGGGCCGGCACGGCATCAACAACAGCTGGGCCTATTGGGACCCAGACATTGGCCTGATCGGCACCGCAGCCTCCTTCGCCAAGGTGCCGGGCGGCTTCAACTGGGGCGACTTCAAGGACGCCAAGACCGATGAGCTGTCGCTCAAGGCCAAGGCGGCGTTCGACCCCGCCGAGCAGAACAAGATCCTGGCCGAATTGCACAGCCACATCGTCGATGAGGCCATGTGGATCTGGGTGGTGCACGACCTCAATCCCCGCGCCATGCGGCCGAATGTGAAGGGCTTCGTCCAGGCCCAGAGCTGGTTCCAGGATCTGACGCCCGTCACCGTCGAATAGTGCTGGATCCGGTCGGCGCGCACTGCGCTCCGACCGGATCAGGCCCAGCGCCCATCCCCGGACGGCACGCGCGCCCGGGAGGCTGCCAGACGCTCGAAAGGACGCCCCATGCTGATCTATGTGCTGCGCCGCATCCTCTACACCATCCCCATCGCCATGGGCGTCTCGATGGTGTGCTTCGCGCTGATCCACATTGCGCCGGGCGATCCGCTGAATGCGATCATTCCCGAGGGGGCTTCGCCCGAGCGCGTGGCGCAGATCCGCACCGCCTACGGCTTCGACCGACCGTTGCCGGTGCAATATCTCAAATGGCTGGGCCATGTGGCGCAGGGGGATTTCGGCGAATCCATCATGACCCAGCGCCCGGTGATGGCGGAAGTCATACCCGCTCTGGTCAATACACTGACCCTGGCGTCCGCCGCCGTGCTGTTCGGCTTCGTGCTGGGCTGCGTCTCCGGCGTCGTGTCCGGCTATCTCGTGGGCAAACCGGCGGACCGGATCGTCACGGCGGCGTCCATCGCCGGCGTGTCCATTCCCCATTACTGGCTCGGCATGGTCCTGATGGTGATCTTCGCGGTCAACCTCAATCTTTTGCCCGCCACGGGCATGGGCGAAGGCGGCTCCGGCACCTTCGGCTTCGGCTGGGACAGCCTGCAATATCTCATCCTTCCGGCGCTGACCCTGGCGGTGATCCCGGCCGGCATCATCGCCCGCTCGGTGCGTGGCACCGTGGCCGAGGTGCGCCAGCAGGACTTCATGCAGACGCTCCAGGCCAAGGGGCTGCCCGGCCGGCGTATTTTCGTCCATGTGGTCAAGAACGCCCTGCCCGCAGTGCTGGCGGTGATGGGCCTGCAGCTGGCGCAATTGCTCGGTGGCTCAATTCTGGTGGAGACCGTGTTCTCCTGGCCCGGCACCGGCTTTCTCTTGAACAACGCCATTTTCACCCGCGATCTGCCGGTGCTTCAGGGCACGATCCTGGTGCTGGCCATGTTCTTCGTCCTGATCAACCTCGTCGTCGATGTGGTGCAGACCGCCGTCGATCCCCGCATCAAGCGCGCCTGACTGGAGCCTTTCATGTCGCAACCCTCCATCGCCCTCGCCAGCTCCGGCGCCCCCGCCAAGGGCAAGCGCCCGGCCACGCGCAGCTTCTGGCGCAATGTGCTGCGCCGCCTGATGCACGACCCGGTGAGCCTGGTGTGCTTCGCCGTGCTGATGCTCATCCTCCTGGCCGCCATCTTCGCACCGTGGGTCGCCCCCCATGATCCCTATCGCACCAGCATGGCGCGGCGGCTGATCGCCCCCGGCGATGCCCGCTACTGGCTCGGTACCGACGAACTCGGCCGCGACCTGCTCTCGCGGCTGATCTATGGCGGCCGACTGTCGCTGTTCATGGGGTTTGCGCCGGTGATCCTGGCCACCGCCATCGGCGGCACCTTGGGCGTGATCGCGGGCTATGTGGGCGGCGCCGTGAACATGGTGATCATGCGCGTCATCGACGTATTCTACGCCTTCCCATCCGTGCTCCTGGCGGTGGCCATTTCCGGCGTGCTCGGGGCCGGTGTCGGCAACACTATCTTCTCCCTGACCCTGGTGTTCATCCCGCCCATCGCCCGCGTGGCGGAAAGCGTGGCGACGCAGATGCGCGCGCAGGATTTCATCGAGGCTGCCCGCGCCACCGGCGCCGCCAACTGGCGCATCGTCACCGCCCATGTGGTGCCCAATGTGATGAGCCCGATCCTGAGCTATGCCTCCAGCCTGATCAGCGTCTCCATCGTGCTCGCGGCGGGCCTGTCCTTCCTCGGTCTCGGCGTCACGCCGCCGGAGCCGGAATGGGGCCTGATGCTCAACACGCTGCGCCAGTCCATCTATGTGGCGCCGCTCAATGCCGTGCTGCCCGGCGTGATGATCTTCATCACCTCCATGTGCTTCAACCTCATGAGCGACGGCCTGCGCGGCGCCATGAACGTCAAGCAGTAGGGAGGACGGCATGTCTCTCCTCCGCTCGGCTCAACCGCGAGGTGCCGCCATGACCGCCGTCGCCAATGACATCGACCCGCGCGACCGCGGCGGGCCGGCGCAGCCGCTGCTTATCGTCGAGGGGCTGAAGAAGCACTTTCCCATCCGCGGCGGCCTGCTGGGGCGCCCGCAAGCCTGGGTCCAGGCGGTGGATGGGGTCGATCTGGTGGTCCACAAGGGCGAGACCCTCGGCATCGTCGGCGAGTCCGGCTGCGGCAAGTCCACGACCGCGCGCCTGCTCATGCACCTGATGACGCCGGATGCCGGCGAGATCGTGTTCGACGGGGATGAAGTGGGCGCGCTGCGCGGTGTCTCGGTCCGGGATCTGCGCCGGCAGATGCAGATGGTGTTCCAAGATTCCTACTCCTCGCTCAACCCGCGCATGACCATCGAGGATTCCATCGCCTTCGGCCTCATCGCCCAGGGCAAGCCGGCGAAGGAGGCCAAGACCCGGACCACCTCCATGCTACGCATGGTGGGCCTGACGCCAGACATGTTCGCCCAGCGCTATCCGCACGAATTGTCCGGCGGCCAGCGCCAGCGGGTCAATATCGCCCGCGCCCTCACCATGGGGCCGCGCCTGCTGATCCTGGATGAGGCGGTCTCGGCCTTGGACAAGTCCGTCGAGGCTCAGGTCTTGAACCTGCTGCAGGAGCTGAAGCAGAAACTGGAGCTGACCTACATCTTCATCTCCCACGACCTCAATGTGGTGCAATATATCAGCGACCGCGTACTGGTGATGTATCTGGGCAAGGCGGTGGAAGTCGGCCCGGTGGACGAGATCTATCGCGCCCCGAAGCACCCTTACACCCGCGCCCTACTGTCCTCGCGTCCGTCCATGGACCCGCGCCAGCGCATGTCCAAGCCACCGCTGGCCGGTGATCCGCCCAACCCCATCAATCCGCCCAGCGGCTGCCGCTTCCGCACCCGCTGCCCCATCGCCGAGGCGGTGTGCGCGCAGAGCGAGCCCGCCCTTGGCGTGATCCGGGGTGCCGGAAACCATCCGGTGGCCTGCCACGCCCATCGCCCCGGCTCCGGCCACAGCGCCGCGCCGGTGGAAGGAGGCCTGCATTGACCGCCCCCGACATCACCGCCCCCCTGGTCGAGGTCAATGACCTCACCGTCCGCTTCACCGGCCGCGACCTGGATGTGCCGGTGGTCAATGGCGTGTCCTTCACCCTGGATCGTGGCTCCTCCCTCTGCATCCTGGGAGAATCCGGCTCGGGCAAGAGCGTGACCATGCGGGCGCTGATGCGCCTGTTTCCGCCTACCGCGCGGCTGGATGGCGCGATCCGCGTGGATGGCATCGACGTGCTGGCCCTGGCGGAGCACCAGCTGCGCCGCATCCGCGGCGGGCTGATTTCCATGATCTTCCAGGAGCCCATGACCGCGCTGGATCCGGTGTTCACCATCGGCCAGCAGATCGCCGAAACCCTGGTCTATCACGAGGGCATCTCGTTCCGCGCTGCCAACGCCCGCGCCCTGCAATTGCTGGAACTGGTGCAGGTGCCTTCCGCCAAGCGGCGGCTGGAGGCCTATCCGCACGAATTGTCCGGCGGCCTGCGCCAGCGGGCGATGATCGCCCTGGCACTCGCCTGCAAGCCCAAGCTGCTGCTGGCCGACGAGCCCACCACCGCGCTTGATGCCACCGTCCAGATCCAGATCCTGCTGCTGCTGCGGGAACTGCAGCGCGAACTGGGCATGGCCACCATCTTCGTGACCCACGATCTGGGGGTGGCGTGCGAGGTCGCGGACCAGGTGGCGGTGATGTACGCGGGCAAGTTCGTGGAGACCGGAACGGTGGAACAGGTCATCGACCAGCCGCGCCACCCCTACACCCAGGGCCTTATGAACTCGACCATCCATGCCGACATGCGCGGCGTGGCGCTCGATCCCATTCCCGGCGCGCCGCCGGACCTCACCGACCTGCCCCCCGGCTGCGCCTTCGCCCCGCGCTGTGCCGCCGCGCGCGAGCCGTGCATCGGCCAGCAACCGGATCTCCTACCACTCGGGGGCGGGCAGCAGGCCCGCTGTCTGCAATATGCCGAAGGCCTCGCCTTTTCGAAGGCGCCGCTGCTGATCGCGAGTTGAACACTCCTCCCATGCGCACACACGGTTATCTCCGCCGGGTCGCGCTCGGCCTTGCCATCAGCGCGGCCGGCGGCGCCCTGTTCGCCTGGATCGGCACCCCCTTGCCGTGGATGATCGGCCCCATCGTCTTCAGCGGGTTGGCCACCTTTCTCGGCCTGCCGGTGACCGGCTCCAACGAGGGCCGCATCGCCGGCATGCTGGTTCTCGGGATCGCGCTGGGACTCTATTTTACCCCGGAGGCGGCCATGGCCGTGCTCTCCTACTTGCCGGTGATCATCGCAGCGAGCGGGACCACCCTGGTGGTCGGCGCCGGCGCGTCCTTCCTGCTGGCCAAGACCGCGCGGGTGGATCACGTCACCGCCTTCTTCTGCAGCGTGCCGGGCGGCATCGCCGAAATGAGCATGGTCGGGGAACGGTTCGGCGGGCGGCCACTCCCCATCGCGGTGACGCAATTGCTGCGCGTGGTCTCGGTCACCATCCTCATCCCCAGCACGCTGACGCTGTTCGGCGCCGGGGGCAACAGCACGAACGTCCATGGCGTTCTGCCGTTCGCCCCGTTGGGGCTGGTGGTGACATTGGCGGCGGGCTTTGCCTTCTCCGCCGTGCTGGCGCGGTTTCGGTTCCGCAACGCCTGGCTGCTGGGGCCCATGGCGGTGGGCTGCGTGCTGGGCCTGTCGGAAGCCAACCTATCCGCCATCCCGCCCTGGCTCTCGGCGGCGGGCCAGGTGCTGATCGGCGCCCAGGTGGGCTCGCAGTTCGAGCGCACGCTCATCTACAGCATGCGGCGGTTCATTCCCGCCGCGCTGGTGAACTTGGTGGTGCTGATGGCCGGATGCGCCACCGTCGGCGTGCTGGTGGCGTATGCCACCGGCATCTCCCCAGCCAACATGATCCTGGCCACCTCCCCCGGAGGCGTCACCGAAATGTGCATCACGGCCAAGGTGTTGCATCTCGATGTGCCGATCATCGTCGCCTTCCATCTGGTCCGCATCTTCCTGGTCATCCTGTCCGCGCCCTATCTGTTCCGCCTGCTGCGGGCCACGGGCGTGCTGCCATCGCCGCCGGGTCATACCCCCGCGCGTGCCCCCGCCGAATGAAAGGTCGTCATGAACACCTCAGGTTCAGCCTCGGCATTCTCCCACGCCGCCACGCCGCTGCATTTCCTCAGCGTGGCCGAGGCCTCCCGCCTCATCGGCAGCGGCAGCCTGTCTCCCGTCACCCTCACCGAAGCCTTCTTGGCCCGGATCGATGCCGTCGATGCCCGCCTGCACAGCTATATCAGGGTCACCGCCGAGCGGGCGCTGACGGCGGCCCGCATTGCTGAGCGAGAGATCAATTCCGGACGTTGGAAGGGGCCGCTACACGGCGTCCCGTTCGCGGTGAAGGACAATTATCATGTGGCCGGACTCCCCACCACGGGCGGCTCGCGGCTGATGCTGGATCATATGGCCACCACCACCTCCACCGCCGTGGCCCGGCTGGAAGCAGCGGGCGCGATCCTGCTGGGCAAGCTGAACACCTGGGAATATGGCACCGGCAATGGCGGCGTCTATCACGACCTGCCGTTCCCGGTGGCGCGCAACCCCTGGGATCTGGCCCGCTTCACCGGCGGCTCCTCCACCGGCGCGGGAGCGGCGGTGGCCGCCGGAACCGCCATGTTCGCGCTGGGTTCGGATACCGGCGGCTCCATCCGCCTGCCGGCGGCGGCCTGCGGCCTGCAAGGCTTCAAGGCCACCTTCGGCCGGGTCAGCCGCGCGCACTGCCTGCCGAACTGCTGGACCCTGGACCACACCGGCCCCCTCACTTGGACGGTGGAGGACAGCGCCATCGTAATGCAGGCCATCTCCGGTTTCGATCCGGACGACCCCTCCAGCGCGCATGTGCCGGTGCCTGACTATCGCCAGGCCCTGCATGCCGGCGTGCGCGGCCGTGTGATCGGCTTCGTCCGCGACCTCGGCCCGGAGGGGGCGGATCTGGATGGCGCCAATGCCGCCGCCCTGGAGGAGGCCGCGCGCATCCTGGAGCGTCAGGGGGCGATCATCCGCGACGTGCGCCTGCCGGCGCCGCTGGCGCACTACCGCTCCGTGACCAAGGTGATCAATTGGTCGGAATCCTATTCCATCCACGAGCAGGACTTTCTGGAGCGCAGCGCCCTAATGGGTCAGGCCCTGCGCGAAAAGATGATGTGCGGCTTCACCGTGCGCGCGGCGGACTATCTGGCCGCCACCCGGCTGCGCCGCACTCTCGTCGCCGCCACCGACGCCCTGGTGCGATCCTGCGATGCGCTACTGATCGCCGGCGCATTTCATGTGGCGCCGCGCTTCGATGAACCGGACACGGTGACACCGTTCACTGCCGATACCGCCACCACGGTGTTCAATGTCACCGGCCATCCCGCGCTCTCCATCTGCACCGGCTATGATACCGGCGGATTGCCCCTGAATGCGCAAATCGTCGGCCGCTTCTTTGATGAGGCGACCGTGTTGCAGATCGCCCAAGCCTATGAATCCGCGACGCCGTGGCGCGATCGCCGTCCCGCGCTCTGAGCCGGAAGGACCCGCATGTCCGACATCCAGACCTCCACCACCGACGAGATCCGGCTCTATGCCGCACGCCACGGGCTCACGGGCCTGCCGGACGACCAGTTCGCCCGCCTCGCCGAACTGGCCCAGACCGTACGCGAGGCCGGCCTCGCGCTGCCGCGCATGCCCTCGGAAGAGGACGAGCCCGCCCATCTCTTCACCGTGACCGCCCTGCGAGATCCCAAATGAACACGATTGAACCCTGCTTCCTCACCGCCGCCCAAGCGGCGGCGGAGATGAAGGCCGGCCGCCTCACCAGCGAGGCCCTGGTCCGCTCCTGCCTCGCCCGCATCGAAGCGCGCGATCCGGCGGTGAAGGCCTGGCTGCATGTGGACCCGGATCTGGCCATCCGTCAGGCCCGCGAACGGGACAAGCGCCCGGCGGCCGGCCCGCTTCATGGCCTGCCCTTCGGTGTGAAGGACATCATGGACACCGCCGACATGCCCACCACCTACAATTCGCCCGCCTGGCAGCAGCATCGGCCGACGCGGGACGCGGCCTGCGTCGCTATCGTCCGCCACAACGGCGGGATCATCCTCGGCAAGACCGACACGGTGGAATTCGCCTTCAACTCCCGCAAGGCCGCCAGCCGCAATCCCTATAATCTGGCGCACACGCCGGGCGGCTCGTCCTCGGGCTCCGGGGCGGCGGTGGGCGACTATCAGGTACCCTGCGCCTTCGGCACGCAGACCGCAGGCTCCCATATCCGCCCCGCCTCGTTCAACGGCATCTACGCCCTCAAGCCCTCCTGGGGCACGGTGAGCCGCGAGGGCGTGCACATGATCTCGCCCATCCTCGATACGGTGGGCTGGTATGGCCGCAGCGTCGATGACCTGATCCTGGGGGCGCAGGCGTTCCAACTACCGGGCATCACGGATCTGGCAGCGCGCGATCCGCGCGGGCTGCGCATCGGCTATTGCGAAACGCCCTATTGGGCCAAGGCCGAAGCCGGAGCGAAGCAGGCCATGGCGGCGGCGGTGGAGCGCCTGCAGCGGGCGGGCGCCATCGTCGAGGAGATCGTGCTGCCGGCGCATTTCGCCGATCTGTCGGAAGCCCACACCATGATCATGTTCGGCGACGGCCGGGTGGCGCTCTATGACGAATATCTGCGCGACCGCGACGGCATGCATCCCGAATTGCGGCTGACGGTGGAGAATGGACGCGGCGTGACGCCCCAGCGGCTGGTCGCGGCCTACGATTTCGCCGACATCTGCCGCCGCGAATTCGATGCCATCGCCTCTGGCTTCGA
Source organism: Azorhizobium sp. AG788 (assembly GCA_943369575.1). Lineage (GTDB taxonomy): Bacteria > Pseudomonadota > Alphaproteobacteria > Rhizobiales > Xanthobacteraceae > Azorhizobium. Next base: position 15,363 of record CALRNP020000001.1, on the reverse strand, counting down.
TGCGGTGCTGGCCCCCGCCGCCACCGGGGAAGCGCCCAAGGGCCTGCACACGGTCGGCGATTGGATCTTCAACGGCCTGTGGACTCTGCTGCACACGCCCTGCGTTGCCATCCCCACGGTGCTGGGCGATCTGGGGCTGCCGGTGGGCATCCAGCTCGTCGGCCCGCGCCTGTCCGACACTCGCCTTCTGGCCGTGGCGCAGGCGCTGCAGCCCGTGCTCGACGATTTCGCCCCCAGCCGCGCCAGCCTCCTCGCCTCTGCCTGAGAAAGCCCCATCATGGAACCCTGTTTTCTGACCGCCGCCGAGGCGGCCGCCCACATCCGCGATGGCAAGCTGACCAGCGAAGCCCTCATCCGCTCCTGCCTGGCGCGCATCGAGGCGCGCGACCCACAGGTGAAGGCCTGGCTTTATGTGAACAAGGCCCAGGCCATCGCCGCCGCGCGCGAACTGGACAAGCGCCCGCCCATGGGCCCGCTGCATGGGCTTCCGTTCGGGGTCAAGGACATGATCGACACCGCCGACATGCCCACCACCTATAACTCCCCGGTGTTCCAGGATTACCGTCCGGCCCGCGATGCCGCCTGCGTCGGGGTTGCCCGGCGCTCCGGTGCGGTCATCCTGGGCAAAACCGACACGCTGGAGTTCGCCGCCGCCGGCCGCCGCGCTGCCACCCGCAACCCCAAGAATTTCACCCATACGCCGGGCGGCTCCTCCTCCGGTTCGGGCGCCGCGGTGGGCGACCGGCAGGTACAGCTTGCCTTCGGCACCCAGACCGGCGGCTCGCACATCCGCCCGGCCTCGTTCAACGGCATCTATGGCCTGAAGCCCACCTGGGGCGCGGTCAGCCGCGAGGGCGCCAAGCAATATGCCAATTCGCTCGATACCATCGGCTGGTATGGCCGCTCGGTGGCGGACCTCACCCTGGTGGCCACCGCCTTCCGCCTGGACGATGCGGGGGCGCTCGCCGTGCCGGAGGTCTCCTCGCTGAAGGTCGCTTGGTGCAAATCGCCATCCTGGCACAAGATCGAGCCTGCGGGCGAAAAAGCCCTGGAGGCCGCCTGCGCCCGGCTGTCAAAGGCGGGGGCGACCCTGGTGGAGCTGACCTTGCCTCCGGCATTCGACGGCCTGTTCGAGGCGCAGAACACCATCATGATGGCAGAGGGCCGCGCCTCGTTCCTGGACGTGGCCCTGGAGTTCGGTGATCGCCTGCACGCCGATTTCCATGAGCGGGTCACCAATGCCCTGGGCATCACCTCGGAGCAGTTGATCGCCGCCTATAACCTCGCCGCCGATTGCCGGCGGGCCTTCGAAGCCCTCTATGCGGATTTCGACGTGGTGCTCACCCCCGCCTCCCCCGGCGAGGCGCCGGAAGGCACCTACAACACCGGCAATCACATCTTCAACGCCATCTGGACGCTGCTGCATGTGCCCTGCCTTGGCATTCCCTGCACCACCGGCCCCATGGGCCTTCCGGTGGGGGTCCAGATCGTGGCGCCGCGCTATGGCGATGCCCGACTGCTGGCGCTGGGCGAAGCCCTGGCGCCGGTCATCGATGTGGAAACCCCACTCTACCGCGCCGACGCCTGACGCCCCACCACCAGCGGAGCTCCAGCCATGACCGATGTGCTCAACCAGACCCTCGGGTCGATTTTTGCCGCCAATTCCGCCTTCTACGCCGAACGGGGGTTCGAGCGGCGGGTGGGCTTCGGCACCAGCCCGGCGCTCATCATCATCGACATGGCCAATGGCTGGACCCAGCCGGGCAGCCCGTTTTCCTGCTCGGGCATGGAGACGGTGATCCCGGCCAATCAGGCCCTCCTCGCGGCCTTCCGCGCCAGGGGCCTGCCCATTGTCTTCACCACCACCGCCTATGACGTCACCGCCGGCGCGGCGACCGACATGGGCCTGTGGGCGCGCAAGGTGCCGCTGGAGGCGATGAAGACCGGGAGCTGGGAGGCGGAGATCGACGCCGCCCTCGCCCCGCGCGACGGGGAATTCGTGATCCTGAAGAAGCGCGCCAGCGCCTTTCACGGCACCCCGCTCTCCAGCCTGTTGAAGGCCATCGGCGTTGATACGGTGGTGCTCACCGGCGTCACCGCCTCGGCCTGCGTGCGCCACTCCACCGAAGATGCCATGGCGGAGGGCTTCCGGCCGATCGTGGTGCGCGAAGCGGTGGGCGACCGCATCGCCGGAGCCATCGCCTGGAACCTGTTCGACATCGACGCGAAATTCGGCGACGTGGAGCCGCTGGACCGTGTGCTGAATCAATTGACCGCTGGACACCGTGTGGCAGCCACCAGCTGATCCGGCCTCGCAAGACCTTGATTTATTAAGGCTTAGAGAGAGTATCTCTCTCCATTCAAAGGAGTTTTATTGTTATAATTTTACGAGAAAATTGCATTAATAGTGTCAGATGAATTCCCATCCAACCGCCCCATTTAAGTCGCAGCATCATTTGCGTTAATTGGGAGAGACAGCCTTACTCGCTTTTGCCATCCACTAATGGCGTCCTTGCGTCAGGCGACGTCAGGATCCTCCCTCATTTGCTTCGACCACCCATTGAGGAGTGGCCGAAGCTGTGATCTGCCCGACCGCAGAAGGTCCCTGACAGTGGCTCTAATCAGCCTTCAGGGCCGCGCGCACCATGGCACTGTCCACATACTGGGTCATGCGCACGATCTTGCCGTTCTTCACCTCGAAAAGGTGGGCGAAGCTGGCGCGCATGGACTTGCCGGTGGCCTTGTAGGTGCCGGAGTAGACGCCGAAAGCGGCGACGCGGTCGCCGTCCTCCATGAAGGTGTGGACCTCGGCGCGATAGCCGATCCATTCGGTGCCCAGGCGATGGAACACGCCGGCCGTGATCGCCTCCGGGCCCACATAGGTGCCGGCATAAGGAAAGCCGGCGGCTTCCGTCCACTCCGCGTCGGGCGCAAGGGCTGCCAGCAGGTTGCGGCCATTGTCCTCCGACGTGCCCTCATAGGTGGAGCGGACCAGATCGAGATTGGCGCCCATGATCAGCCCCACTTCATTTCGCCGGTGGCCACCTTGGCACCGATGTTGAGGGCCACTTCCATGCCGAGGCCGGGGAAGCGGGCCTGCATGGTGGAGATCAGCGCCGCCGAGCCCTTGGCCTTGGCCAGTTCTTCCTCGAAGGCGATGAGATAGGCCTTGGTGAACTGCACGGCCGAGACATTGGTCGCGGCATCCACCGTCATGTGGCCGGGCACGACCACGGTGGGCTTGCGGGCGGCGATGGCGTCCAGGGTGGCAATCCAGGCCGTGCGCAGGTCCTTGGTCTGGGTGTCCGCGGTCCAGACATGCACGCCCGAGAAGATCAGCACGCCGCCGAATACCGCCTGCAGCGCGGGCACCCACAGATAGCGCCGGTTGGGCAGGCCCTGCGCATCGATGATCTCGATGGTCTGGCCGTCCACGGTCAGCGTTTTTCCGTCGAACGGCTTGGGGATCACTACGTCGGCGAGGGTCTGGGGGCCGTTGTCCTTGAGCTGCGGGCCCCAGGTGGCCAGTTTCTTCTCCACATTGGCGTTGATGGCGGCAATCGTGTCCGAGGCGGCGATGATGCGCGCATCGGGGAATGCCTCCTGGATCGGACGCAGGCCGAAATAATAGTCCGGGTCGCTCTGGCTGACATAGACGGTGGTCAGCCGCTTGCCATTGGCCTTGATGGCCTCGGCGAGGGCGCGCCCGTCGGACAATGTGAAGCCACCGTCGATCAGGATGGCTTCGGTGGGGCCGCTGACCAGCACCGGGGCGCGGAAGAAGCCGTTCGGGCCGGCGGGGAAGTGCTTCCAGGTCAGATCCGCGGCGGCGGCGCTGCCGAGGCCGGCGGGGGCCATCGCGGCCATTCCGGCAGCGGCGAGCGTGGTCTTCATGAGGTCTCTCCGGGTGAACATGGTTCTTCTCCTTCGCGAAATATGGATACATGCGTCACAGACGCGAGATGGATCGGCGCGGGGGTGGAAATCAGGTGGCTCGCAGCTCTGCAAGCAGTGCATTGATGCCGGCAAGCAGCGCGCTCGTCTTTACGAGGCGTCCGTGACCACCTTCACCGACAATAAGAGATGGGACGCCATCGCTACCGAACTGATGCGCGATATTCCGAGCGGCCTTGATGCGCTCGCGACATGCGTCGAGAAGTCTCTCGTCGGGCACATGTAAGCGCACAGCAATCTCAGACAGCCCCAAACTGTTCAGCACATCTGAGAGGATCTTGAAATCGGTGGTGTCGCGACCTTCTATGTAGCGAGCGCGCTGAATGGCGCTCAAAGCCTCCAGTTCGCGGGCGGGGGCTGACAGTGCCACGGCGGTGAGCGCCAAGGTTGCAGGACCGGAGTCGAACAGGCGGGTATGGTCGCCCAGGATTTGGCTTCGATAATCCTCGCTGAACTCTTGCCCGGTCAGGCGCTTGATGCGCTGGTCATTGGACCAGGCAAAAGCTGCGAAACTTGGATCCATAGGTCGGCTACCCTCACCGGCAAAAAGGCCTGTCGGGGCGAGCTTGAGCTTGAAGTCGCTGCGGGACGCGATCTGATCGAGCGTGGGCGAGGCGCCGTAGCACCAGCCACAGAGTGGATCGAAAAGGTAGGTGAGGCGGGTCTGGTTGACCATGTCTTGCTCCCTGTCTGGACCTAAGATGGCAGGCCTGACCGGTATGCAGAAGACCAACAAAATTAACACACTGTATGCCTAATATTGACAATTGCAGGTGCGACGATGTCTAGTGACCGCCATGAATCTAAACCGGCTGGCCTATTTCTCAGCGGTGGTCGACACTGGCTCCTTCACCCGGGCGGCCGAGCGGCTTCGCATCACCAAGGCCGTCGTCAGCCAGCAGGTGGCTGAATTAGAGCGTGAGATCGGCACAAGCCTCCTGATCCGCACCACGCGGCGGGTGCATCCCACCGAGGCAGGCCGAATGTTTCACGCCCGCTGCATCCTGATTTTGCGTGAGGCAGAGGACGCATTCGGCGAACTGGCACAAGTAGCGGCCGAACCCACTGGCACATTGCGCATTACGGCGCCAAATGACTACGGTATCACGAAGGTGGTCCCGACAGTAACGGCCTTCACTGCCCGCTATCCGGCATGCAAAGTTGAATTGATGCTCCGTGACCAGACGGTGGATCTCCTCTCTGGTGAGGTTGATGTGGCGATCCGTGTCGGCTGGCTGGAGGATTCAGCGCTTCAAGCCCGGAAGATCGGATCGTTTCGGCAGATCCTGGTCGGGGGCATCGGGTTCGCGGAACAACTCGCGACCGCTCGTGAGCCGGAGGACGTGGCGGCGCTGCCCTTTGTCGCCAACATGGCTTTGAAGGAACCGCTGCTGTGGCAGTTTTCACGGGGTGATCTCGAGCGCCGTGCGGTGCGTATGCAAGCAGCGATCGCCATCGATACGACCCCCGCCGTTCTCGCCGCGGTTTTGGCCAGCGGTGGCCTTTCGATTCTGCCGGATTTTCTGGTTGCCGACCTGATCCTGTCGGGTCATCTCGTTCATGCCGCGCCGGAGTGGCAATTGCCAACCGGAGGCATCCATGCGGTCTATCCCGCTGCCCGATTCCGGCCAGCGAAGGTGACCGCATTCCTTGCGATGCTCGTGGACGGGGAGAAGCACAAGTAGATCTGTACTTTGAAATTATTTTCCACAGACGCCATATATAATATGGCCTAAAATTTATATGCACATGTAGCTTTAAGCGAATGAAATTCTAGCTGCGTACAGTAGATACTCGCGTTGCGGTGGCATGAGGGCGTGCGACAGTCACTTCCCGCTTGATGAACTCCTGTTCAGCCTGACAAATGGTACAATGCACTGCTCCCCGCCCCGGCCAGGCCACGAACCGTTCCTCTTTGGTGGCGAGGCCATCGCGCCCGTTGCGCTCGCGCCGAACAGGTAGCCCTCTCAAACCACGAAATCGGGTTCGAAGGCATCCCTCGAACCGGAACCGCGCGTCTTTCCGCCCGCATGCCGATCGTGCCGGTTGCTGGCCACCGGAGGTCGGCCCACCGCCGAACCTTACCCCATCACCGAAAGACGCCGCCCGTCATAGCCTCATACCAGGCGGCCTGCTCCGCACGCTGCTGGCGGCGCAGATCGGCGGTTTCGCCGGTCTGCGAGAGCTGGATTTCGGTTTCGCGGATCTTGCCGTCCGAAATTGCATAGCGGCTACTTTCCTTCACCACGTCATCACCCGCGATGGCACTCCAGCACACATTCGCATAGCTGGACGGGGGAATATCACGACCCAGCCACTCGGTATGCAGCACAGAGGCAACGGCTTGAGCCTGGTTATGGGCGGCGAACGCGGATTTCGGCATGTCGCCAGCGAAGGCGGCATCGCCGATGACGAAGATGTTCCGGTCTATGAGCGAAGCGAGCGTGCGTGGCTCGACCGGGCACCATCCCGCGGCATCCACGAGCCCGGCCGCATGGGCGATCGTACCGGCCCATTGCGCGGGGATGACGTTCACAAGATCGGCGTTGGCGTAGGTCTCAAACCCGGTGACCACGGTGCCGGTCTTGGGATCCACCGACTGGATACCATCCGAAATGTCCGGCGCCATCCATTCGATCATGCCAGGGTAAAGGACTTCCCAGCCCTCCTGGAAAAGGCCCTGCTTGGGGAACTTCGGCTTGGGATCCAGAATGATGATCTTCGCCCGCCCCCGGCCGGACGCCTTCAGCGCATACGCCATCATCGAGGCGCGCTCATAAGGTGCCGGCGGGCACCGCGCGAGATTTGGCGGCGCGATAATGACGATCAGACCGCCGTCCGGCACCGCATCGAACCGCGCCTGGAGAATCTGGAATTGCCGTTCGCCGGACCAGGCGTGGGGCATTGCGTCCGCGCCATCTCGGCTCCAGCCCGGAACGCTGTCGTATTTTAGGTCGATGCCAGGCGACAGCGCCAGACGGTCATAGCGCAGGCGCCGACCATCCGTGAGCCTGACCTCGCGGCGATCGCGGTCGATGGCCGATGCCGTGGCCGGCACCACCTCAACGCCCGTCTTCGCCAGCGCATCATACGAAAACAGCAGGTTGTCGAGGCCGCTCAGGCCACCGAGCGCGTAATTGGATTGGAAGCAGGCGAAGTACAGCGCATTGGGTTCCACGAGCGTTACGGCAATCGCGCCGGAACTGTCGGAGACCACCGCACGGGCCAGCGACGCGCCCCCGGCGCCACCGCCGACGATGACCAGCCGGGGCTTGGCCTGCGCACGCACGCAGGGCGCCGCCACCGTGCCCGCAGCCCATGCCGCCACGCCCAGCAAGGCCCGACGGGAGATCACCCCCCCATCGCCCGCCGGGTTAATGGCGACAGGATCAACAGCCATGGGGTCATCCGACCTTGAGATAGGCGAAACCTTTGTTCTGCAGTGCACCGACGGTGGCAACCCCAGACGGCACGAAGCTGATATAGGGCGCCTTGCGCGCCCTCTCTTTATCAAGGTTGTTCCGCTCGAAGGTCAACGAGCACAAATAAACCTTGAGGCCATTCTTGGCGAGGGAATCGGCCTTTTCCGTCAGTTGCGGATCGATCGTCTCTTTCGCCCACATGGTACCAGCCAGGTTGTCGAGAAAGAACTTCACCCCGCCCGCATGAGCCACCAACACCAGTTGGATGGCGAACGGGTCCGCGCCATAGGCCGCATAATGGTTCGAGATATTGTTCAAGGTCTGTGTGAAACGCTCAGGGTCGCCATAGTCGCAGTGATAGAGGCAGGCGCTGTCGGCTTCCTTCGAAATATCCGCGAGTTGACTATTCTGCGCGGCATGCGCCGCGACAGGAATTGTGCCCGCAAGCGCCATGGTGCCGAGAAAAGCCCGGCGGTCGAAATGGGGCATTGTCTCCCTCCCGTCATGCAGCGCTTAGCGCGCCTTGGTGTCGTTTCGAGCGCTGGCGTACCGGGGAACACAAGCGCAAAATTCAGGCTTCGATCCGGCCTGCCAAACATCGACACGCACGCGGCGCGACAACAGTTTGAGCGGTGCAAATCCCGCCATTCCTCGCGCTCATTTCTTCACGCCATTGGCATCGAACTGAGCGAGGTACGCGATGAGATCCGCACGCTCGGTATCCTTCTTGAGGCCCGCAAACCCCATTTTGCCTTTGGGGGCGAGCGCCTTCGGATTTTCAAGATACGCGCTGAGCGTTGCAGCGTCCCAGACTTTTCCTGCAGCGCCGCCGTCCTTGAGGTCCTGAGAATAAGAATAGCCTTCGAAATGCGCCCACTTCGCCCCGACGATGCCGTTCAGCGGCGGCCCCACCTTCGGCTTGGCGTCCGGCCCGATGGCGTGGCACGCCATGCACTTCTTGAAGACCGACTCGCCCACCGCGGCATCCGGCTCCGCCATGGCATGGCTGGCTGCGGCGAGCACGAAGAGGGTTGCAAGCTGGAAAATCTTTCGCACCCGAGGTTCCTTTCCGGGATGGTTGCAGACGGAGGTGGTCAACGGCCAGCGGGCGAACCTCACTCCAGATTGCCCTTCGGGGGATCGCTGTCCGGCGTCACATTGAGGATCTGGGCGCGGGCGGTCACATGCACCTCGCCGGAGCAGTCCTTCATGCAGGGGGCGGACTTCCAGAACGATCTTTCAGCGGTCTCCCGGTCGTCATCATAGAAGGCCGCCGCATTGGGAAGGTTCACCTTGGGAAAATTCTCTTTGGAGAGCACGAAGTAGTCCGGCACCACCTCGTTGAGGTTGAGAAGATAGGCGACCAGTGCGTAGGTCTCATCCGCAGTGAGTGACTGGCTATTACCGAACGGCATGGCCCGATGGACATAGTCGAAGACGGTGGACGCATAGGGCCAGAAGGAGCCGATCGTCTTGTCCGGCCGATCGGATTTTAACGTCCCTTTGCCGCCCGCGAGTACCGGCCAGCGGCCGACGCCTTCGCCGAACTCGCCGTGGCAGGCGGCGCAGTTCTGCAAGAAGATCTCCTCGCCTTGCTTGACTGAGCCCTTCCCCTCGGGAAGACCCTCGCCATCTGGGCGCACGTCGATGTTCCAGGCCGCGATTTCCTCAGGCACGGCGGGCCGGCCGAGGAGAATGACTTTCGCGGGAGCCGCGCGCGCACCAGCCCCGGCCGGCATATGGCCCGCCTGTTGGCCCTTGGTCTGGGCTGTTTCGCCCTTGACCTGCGCGCCCTTCTTCGTCGGTTCGCCCTTGGCCTGGGGAACTGCGGGATCGGCGGCGACAGAGACGGAAGCGATGGCGAGGGTGCCGGCCAGGACGGCGGCGATGATCAGTGCCTCAGCCGACTTCCACATTTTCCGTCTCCCCATTGGAGCGCACCAGCCACGTCTGGATGCCGTTGTTGTGATAGATGGAGTTGGTGCCGCGAATGGCGCGAAGCTCTTGCTTGGTCGGCTGCACGTACCCGGTGTCATCCATGGCGCGCGACTGCACCATCAGTTCTTCCCCACCCCAGTCGAAGTCGAGATAGAAGCGCACCATGGACATGGGCGTATTCGGGCCCTCGATGCGTGCGGTGGTCCAATTCCGCCCTCCGTCCAGAGAGACATCCACCCGCCGGATGGCGCCACGCCCGGACCATGCGATGCCGGACAGCACATTCGGCCCCTTCATCTTCAGGGGCGCCTGCGGGCTGGGGCTCGTAACCACGGACTTGGCATCCATGATGAAGGTGAAGCGGCGCGAACGACCATCGGCAAGGAGGTCAGTGTATTTCGAAGTCTCTTCGCGCTGCTGCCACGGCTGGTCGCCCACCTTGAGCCGGCGCAGCCACTTGACCCACATGTTGCCTTCCCAGCCGGGCACCACCAGGCGCACCGGGTAGCCCTGCTCCGGCCGTAGCGCCTCCCCGTTCATGGCGAAGGCCACCAGGCAATCGTCAAGAGCCTTCTCGATAGGTATTGAGCGGGTCATCACCGCGGCATCGGCGCCCTCAGCCAGCACCCATTTGCCCTTCGGCTTCACGCCGGCCATGTCCAGAAGGCTGCGCAGCGGAATGCCGGTGTAATAGACATTATGGATCATGCCGTGGGTGAACTGGCAGCCGTTCAATTGTGCGCCACGCCACTCCATGCCGGAATTCGCCGCGCACTCCAGGAAATAGGCGCGATTGACCCGGCCGGGCATGCGCTTGATATCCTCAAGCGTGAACACCAGCGGCTTGTCCACCATGCCGTGGATCATCAAACGATACTTGTCCGGCTCGATCTCCGCCTCGCCGCCGTGATGGCGCACGAAGCACAGGCCGCTGGGCGTGATGACGCCATCGAGGGCATAGAGTGGGGTGAAGCTTACCGAGCTTTCATGGCTGGCGGTGAGCCAGTCCACCTCGCGCCGCACCACGTCCTTCTCGAACTTGGACGGCTTGCCGTAAGGGTTGACGTTCACCCCCGCGCCCAGCGTTTTAGACCAATCGGGCACCGGCACGATGTTGGGATCAGGCTCGGCAGCAGCGGCTGACCCCGCGAAAAATGAGCCGGCACTGGCCGCCGCGGCCCCCGCGCCTGCCCCCGCCACGGACAGAAACCGGCGTCGCGACAGATGCGTCGCAGGACCGCTTTCGGCAGAACGGCTGATGGAGGATCCTTCAGTGTCGGACATGGCGCCCTCCCAAATATTCTACTATTCGACTATTTGAATGTATTGACGAAAATCCTGCGCAAGACGCAAAGCGAAGACCCCGCGGCATCGACGTCAGGCTCCCGTCACCTTCACCGACGCATTGGGCATGATCTTCACCGTCTTTGCACCCGCCACATAGCGTTCCACTATCTCCCAGACCGGCGGACCTTCCACGTTCTGGGCGACCGAGGCCCAGCCGGCGACCGTATAGGCCTTGTCTGCCTCGAGCGGCTTTCCCGTCTTCAGCAAGGTGAGATCGGAAATGCGTTGGCCCACGCCCTTGGCAACGTCGATGGCATAACCGACGCCACCCACCCGCACCATGTCGCCGCCGCCCTGGAAATAGGGATCGGGATGGAAGATGTTGTCAGCAACATCTTCCAATACGTCCTTCAGTTGCTTTCCGGTCATGGTGTTGCGGTAGCAAGCAGGATAGGTGATGGCGGTGGCGTTGGAGATGGTCTCGAAGGAGATGGGGTCGCCTGGAAGCAGTGTTCCTCCCCAACGAAAGCCTGGAGAGAGAGCGATCTCCGCGTCACGCTCCTGCATGAGCGCGTCGCAGATCATGTCGTCGAAGGTGCCGTTGAAGTTGCCGCGCCGGTAGAGCAGGCTGTCGGCGCGCCCCACCTCGCGGGCGAGGTCCTTGGCATAAGGGGCGCGGATATCCGACACCAGTTTGGCCATGTCCGGGTCCGGCGCGATCACGTCCGAAAATACCGGGATCAACTGGAACCTGTATCCGGTGACTTTCTTGTCCTGCACATCAAGATCGAGGCGCGAGAGAAATTTGCCGTGAGACCCGGTGGCGATCAGCAGGGTCTTGCCCACTTGGGTCACCGCGGGCATGGCATCGTGCGTATGGGCGGTGAGCACCACGTCGATGCCCTTCACCCGCGAGGCCATCTTGCGGTCCACGTCGAAGCCATTGTGGGAGAGCAGAACCACCACGTCCGCCCCCTCGGCACGGGCGGCATCGACCTGCTTCTGCATCTCCTCCTCGCGAATGCCGAATTCCCAGTCCGGGATCATCCAGCGGGGGTTGGCGATGGGAGTGCGGGGAAAGGCCTGGCCGATGACCGCGATCCTGGCGCCGCCCTTCTCGAAGGTCTTCACGGCGTCGAAGACCGGCTCCTGCCATTCGACCGAGCGGACATTCTGGGCCAGGAAGGCGAAGGGAGCGGTCTCCTTGATCTGGGTGACCCGGTCGGCGCCATAGGTGAACTCCCAATGCCCCACCATGGCATCGAGCCCGAGGGCAGAGAACACCCGCACCATATCTTCGCCCTGGGTCTTCAGCGATGACCAGGAGCCCTGCAACCCGTCGCCGCCGTCCAGCAGCAGCACCTTGTCGGCCCCCCGTTCGGCGCGGATGGCCTTGATCAGGGTAGCAAGGCGATCCGCACCGCCCATACGGCCATAGCTGCGGGCAAGGGCGGTGAAATCCTCGGAGGTCAGTGCATAGGCGTCGCGCGTGCCGGGCTTCATTTTGAAATAATTGAGGAAGGCCATGTCCGTGAGGTGTGGCGGCACGCCCCGCGCGTCTCCCACCCCCAGATTGACCGATGGCTCACGGAAGTAGAGCGGAAGCAGTTGCGCATGAATATCGGTGACGTGCAGAAGCGTGAACGTGCCGCCTTTCCCGAACTTCAGAAGATCGTTCTGCGTCAGCTGCCCGCCGACCGCCTGCGCCAGCCCCGTGCCCGACGCCGCAAGAATGCCTGCAAGCGCCGTTCCGGCTGAGAGAAAATCGCGCCTTGATATCATAGTGATCGCGCTTTCCAGAAGTCATGGGGGCGCGTCCTCCGGATCAGCACGTGATACGGCAGCACTGCGCGCCTCAAAGGCAGATAAGTGGCGGCGATTTATCTCGGCGTCAGGCGACGGTCAGTTTTGCGGTGGACTTTTGCTCAGCCCCGGCATCATCCTTCCAGGAGAAAGTGAATTCACCACTCTCCTTGGCTTTGTAAAAAAAGGATTGATAAGGATTAGCAGAGATCGAGGGAAACCATTCCGCTTTGAAGAACGGTCGGCCATTAAACGAGGCCTCGAACGTATTGATGATGTCGCGCGGCACCGTCTTGCCGGCGGCGTCCTTGCGCTGACCGCTTTCCATTTCATGGGAAATCAGGGTCTTGATTTCGATGATCTCACCGGCTTTTGCTTGTGCCGGCACGCGCACGCGGGGCGCGGATTTAATGGCCATGAGTGTCCTCCAACACGTTCAAGGGGCAATTTTTGCCCGCGATTATTGTGGTTCGCTTCAGGCGGCACTCAGCCGCCGCAGCCACCGATGGTCACCTTCACCTGCGCCTTGGCGGAAAAGAGCGCGCCGGAGGACATCTCCGCCACCGCAATCACATTCTGCGTCTGCGCCAGCCGCATCCGCGTCGAGGCCGCGGCCTTCCCGCTCTCCGGCGTGAAATGATAGGTGACGACCTGAGGAAGCGGATTGCCATCGGCAAAGACATGGACCGACTTCACGAAATCAGTCTCGGTCATGGGGCTTTCCACATCGATGTTGATGGGAACCACCAAGCCATTTTCGGCGATCTCAGGCAGATCCAGCTTGACTTTTCCTTCGCCGATCTTCTTGCCCGAGAACAGTTTCTGCATCTCGTCCGCCACATCCGCCTCTGTGGCAAGGCTCATGCGAGGCGCGAGCACCGCGGCGAAGGCCGCAAATCCAACCAGTTGCAGCGCACGCCGACGTGAGGGCGCAAGGGTGGCGTCCACGTGAAAAGTCATCCGTTTCCTCCCGCGGCCGACGCGCAACGCCGACCCATAAGTCATTATTTTTATTTGATGATGGAGACGAAGCGCGGCGCGCCGTCATCAGTCAATTTCACATATTGTGATATAGATTTTTTTGAATGTAAAGTAGGCTATCTGGAGATCGGCCCTGCCTATTGAGCGGCGGCACGATGGTCGGATCCCGCGCGCCTTCAAGGGCTTCAGCCAGAAAGCCCATCGCGCGGGCTGTCACGTTCGGGAGGACATATGAAACCCAACGCCACACTCATCAGGGGCCTGTGCGCCTTCGTTCTGACCCTCGTTCCCCTCCTGCCCCTCATGGCGCAGGAGGATGCGAGCGAGAAGGAGGTCGAGCGCTACCGTGCCATGATCAACGATCCGATGGCCAATCCCGGCTATCTCGCCGTAGACCGCGGCGAGGCGATCTGGGCCGATCCGAGGGGCACGAAGAACGTGTCGCTGGAGACCTGCGATCTGGGCCAAGGTCCCGGCAAACTGGAGGGAGCATTCGCGGCCCTTCCGCGCTATTTCGCCGATGCGGACAAGGTGATGGACCTCGAGCAGCGGCTTTTGTGGTGCATGGAGAAGGTCCAGGGCGTCGACACCAAGCCGATCATGGCGCGTCCCTTTTCAGGACCGGGGCGCGGCTCGGACATGGAGGATCTCGTCGCCTTCATCGCCAACAAGTCCAATGGCATGAAGCTCGCAGTCCCGCTCGTCCATCCTAAGGAGCAGGAGGCCTATGCAATCGGCGAATCCCTGTTCTATCGGCGCTCGTCCATCAACGACTTCTCGTGCTCCACCTGCCATGGAGAGCCGGGCCGGCGTATCCGCCTGCAGGGCCTGCCGCAACTCGACATCCCCGGCAAGGATGCGCAGGCGACCATGTCTTCCTGGCCCACCTATCGGGTCTCACAAAGCGCGCTGCGCACCTTTCAGCATCGCATCTGGGACTGCTATCGGCAGATGCGCATGCCGGCGCCGGACTACGCCTCCGAGGTTGTCACCGCACTGACCGTCTTCCTGGACGCGCAGGCCGCTGGGGGCGAGCTCAACGTGCCCTCCATCAAGCGCTGACGGGGAGAACCGACATGCGAAAGTTCCTTATCGCCGCAGTAGGTATCGCCGCCGCGGCCTCGATCGCCTCGGCCTTCGCTCAGCAGATTCCGCCGGCTACGCCCGCTGTGGTGGAGCAAGTCGTGCAGCGGAGCTTTACCAAGCTTCCGGAGGGCTGGGCGCCCCGCCTCGTGCCCGACGCGACCATGCAGATCTGTTCGGTTACGCGAAATCAGCCCTCTGCTGCGCAGGCCGAGGCCATCACGGCCCGGGAGTCGCAGACCGTGAAGTATCCCGATGGGTCCTTATTGGGCCGCTGGAAGGAGGGAGAGAAGGTCGCGCAGAATGGGCGTGGGGGGCAGTTCTCAGATCCTCCCGGAACCGTGAGCGGGGGCAATTGCTATGCTTGCCACCAGATGGACCCCCGCGAGGTCAGCTACGGCACGCTTGGACCAAGCCTTGCCAATTATGGTGCCGACCGCAAGTTTGCTGCCGCGGATGCCAAGACCGCCTATGCCAAGGTTTACAATGCCCAGGCCGTGCTTGCGTGTTCCGCAATGCCGCGCTTCGGGCACAATGGCGTACTCAGCGAGCAGCAAATCAAGGACGTGGTGGCCTATCTGTTCGATCCTGAGTCGCCGGTGAACAAGCCTGCCAAGTAGCCACGCTGCAGGCGCCTTGACGGGCCCATGCCCTCGTCCTTCGGCCCCGGTGTTCCGGGGCCGTTCCCTACGTGCGGTATCAGCTTTTTCCGCTTTCGCGAGCGAGCCAGGCTTCGAACGTTTCCCTCCCATAGGCCCCTGTCGCTACATAACGGAACATGGCTGAAAACTCCGGCCGTGGCAGCAGGCCCGGCATGCGCGCCACCTCCCGAGCCTTGCCGTCCCGCAGGGCGAAGAATTGGAAGGTGGGCGTTGCCCGTACCCGTTCGCTTTGG